>DATFQU010000208.1:0-21588 GCA_035264005.1 Candidatus Acidiferrales bacterium
CGGTTTCTGGCGCTATGGCCACCGCACCGCACGCGCCACTCTCCTGGTTTTTCCCACCTGCGTAGGCGTCATTGCCTTCTCGCGCGCCGCTGGACCAGACATGCTTTTTACCGCTGCTCTTTCCCTCGCACTTTTTTCCGCAGTAAGCATCCTCGAAAAACGCGGCGCGTTCCCGGTCGACCCCCTGCGTCACAAGCCCAGCGACAAACTCGACCTGGCGCTTCTCGGCCTCTGGCTCGGCCTCGCAGCCCTGGCGAAAGGCCCGGTCGGCCTTATCCTCGCGGGAGGCAGCGTTCTCCTCTGGGCTATCGTTACAAAAAACCTGCGCCGCGCGTTTCACATGCTACATCCGCTCGCAATTTTCTTTTTCGTCGTCGTAACGCTGCCTTGGTATGTACTCTGCGCTCACGCCAATCCAGACTTTTTCCACATCTTCATCATCGAACACAATTTCGAGCGTTATCTCACTCCGGTGTTTCAGCACCGCGAGCCATTCTGGTTTTTTACTCCCATTATTTTGCTCGGACTTCTCCCTTGGTCTGCGCTTCTCGCGGGCCCTCTCTTCGACGCTGCCCGCATCTTTCGCGACGGCTCCTGGCGCACCTCTCCCGGACTCTTCATCGCCTGCTGGGCGATAGTCCCGTTTGTCTTCTTTAGTTTCTCGCAATCAAAACTTCCCGAATACATCCTCCCCGTTCTTCCGCCGCTGACCGTCTTGCTCGCGCACTCCTTCATCTACGCCACCGACCATGCCCCTCGCCGCGCGCAGTGGATAGGAATCGCCACCGGAACCATGTGGATTGCCCTAGGAGTTGCGGGCGCGGTCGCTTTTCATCGCATGCCCGCTTACGCACCTTTTGATCGCCAGCAAATCAGCCAGCTTGCAATCATCTCTCTGCTCATCGGCATCGTTGCAGCGTTCGCCGTCGAACTCCTCGCCCTCCGCCGCAAGTGGTCGCTCCTGCTCATGTCGTCCGCGATCGTCTCCGCCTGCGTCGTCCTCGCTGCAACCGTTCGCGTCCTGCCCCGCCTTGATCCGCTTCTATCATCTAGACCTCTCGCCGAAACCATTCGAACCACAATTCCATCTTCTCCAGGCATCACTTCCTTCGGCGACATCAACCGGAATTGTGAGTACGGCCTCCTCTTCTATCTCTACCGTTCCTCGTTCCCGCAATTCGACCCGCAGTCTTCTGCCGAGAGCTACGTGCTCCTGAGTTCCGGCGGTGACATGCAACTCAACGATTCAGGCATAGTTCACCGCAAAATCGTTGCGCGCTTCCTTCCTTATTGTTGGGTGGAATCCGTACAGCCGAAAGGAACGAACTAGTCGGCGCTATTGCGCGGGCTGGCCCGTTGGTGGCAGGTTCTGCAAAAAGAAAGTCACGATGTGATCTTCATACCCGCGCCGTGCCTCATCGCTCATTTCCGTGTATTCCTGCGTATTTATCAGTTGTTGCTTTGGGGGTGGCGCGATCTGAAACATCCGCAGCGTCTCCTCGCTCAGTTCCGGCCTGTCTGTCGATTGAACGAACAGCTTTGGGATGCTCTGCAGCCTCGAAAGAGCCGCGCGCGCGGGTGGTATCATCCGATACTTGTAATTCATCATTCGAAATCCAAACAGGCAAAACGTCCTCACCAGCGGCAATCCGCCAAGCCCCGTGTGCCCCACTTGCACCATCAAAAAATCCGACGGCTGGTCATAGACGGAATCCAGCGCAAGCGATTCGATTCGCGGTTCTTGTCCCGCCGCCGCAACTGCCGCATATGCGCCCAAGTCCGTTCCCCAAACACCAAACCGCGTCCGGTCAATGTCATCCCGCTGTTCGAGGCCGTGAACAGCCGCTAGAAGCTGTTGAGTCTCGTCATATCCAAGCTCTGTCTTTCCTGCGACAGCCCCATGCGCCGTAAAATCGAACAAGAAAACATTGAATTGGTGCTCCTGCAGCGCAGTGACCAGCGTCAGCACGTCCGCCCGCTGCGACCCGTATCCATGGCACAGGATAATCGTCGGCGCATGCAGCAGCCCCGGGAAAAACCATCCCTCGCGGCTGCCCTCCCCCGGAACAGTGAATTTGTACGCGGTTGGATGGCCCATCAGCAGCGCGACGTCAACGTTCGCGGGATTTCGTGGCGGCGAAACAATCTGATATAGCAAATAACCGGAAATGGTCGCCACGGCGAGGAAGAGAAACAGCGCAAGCGCGAGAAACGTCCCCGCAACACGAAGAACTCGCGCCAAGGCACGCCTAAAGTTCGCCACCGAGCTCATGGGATGCTGGGTCTCCCTCCCTTTTCGGCGCAGTTTAGCACAGCTTATTCAGTCGTCTTCGCAGCCATTCCTTTTGGTTAGTAACTGTTTCTCCGCATGTCATCGCAAATCCCGGCGCTTCGTCACGTCACAAAGTCGCTGGACCCGCATTGTCCGCGCAGCGTCCCAAAGCTATAATTGCTTCAATCGAGGCCAAGTAGACGAGCCATGCAGATTCAAGATCTGCGGCAGATTCATTCGCGCGGTTTGCAGCCTTTGTTCCAAGAGGAAGCCGACCATTGGCGCAAAGAGCTCTATTGGGATTACCGCCCTTCCCAGCACCTGATTCGTAAGTTCATCGATTCGCATTCGCTTGCTGGCTATGCCGCAATGGAAGGCAAACAACCCGTCGGCTATGGCTTTTACGTCTTTGAAGACCAGAAAGGCCTCATCGGCGGTCTCTTCGCTTCTCCCCAATGCGATCAGGTCGCCGTTAGCAAAAAACTCCTCCTCGAAATGTTCGACGCTCTCCGCGCCACGCCGTTTATCGAGCGCATTGAGGCCCAGCTCATGCCTTTCGGCACTGCGCTCGACGCCACCCTTGAAGAGCAAAACTTCCGACTGCGTCGCCGCCAGTTCATGCTTCTCGAACTTCCCTCAGCCCTACCCTTCCGCGCGCAAGCACAAAATGGCCTGCGCCTCGAAGCCTGGACTGACAAATGCCTCGAACCTTGCGCGCGCCTCATTCAGCGCGCCTACGCCGACCATGTCGACAGTGAAATCAATGACCAGTACCGCACCGAAGTCGGAGCCACAAAGTTCCTCCGCAACATTGTCCTTCTCCCCGGTTGCGGCCAGTTCTGTCCCGAGGCTTCCTTCATCGTTCGCCCCGGCCCCACGGAAACGCCCATCGCCATGGTTCTGACCTCCACCGTCGCGCCCGGCATCGGGCACACCACGCAAATCTGCGTCCTTCCGGGTTATCAAAAAAATGGATTGGGCCGCCGCCTGATGGAAGCTTCTCTGTCAGCCCTCAACGAACACGGCTATCGCGCTCTCACGCTCACCGTCACAGCCACCAATGCCAACGCTGTGCGCCTCTACGAAAATCTCGGCTTCCAAACTCGCAAGACCTTCGCCGCCGGCGTCTGGCAACCGCACTGACGTATCTCCACAACGAAGGACTCTCCAACAGTTTAGCCAAATTCAAACCCAGGCCTTGCCTGCCTAGACCCAACCCTCCCAATCCTGATCTTTGCCTTGGCGTAATTCTCACCTCGAACCGGAGCGCCCGCCAAACGGCGCAGCATCGAAATTTGCCCGACATGAGTCAGAGCGTCAGCAATCGGCCCCTGGAAAACTTCCTCCGCAGAGCATGCCAGCGGCTTTCGCGAGGCGATCCGGGCATCAAAGGCCTTGATCGCGGCGAAGAAGCGGTCACAACCTTTTTCCCACGTCAGCGGCGAAGAGCTGCGCCACTTCTCCGCTCCATTTGCTTTTGTGAGGGCCCATTCGAAAAGGTCTCCCAGATGAGCGAGGATCTCTCCTGGCCGGCGCGTTGTCTCGCCCACGCGAAATTGCGCAAATCCCGCTGGCGTTCCGCGAAGCGCCTTTGCTCCGCGGTAAGCTAGCGTCGCTACGGTGTGTCTAAGCAGCGCAAGCGCTGCCGCATCGGTCGTTTTCTTTGGCAAAATATCCTCCTCCCCAAAAGCTCACGGTAGAGTCGGGGCTATTTCCGCGTACGCTCCTTCAGCAATCCCTTCAGCTCCGCCATGAACTCCTTCACATCCTTGAAGTCCAGATAGACCGACGCGAATCGCACATACGCCACCTTATCCAGTTTTCTCAGTCGCGCCATCAGCAATTCGCCAATCTCCGACGTCGTACGCTCTCTGTCCGTCGCCTCGTTCACGAATTTCTCCGACTCATCCACCAACGCTTCCAGTTTCGCTGTCGGCACCGGGCGCTTCTCGCACGCGCGCAGCAACCCCTGCAAAATCTTGTGTCGGTCAAATTTCTCCCGCCTTCCATCCTTCTTGATCACCATGTACGGAATTTCGTCGATTCGCTCGTACGTAGTGAATCGCTTCCCGCATTTCAAACATTCGCGCCGCCGCCGGATCAAATCCCCAGCCTTTCCTTCACGCGAATCCACCACCTTATCGTCGAGATGCGAGCAATAAGGACACTTCACCGCCGCGTCTCCGGCTCGCGCTTGGCCATGTCAATCTCCCTGAGCGTCGCGTGTTTCCCGCGCTCCTCTTCCACTCCTTCTTCATGCACCAAACGACGCAAAGCTCCCATCGACCATCCTTCCCGAATCAACAGAGGCAGTCCGACAATCGTCACCGCTGCAAACGAGATAATCCAAATCATGATCGCGATCGCCGCTGCGGGCTCCTTTTCTACTCCAAAAATGACGCTGAGAACAAGAAACGTGCTCAACTGCATCCCGCCACCCACCGTTGGGAGTTGCACCACCGAACCCACCATCGTAAATGCCAGCACGAGCACCGCTCCGCGAAACTCCAACTCCCCGCCGCGGCTTCCGAAACTCCGAATCACCCAAAAATAAACCAACGCCATCACCAGCCAGTGAATCCCCGTGTACGAAACCGCTGCGAACAGATCCTTTGCCGACCGGATCGCCTGCAATCCTTCACTGAATCCGTCGATCAGTGTCGCTAATCTACCCCGCCACCCTTTTCGCTTGTGCCAGTGCTGCAATCGCGACCGCAGAGCCTTCGCACCGTGCATGCGAAAATAAACGAGCAGAATAATCAGCACTACTAAGCCGCCGAACAGCGCCCAGCCCGCCAGCCTCGCGTCGCGCAGCAGCGCGCTCGACTGTTGCCCTGTGCCGGCCAGCCCATTCCCCCGCATCGCCAGCAGCGCGCACGCCGCCAGCACCACCGTCGCGCCCGCGTCAAAAATCCGCTCCAGCACGTACACGCCCAGGCTGTCCCCCACCGGCAAGCGGTCCTTGCGCGCAATTAACAAAGGCCGCACCGGCTCGCCCGCGCGCCCCAACAGAAAAATCGCCGTGAACCCCATGATCGTCGCGCTGTAGACGTTCCAGAAACGCGCCTTCCCCATGTACCGCGAAAATCCCACCCACCGCGCCGCACGCAGTGCATAGGAAACAAAAACGGTCCCCAGCGCCAGCGCCAGCAAGCCATAATTCACATTTGTCAGCGACGCACCCAGCTTCTGCCAGCTGAACCCCGCCAGCATCGCCGAATTACGCTCGTGATAGAGCAGCGCCGCAATAACGATCAGCGCGCCAATCAGCCACAGCCATTTTTTCAGTGTCTTCTTCATGCCTTTACGGCTTGCTTACTCTCTCTGTCGGGGCGTGGGTCAGTTTGAATTTTCTTGCAAACAGGCCCCCAGGTCCCCGGTTAGGGAGCCTGGGGAATCGTGACACAAGGAGTCGAAATTCAAAGTGACCCATTCCTAGATTTTCCACGGCTCAGGATACTTCAGGCCGACCAGATACAATCCCTCGGGCGGCGCGGTCGGGCCCGACCGAGAACGGTCCCGCGCTTCGAACACTCCCGCGATATCTTCCGCTCGCAGTTTTCCTCTCCCAACCTCCAACAGCGTCCCCACAATCTTGCGCACCATGTAACGCAGGAAAGATTTCCCCGTCACAACATAGCTGATTTCTTGCCGCTCCGCGTGACGCTCCAGCTCCGACCGAAAAATCACCCGCACCGGCGACCGGTCTTTATCCGTCTCCTCCGATCCGCTCGAAGCCGTGAACGAACTGAAATCATGTTCCCCCTCGAAGCATTTCGCCGCTACGCACATCGCTTCCTCGTCCAGCGGATACGGATAGTGCAGCACTCTCTGATATTCGAACGGCGACATCACTTCCCCGCGAAACATCCGGTATTGATACGTCTTCTCCTGCGCCTGCCACCGCGCGTGGAAATCGCTCCCCATTTCTTCCGCCGCCACCACGCGAATTTCCGCCGGCAGCAGTGCGTTCATCGCTCGTTGCAACTCCTCCGCCGCCAGCATCGACCGCGTCTTGAAGCTCGCAACCTGCCCCAGCGCGTGCACGCCCGCGTCCGTCCGGCTCGCCCCATAGATAGACACCGGTTCCTGCGTGATCTTGCGGACCGCATCCGTCAATGACCCCTGGATTGTCGCTACGCCCGGTTGGATTTGCCAGCCGTGGAATTTGGCGCCGTCATAGGCAAGCGTCAGCTTGATGTTTCTCATGCGCGCAAATTATCGCATGACGCCGTTTCTACGAGGAAAACAAACAGTGGAAGCAAAACGTCTCAGAAACTGTGCGAGGTCTCGCGCACAGGGCGCGCCACTTTCAGCGGAAAGTACGCCAAACCCATGCACACCGGCTCGTAGTCCGCCTCGATTCCGCTTCCGGTGTAACCGATGATTCGATCCTCATCTTCAGAAACGAACCGGATCGCTCGGAATCTTTTCTCAGCGCACAGGTCGAACCAATGCCGTATTCCGCACCCAATCGAAATCAAATCTCCGGGCTCGAGCTCCACCGTCGCCACAGGTCGCCCCGTCGGATGGACATTACAAACCCCGCGTCCCGCCAAAATGAAATGACTCTCGAAATTGTCGTGCCAGTGCTCTCTCCGGAACTCGCGCAGCATTTCTTCCAACCTCGGAGTCTCGGGCGTCAAATCCACGATGTCATAACCCGAAAATTTCTTTTCTGCTTTGTAGCTTTCGAGTTCCGGCGCGTACGCTCTCAGGACTTCTTCTGAGGAATGATCTGTGGGGATGGGCCGAACGCGCGTCCAGCGTTGATATTCCACCCCGATGCTTGCCAAATACATCTCGATTTCGGCAGGCATAATGAAAGTTCTCCCTAGTTGAGGAACTCTCACGATAGCCATATCGCTAACCTCAATCGGCCTTCGGTGCGTTCTGCTGGGTTTGGAGACGACACTCCACGCGGCCTGTGCGTGGACGCCTACAGTCGATCTTTCGTTTCTGGACTAACTCCGGCTCTCTCGGGAGCCTCGTTCTTGTGCGAAGCCGCCTACCCTCTAAGTAGTAGCTGCGCGGTAAAATCCTGGCAGAAGTCTACGCCCACCTTGATGAATTGCAAGTTTTATTTCGGTTAAAAGAGTGTTGCCCAGTCTTACGCGCTCAGCCGCGCAAAATGGCTTCCTGGTTTCGTGATTGCTTCGCCTCTGCGGCACTGTGGACATTCAAAAGCTTCATGGCTCGGAATACTAATCTCAATCAACGCCTTCGCCGGCACGTCCCACTCCAGCCTCCCGGCGCTGCGGTCAATCAACGCGCCTGCTGCAACCACCCTTCCTCCCGCCTGCTCCACCACTCCGATTGTTTCTCGCGTCGACCCGCCTGTCGTCCAAACGTCCTCTACAACCAAAACTCTCTCGTCCTCGCGCAGCCCGAATCCTCGTCGCAGAGCCATCTGTCCAGAAGAATCCCTCTCCACAAAGATCGCCCGCACACCCAGTCCCCGTGCAACCTCGTGTCCCACCAGGATCCCTCCCAGCGCTGGAGACACCACGCATTCCACCTGCAAATCCCGGAATTTCTCGCCGAGCGCCCTCCCCAGTTTCTCCGCCAGATCCGGATACTGCAGCACCTGCGCGCACTGCACATACGTCGCACTGTGCCGTCCGCTCGAAAGCTCAAAATGCCCCTGCCGGACCGCTCCAACTCTCTCGAGTATCTGCCGGACCTCGCCCGCTTCCACCGAATCCCTCCTATCGCCCAAAGCGCCGTTAGCCTAGGTCACGCCGTCCTCATTGTCAACTTTCCGCGCCGATGCTACCTTATTCCTCCTATGTATTCACTCTTGTTCGAGCCGTGTCTGATTGCGGTCGGCGTATGCCCCAAGCCCGCCCGTTAGCCCGTTGATTCAAATCGCATACGGTTGGACGCTACCTTGCATCGAATCAGTTGAAACAAATCGCTCTGCTGGCACGTTTAACTCATTTAGGGCAAATCCACAATCGTCAAATAGCCTGAGAGGAAGAAAATAATATGACTGGAAGGGTTTTTCGCGTCATCGTCGCTCTTTACCTGGGAGCATCCCTGGCCGTTGGTATGCCAGTATTCGCGCAGGTGCCAGCTCAACAGCAAACCCAAGCTCCGAGCCAGGCCTCTGCCAATTCTCCGCAGTCCTCGGACTCCTACCCCAATCTCCTCGAGCGCTATAACTACACAAAAGGCAAGCGCGCCTTCCCCGGCATCTTCGCGCCTTACACCGAGCAATCAATCCCCCAGTCAAATCTCGCCAACTCCCCGAGGATTTACGACCTTATCCAGAACGGCAAGCTCCAGCTCAGCTTGCAAGACGCCATCTCTCTCGCGCTCGCGAATGACCTGAATATCGCCGTCGCCGAATACACTCCCTGGATTGACCAAACCCAGTTGCTCAATGCTGAAGGCGGCGGTACTCCGCTCGGCGCCTTCGTCATCGGTGGCGGCGGTGGCGGCAGTTTTGATCCCGTCATCGCAGCGACCACGAGCATATCCGACAGCGTCGTCGCCGCAAATAACGCTCTCCAGGGCGGCAGCTCCTCCAGCAGCGGTTCGTTTTTGATCGTCAAGAGCCACAGTGAACAGTTCAACCTTAGCTACTCGCAGGAATTCCATACCGGCACTACGTTCAACATCGCGCTCGACAACACTCGCGGCTCGTCATCCCTCCAACAGGACTTTTTCAACCCCTTTGTCCAGTCGAGCCTCATCATCGGCGTCCAGCAGCCTTTGCTGAACGGCTTCGGCTTCCTGCCCCACACACGCTTCATCCTCGAAGCCAAGAACACAACCCAGATCGGCAAGCTTCAGTTCGAGGAACAAGTGATCACCGAGATCACTTCGGTCTCCAATCAGTACTGGACGCTTGCGGCCGACCGCCAGGCCGTCGACGTTGCCAAGCAGACCCTCGGCGTCGCCCAAAAACTCTACGACGACGACCAGCGCCAGCTTCAAATCGGCACGCTGGCTCACCTCGATGTGGTCACAGCAGAATCCGAGATCGCGTCGGACAACCAAGCGCTCATCACCGCGCAAACTAACCAGCTTCAGCAGGAAACTGTCGTCCTCAACTTAATCACCAAGGACCCGACCGATTCTCGGCTCCAAGGCGTCGAGATTATTCCGACGACAACCCTTGAGGAGGTTCCCCAAGCTCCTACCGTTCAACTTCCAGACGCGGTAAATGAAGCATGGGCGAATCGGCCCGAACTCAAGGTCGACCAACTCACTCTGAATACCGATCAGGTTGAAGTGAAGGCCACCAAGAATGGACTCCTGCCGCAGTTGAATCTCTCCGCCCAGTACACCAGCGAAGGTTTGGGCGGAGCCTCCAACGGCGCCTTCCTTCCCAACGGCACTTTCACCGCAGACACCACCACCCCCGTCGTCGACTCGGCTGGCAATGCGGTGATAAACCCAGCGACCGGCCTTCCTACGTTCATCGGTTTTCCGAACGGCACTGTCGGCCCCGCCGTACCCGGAGGCATCGGCACGACTTACTCGGATATCTTTCACAACAAATTCCCCTCCTATTCGGCCACACTGAATCTGAGCCTTCCCCTTCGCAACCGTTCCGCCCAGGCCACAGCCGCCAACGCCCAATTGACCGAGCGTGAGCAGCAGACCATCTTCCAGCGCGATAAGAACACCATCGTCGTCGGCGTTCGCCAGGCACTCACCGCCGTTCAACAGGACGCCGCGCTCGTCACCGCCGACATCAAGGCCACGCAACTCGCCCAGGAAACATATGACGACGAAGTGAAAAAGTTCGACCTGGGCGCGTCCACGACTTACAACGTGGTTCTTCAATCCCGCGACCTCAACGCCGCGAAATTGAATGAACTTACCGCCAGGACAAATCTGGCCATTGCTCTGGTCAATTTCAATCAGGCCCTCGGCCGGACTCTGACCAGCAACAGCATCACCATCGCCGGTAATCGCCAGCCCATCGACAATTTCACCGCCAGCGCACCTCGCATTCCCGGCACGCTCGGCCAACGTTTAGCTGGCACCGACGTCTTCGGCCTCGGCCTCAACAAGTAATCAGCCCAGGCTTCAGCCTGTGCGCCTTCGCCTTTGTAGGGGCGGCTTTACGCCGCCCTCTTTTGCCTTTGCTTTTTCGGGTGCCCCACCCTTCGCGCTCGCGCTGCACGCGCGTCCCGGCCCCGAAGCCTCATTGGGGCCGTCTTTATTTGTCATTCTGAGGGCCGTCTATTGGCCCGAAGAATCTCGCCTCGAAAAAACTTTTTAGGAGGTAGCCCATCGGACTTCACTCCGGCTCTTTTGCCCGAACCATTTTGGGGAGGGTAGGATTCCCTTCTTGTAGCGCAGAGCTTCGCGCCTGCCGCGAAGTTCTGCGGCTCTCGTCGTCGCCCTTCTCTCATCTTCCCATCCTTGCTCGTTGTGCGAAACTGTAGGGGCGGCTTTACGCCGCCCGTTTTCTCAAAAGGCGGACGCAACGTCCACTTATCGCGCCACTAGACGATTCACCAAAACGGCCGCGCTCTTTGCGGCCTCCTTTCGCGCGCTTTATCCGCGCGATGTATTCCGGCTTTTTCCCAGAACGCCATCGCATCCTCTTGTCCCTCCCCGCTGCTTGCCCTACAATTACTTGAAGCCGATTTCGGGCGCCCTACAGCTCTAGGAGTATTCATGACCAAGGAAAATCGCACCTCATCCGTCACTACCAGCGCGGAGCCCGAATCCCACCGCAAACCTTCTGCCGCCGAACTCGAATGGCAGGAAAAAGTTCTTCAGCCCACTCTCGAAAAATCTCCCGAACGCGCCACAAAATTCACCACCATTTCCGACTATCCCATCAATCGCCTTTACACTCCTGCTGACCTCGCCGACTGGTCTCCTGAAAAAGATCTCGGCTATCCCGGCCAGCCTCCTTACACCCGCGGCATTCATTCCACTATGTATCGCGGACGCCTCTGGACCATGCGCCAGTTCGCCGGCTTCGGCACCGCTGAAGACACCAACCAGCGCTTCCGCTATCTTCTCTCGCAGGGCCAAACCGGCCTCTCCGTCGCCTTCGATCTTCCCACTCTCATGGGATACGACGCCGACCACGCTCTCTCCGAAGGTGAAGTCGGTAAATGCGGCGTCGCCATCAGCTCCCTCGCCGACATGGAAGTCCTTTTCGACAAAATCCCACTGGCCGACGTCACTACTTCCATGACCATCAATTCTCCCGCCGCCGTCATCTGGGCGATGTACCTCGCCGTCGCTGAAAAGCAGGGCGCGAACTGGAAAAACATCGGCGGCACAATTCAAAACGACATCCTCAAGGAATACATCGCGCAGAAGGAATACATCTACCCGCCGGGCCCTTCCATGCGCCTCGTCATCGACACTTTCGAATTCGGCGCCAAGCAAACTCCCAAATTCAACGTCATCTCCATCAGCGGCTATCACATCCGCGAAGCCGGTTCCACCGCCATTCAGGAACTCGCCTTCACTCTTCGCGACGGAATCGAATATGTCGACTGGGCCATTCGCCGCGGCCTCGACGTCGACGATTTCGCTCCGCATCTCTCCTTTTTCTTCAACGCCCACAGCGACTTCTTCGAGGAAATCGCCAAGTACCGCGCCGCGCGCCGCATCTGGTACAAAGTCATGCGCGAACGCTTCCACGCGAAAAATCCGCGCTCCTGGGCGCTTCGTTTCCATACGCAGACCGCCGGTTGTTCGCTCACGGCGCAGCAGCCTTACAACAACGTCGTCCGCACCGCGCTCCAAGCTCTCGCCGCGGTCATGGGCGGCACGCAATCTCTCCACACCAATTCTCTCGACGAAGCCTGGGCCCTCCCCACCGAGTTCGCCGCAACTATCGCTCTTCGCACTCAGCAGATCATCGCTCACGAAAGCGGCGTCACCAACACCGTCGACCCTCTCGGCGGCTCCTATTTCGTCGAAAAACTCACCGACGAAGTCGAGCGCGGCGCATGGGACTACATCGAAAAAATCGATGCGCTCGGCGGCATGGTTGACGCCATCGAACGCGCCTATCCTCAGCGCGAAATCGCCGAAGCCGCCTATCGTTATCAGGTGGAAGTGGACCGCAAGGAAAAAATCATTGTCGGCGTCAACGATTTCGTCGCCGAAGAAAAGCCCATCGACATTCTGCAAATCGACGAAACCGTCGCGCATCGCCAGGCCGCGCGCCTCTCGAAACTCCGTGCCGACCGCTCCTCTGCCGAAGTCGACCGCCGCTTGAACGCGCTAAGCAAAGCCTCCGAAGGTTCCGAGAATCTCATGCCCTTCATCTACGAAGCCGTCAAAGCCTACGCCACCCTCGGCGAAATCTGCGACGCCATGCGCGCCGTCTTCGGCGCCTACGAAGAAGTCGCCATCACCTAGCTTCCCCTAACTCCAGCCAGATGCGACGAAATTCTATTCTGCTGAAAGTGGTGTCCACTCGAACGGGAATAACTTTCCCGCTGCTGCTGGATCGAGAGTGACGCCGACCAGTTCCGCGGCTTTTGAAAGTGCCGGATCTTGCCCCGCAGCAAGGTCCGCTCCCGTTGGCAGTACGACAACGTCTGGCGTCACACCAATGCCCTCAAGGCTCTTCCCGTCGGACATAATCAAGTTTGCATCCGTAATCGCCACAGCATATTCGCCCGGATGGAACAGGGGATGAATTGTTGTCTCCATCACCATGCCCGAGGATCGGTCACCCACGACTGGGCCGCGGTGTTCAATCTGTATCACGCGCGCGAGAACCTCAGCTGCGGAAGCCGAGATACTGTCAACGAGAACCACCAGCTTCCCCGCGAAGACCTCCTTGCCTCGCGACTTCGCTACGATCGGCTTTTCCGACGTCCGGGAAACGCGTGTCGCCACCTTGACGTTGTGGTCCATCAGGCCGCTGATCATCCGTGCAACCATTTCTCCGCTGCCGCCAAGGTTTCCTCTCAAATCAATGATTAGCGCCTTGTGCCCTCGCGCCTTGGCAAGCATGTGGTCCACTTCCTCGTCAGATTCGAAGAAACCTGGCACTTTCCAGATCAACGCGTCCCCCACTTCCTCGGAGCGTGCATGCATTCGGTGTTCAAACGATTCCCGGTAGTGAATGTAGTCCGCAAAGTCGAGGTCATTCGAGAATGTGGGAAGCGGCCGGTTTTGCACTGTCGTCTTCACGAATTCTTGGCGCTCTTGGCCTAACGGATCACGCAACTCAAACGTAACGCCAGTTTGGGGCGCAAGGGTGTAGAGGAAGTACGTTAAATCCCCGAAGTCCTGGCGATTTACGTTGAAACGATTCAGGCCGAGAACCTCATCTCCCGGACGCAGCTTAGTGGCCGCGTCTGACCCGGGCCGCACGTTCGTGACGTAAGCCTTGTCGCCAACCATTTCCATGCGAAACCCGTAATCAAAAACGGCTGATCGTTCAGGAGGAATGAAAAACGTGTGCGAATCATGGAGCCCAGAAAGATAGGCGGCAATGTCCGCAAATGCTGCCCCGCGGTTCGCAACATGCTCTATCTTCCCCTCATACTCTTTGTAACGCGCATCCAAATCCACACCGTGATAGGTCGGGTCATAGTAATACTGCTTCACGCGGTCGCGGATAGTCTTCAGCATTTCCTGTGCGGCTTCGCGGTCAAATTTCGTGATTTGCTGCTGCTGCCCCTGAAGATTGCTTTGGCCGCATATCATAAGAAGAATTGAGCCTGCCGCAAGGAACATCGCTCGCTTCGGTTTCACGGAGTCCTTCCCAAGGAGAATTGTCGCAACGGCCAAGTATCGGCGAGGATACGCTTTAATTTACAGCGAGACAATATGCCATTCGCTGAGTTGCCAAGAATAGGCGTGCGCGGAACACCGCGAAGACGAATCTAATCCCTGCTAACTGGAGCTATAAACTTGCATAAGCCTACGGCTCCTCAAACCCCGCCATCTGCCACTTGTGCAACGTGTCCTGCACCAGCGCTCGCACCTTCGCCACCACTTTGTTGTAGAACTCTTCCGCCTTGGCTTGGCTGCGATCCTTCGGCAGTCCCTGCCCTTCCGTGTAAAGAATAATCGTCGACGGGAACGGCGTGGCCGACCATCCATCCGCCGGCGACGGAAGCGCCGTGGCCATGTCCTTCCCGCTGAAAAGATCCCAGTGGACCAGTTTCGGATCAACGGCCTGAATCATCGCCGTTTCATCGTTCGTTCCATGCCCGCCATTCTCGCCGAACACTTCGTGCGTAATGTCGTTGCTCAAAATCCACCAATTCACCACCAGCGTGTTCACTTTGTTCTCCAGCGAAATCTCTTCGGCCAAATTCTGCAGAATCCCCACCTGCGGCCCATGCCCGTTCAGGATGATGATGTTCCGAAAGCCGTTCGTCACCAGCCCGAGAAGCACCGCTCGCACGTATGCGCGGAAAACGTCCGGCGAAATCTGAATGCTCCCAGGATACGGCGCGAGAATTCCCGTCACGCCGTAGGAAATATTCGGCGCGATGAGCGCGTTCACGTCGGGCGCAATCGACTTCGCAATCGCGATGGGAGCCGTATTGTCCGCGCCAGTGTTGATGAATCCATGCGCCTCCTCCGTTCCCACCGTCAGCAGCACCGTGTCTATTTTCGACGGCACCAATTGCTTGAATTCTATCCAGTTCAGGTCGTCCATGGAACGGGATGACGGCCGCGCCGACGGCCGCGCCGACGGCTGCTCCGCCTGCGTGCTCTGCCCTTGCACAGCCTGCCCCTGTGCTGTTTGCCCTTGCGCCATCACCGAACACGCACCGAGCAGTAACAGGATCGGCATCCCTATCACCCGTATCGAAACTCGCATCATGAATTTCCTCCCGCCGCAAAAATTCCAGCGTTGTGGCCCGGTATCATACTTCTTCTTCCACGAAGAAGTCGCCATCACCCGGCTCGCTCGCCTACCACCCAAACCGTCATTCCGAGGAGCGCTTTTGGCTGCAAGGCAGCTCGCGACGAGGAACCTGCTTTTGTTTTGCTTTTCGTAGCGCAGAGCTTCGCGCCTTTCTGAAGTTCTGCGGCATCTCTCTCGCGCATCCACCAACTTACACTGTCATTCTGAGCGGATGCGACGAGCATCCAGCGAAGAATCTGCATTTGCCTCTCCTTGTCATTCCGCCTGCCCTGAGTGCAGTGGCGAAGGGAACCGTTCGCCTGGCCGCGGCCAGCGGCAAACGTAAAAATGTTGCGAACGTGCGAGGAATCTGCTGTTGCTTTGCGGCGAGCCTTTGTAGGGGCTGATCGGTTTTATCGGCACGCGCCATTCTTGTAGCGCAGAGCTTCGCGTCTTCGCGAAGTCTGCGGCCTTTCCCTCACGCCGCCCACCCACATTGCCTTTGTAAGGGCACGGTTTTAACCGTGCCGCCACCGCAATGTCAAAGTCACCTTCCTATTCGCGCGCCTTTTGCGCGATGTTGTCCGCTTTTTCTTCCTGTAATGCACTTCATCCGCTGCGAAACGTCCCATCAGCGAACTCATCTGAGCAGTGAGCCACAGGAACGTGGCACCGAAAACGTCTCGTCGGTGTCAAACCCAACAGATGAGCCGCATTCAAAAAGCAGGGGCCGGCCTCCTAGCCCTGATGTGCCTCAGCCTTCTTTTGCTCGAGTTAGCCCACTTCCGCCACTACGCCCATTTTTCCCCACTCGGACTGCACGCCGATATATCGGTCGTGAAGAGTGACGACGTGCTGGGAGTTCAAGGGATTGCGGAAATATACCGGGCGCGATTAACAAACTACGGCATTTTCCCTTCATCGGTCCGTGTTTGCAGCGAGCGAGTCAACGGTATCCCCGCGACCGAGGTCAACTACATCGTTGAGCGATGGGATCACAAATCGGAACGTTGGCGATTTGTGCCGGAATGGGACTCCTACGGTTACCGGTTGTTCTGCCGCCCTGCCTTTGAGGTCACGGAACAACATCTGGTGCGCCAGCGACTGTGGCCCGGTCAGAGTCTTTACGTGGGCGAACGCATTCCCGGCCAGCTTGGAGGGTTTCACCTTGGCGATGATGGTAGGTTCACAATACTTCTTAATGCGGACGGGGACAAAACAAAAACCATTTCAACTTCAGTATTTCGTGTGAATCAGGTACCGAGCAGATTTGTAACGGCACCGTTTTAACCGTGCCGAAACAGCAATCTCAAAATTACCTTCCTATTCGCGCGCCTTTTCGCGCGATGTAGTCCGCCTTTTCTCGCTCAACTCTTAACTTTCGACTCTCAACTGACTCTCTCTGCCCTCTGGCCTTGCCATCGGCACCGCTTCGCGTTTACATATGACCTGCCGAAGAGCACGCCATGACCAAAAACCGCTTGGAAGCCTTCAGCGACGGCGTCCTCGCCGTCATCATCACTATCATGGTTCTTGAAATGAAACCGCCGCAAGCAGCCACGCTCGCCGCGCTCCGGCCAGTCATTCCCGACTTCTTGAGCTACGTCCTCAGCTTCGTCATGATCGCCATCTACTGGAACAACCATCACCACCTGCTGCATGCCTCCCAGCGCGTCAATGGAGCGACACTCTGGGCCAACCTCCATCTGCTCTTCTGGCTCTCGCTGGTTCCCTTCACCACTGCGTGGATGGGCTACAACGATTTCACCTCAGTGCCCGTCGCGCTCTATGGAGTCGTCCTTCTCCTCGCCGGCGTTGCCTATTTCATCCTCGTCAGAACGCTGCTCGCCGTTCATGGGCCCGAATCTACACTCGCTGCTTCTATCGGCAGCGACCGCAAAGGCAAAATTTCCATCGCCATCTACGCCCCCGCCATCCCTCTGGCCTTCTTCCGTCCGTGGATCTCCGCCCTGTGCTACATCGCGGTAGCTATCATCTGGCTTGTTCCCGACCGCCGCATCGAATCCCGCGTCCCGCGCGAAAACGCCTAGTTTCCCGTTTTTTCCTTGACAATATGTTATCTGAATGGTATACATTGGTCGCGCATGGGCGCTTTGAAACTGGCTCCCGCGCGCCGCAAGCCGCCATGTGGCGGCTTTTCGCTTTTTATACGCTTTTGGAGATTCTAATCGCCAGACCTATGGATTATTAGAAACGAGGGTAAGTTGCTGAAAACAAAAGAAGGGAGTCATTCCTAATCGCCAGTGATTTGCGTTTTTTCCCGCAAGACCTGTCCCATCTTCGAACACCAACCGGCGCCCGGCCGGGCCGCCCAAACATTCCAGCCCAAAACTCAGCCACATGAGGGATAATCCCAGCCCTAACGCCATGAAAACACTGACCAACCGCAATCTTCGTCGCGTATCGGCCCTGGCTGCCTTCGCCATTGCCCTTTTCTTTCTCATTCCGCTCGCATCTGCTCCGGCCCAAACGCACGACCTCGACTATCTGCTCGTCGGCGGACGCATCGTTGACGGCACCGGCAGCTTCCCTCGCCGCGCCGACGTCGGCATTCGCGGCGACCGCATCGCATTTATTGGCAACGCCGCATCAGCGCACGTTCACGCGAAGCAAACTTTCTCCGCCAAAGGACTGATTATTTGCCCCGGCTTCATTGATCCGCACACTCACGCCGACGCCTACCTGAACGATCCCGTTCGCCACAACAATTTGAACTACATCATGCAGGGCGTAACGACGGTTGTTGTCGGCAATGACGGCGGCGGCCCCATCGACGTCGCCGCGGCCCTCGACAAATATCAGCGCCAGGGCATCGGCACGAACGTCGCAATTCTCACCGGTTTTGGCACGATTCGCCGGGCTGTCATGGGCACGGTGGACGCGGATCCCACTCCCGCGCAGCTCGATCAAATGCGCGCCTATGTGCGCAAAGCAATGGAAGGCGGCGCGTTTGGATTTTCGACCGGACTCTTTTATGCGCCGCAAAGTTTCTCGAAAACTCCCGAAGTGATCGAGCTTTCCAAAGTCGCAGCGCAGTACGGCGGATTTTACGATACGCACATGCGCGACGAGGATTCGTATTCCATCGGCCTTCTTGGCGCGATTGACGAAACTCTCGAAATCGGCCGCGAAGCGCACATTCCGGTGCACATTTCGCATATCAAGGCGTTAGGGCCCGAGGTGTGGGGCAAAAGCGTGGACGCCATCGCGAAAATCAACGCCGCGCGCGCTGCCAGCCAAAACGTAACTGCCGCGCAGTATCCCTACACCGGCTCGGGCACAAGTTTGCCTGCGTCGCTGTTGCCTCCGTGGGCGCACGAAGGCGGGCAGCAGCAGGTGTCCGCGCGGCTGAACGATCCCTCGCAACGCGACAAACTTCTCGCGGCCATCACGGAAAATATCAAGCGGCGCGGCGGAGCGAATACTTTGCTTTTCACGTCGCAGGGTATGCCGGAGCTTTACGCGAAAACTCTGGCGCAAGTCGCCGCAACGCGAAAAATGCCCGCTCCCGAAACAGCGCTCGCGATTCTGCAAACGTGTTCGAAGGACAAAACGTGGAATGAGCTCGGCGTGATTTCCTTTAACATGAGCGAAGCCGACGTGGACAATTTCATGCGGCAGCCGTGGGTGATGACCGATTCCGACGGTTCGCCCGGCCATCCGCGCCTCTACGGAACGTTCCCACGCAAGCTGCGCCTGTACGTCTATCAGAAAAAATTGATCACGCTTCCTTTCATGGTTCACGTCAGCACCGAAGAGCCTGCCGAGCTGCTCGGCCTGAAAGACCGCGGCGTGCTGCGCGAAGGAAACGTCGCCGATGTGATTGCGTTCGATCCCGCGACCGTCGCGGACAAAGCAACGTACGAGCATCCGGAAATTCTGTCCGTCGGCATGCAATACATTTTCATCAATGGCACGCTCGCCGTGAACGGCGGCAAATACACCGGTGTCCTCGCCGGCCGCGCGTTGCGCCACCAACCAGCATCGAGCACCAATTGAGCGGCGAAGCGATATCGATGAAACGCCTTCTCATGCGGACCGTGATGTTTTTAGTGGCGGCTCTGGCCATCGCCTACGCAGCAGATTGGAGCGTGCTGCAAGTGCGAATCAGGCGGCAGACGGCGTTTTCGAGCGTGCAGGTAAATCAATTTCTGGTGGCACAGCTTAAAGGACACAGACAGGAATACTTCCACATGGGAACGGCGCAACAACCTTGCGTGAGGGCGATTTTTCCGCATGAGACAGATCCTCCGTGCTGGTGGCTGCGCCGGCATCCGATGCAGTGGAACGTGGTTGGCGTGATGATGCCTGAAGCGCGCCGCGAGACGGCGGAAACGAATGGCTGTGAAGCGACAAACTACCCAAAGTGCGATGGGATGAAGTATTCTGGTGCGCGCGCAGACGGAAGCAAAACTGTCTACCGACGGTAAGGCGGCGCGACAAAATAAAATGGCAGAAAAGAAAATACGGGTGCTGATCGCGAAACCGGGGTTGGACGGGCACGACCGCGGCGCGAAAGTGATAGCGCGAGCATTGCGCGACGCCGGCATGGAAGTGATTTACACGGGACTGCGGCAAACGCCGGAAATGATCGCGTCCGCAGCAGTGCAGGAAGATGTGGACGTGATCGGGCTTTCGATTTTGTCCGGCGCGCACAATGCGCTGTGCCCGCGGCTAATGGAATTGCTGAAAGAAAAAGGCATGAGCGACGTAACCGTCCTGATCGGCGGAATTATTCCCGAGGCGGACATTTCGGGACTGAAAAAAGCCGGGATCGCAGAAGTATTTTTGCCCGGCACTTCAACGCAGGACATTGTGGAATTCATTCGAAAGAGATTTCCCGCCAAGCAAAGCGCGTGAGAGATACTGGTTCAGAGTTGAGAGTCGAAAGCTGAGAGTTAAACCTTCAAACGGCCACGCGCAATTTGAGCGCACACGCAAAAGCTGAATGCGCGCGGTGATACAATGCGGAGTTTCGGACGGCCAGAGAAAAGCCGCCGTCCACGGGGACCCGCGTTGAGCAATTCGCTGATTGAAACGCAAATCAAGAAAGACTCCGCGGAATTCCAGAAAAACCGCCGCGCGATGGTCGAGCGCCTGACAGAAATCAAAAACCAGGAAGAGCAGATCCGGCTGGGCGGCGGCGCGAAAGCAATCGACTCGCAGCACAAGAAAATCCGGCTGACCGCGCGCGAGCGGATTGCGAAGCTCGTTGATCCAGGCACGCATTTTTTCGAACTAGGCCTCTACGCCGCCTTTGAAATGTATGAAGAATGGGGCGGCGCGCCTGCCGCGGGAACGATCACCGGGCTGGGACTTGTTGCAGGTCGGCAAACAATGATCATTGCAAACGACGCGACCGTGAAAGCGGGCGCGTTTTTTCCGATGACTGCGAAGAAAGTGATTCGCGCGCAGAATATTTCCATCGAAAACCGCATCCCAACGATTTACCTGGTGGATTCAGCGGGAGTGTTTTTACCGCTGCAGGAGGACGTGTTTCCGGACACCGACGATTTTGGCCGCGTATTTCGCAACAACGCGGTGATGTCGGCAATGGGAATTCCGCAGGTGACGGCGATTATGGGCATGTGCGTCGCAGGTGGCGCATATTTGCCAGTGATGTGCGACCACATTTTGATGACCGAAGGCAGCGGACTGTTTTTGGCAGGGCCAGCGCTGGTGCAGGCGGCGATCGGGCAGAAAACTTCGGCAGAAGAGCTCGGCGGCGCGAAGATGCACGCGCAAATCAGCGGCACAGTAGATTTTCGCGAGGCGAGCGACGAGGATTGCATCGCGAGAATTCGCGCGCTCGTGGACAAGATCGGGCATCGTGCGGGCGCGCCATTCGATCATCAGAATGCCGAAGCGCCGAAGTACTCGGCGGATGAGATTTACGGAATCTTCTCGAGCGATGCGGCCAAACAATACGACATGCGCGAAATTATTGCGCGCATCGTCGACGGCAGCCGTTGGGAAGAGTATCGCGCGGAATACGGGCAGACGGTAGTCTGCGGGTTTGCACGAATCGGCGGATGGGCCGTCGGAATTGTCGCGAACCAGAAAAAACACGTGCAGATTGCCGCGGCTGGCACAGGCGAACGTCGCATGGAGTTCGGCGGCGTCATTTACACAGAGGCGGCGGACAAAGCGGCGCGTTTCATTCTCGACTGCAATCAGAATTTGATTCCGCTGATTTTTCTGCACGACGTGAACGGATTTATGGTTGGAAAAGAAGCGGAGTGGAGCGGAATCATTCGCGCGGGCGCGAAAATGGTCAATGCAGTGGCGAACAGCGTTGTGCCGAAGATCGCGGTGATTTGCGGAGGAAGTTTTGGTGCGGGACATTATGCAATGTGCGGGAAAGCTTATGATCCGCGATTTATTTTCGCATGGCCCACAGCGCGTTACGCGGTAATGGGCGGCGAAGCGGCGGCAGGGACGCTGGTCGAGATCAAAATTAAGCAGCTAGAGCGCAGCGGGAAGA
>DATFQU010000209.1:0-8631 GCA_035264005.1 Candidatus Acidiferrales bacterium
ACAGATTTTCGCTTGTTTCACCAGTCCGATTAGCCCTTCATACAGTTTTTCATATCCGCAGCCTCGCTCCTTTGCGACCTCATTCCGGCCTGCCCAAACCGTCTCTTTGCGTTACCATGGTGCGCCCCGAAGACAGGGTATTGTCCCAATGACGCGCGAACAACAACGGATCGAGGAGTCCCGCGAACGCAAAGTTCATTGGAAGCGCTGGGGGCCCTATCTCTCCGAACGCCAGTGGGGAACTGTTCGCGAAGACTACAGCGCGAACGGCGACGCCTGGAATTATTTCCCGCACGAGCACGCCCGCTCCCGTTGTTATCGCTGGGGCGAAGATGGCATCGCTGGACTCAGCGACCGCCATCAGCGCTTCTGTTTTGCGCTGGCCCTGTGGAACGAGCGCGACGCATTTCTCAAGGAACGCCTCTTCGGCCTCACCAACACGCAGGGAAATCATGGCGAAGACGTAAAGGAATATTATTTTTATCTCGACGCCACACCGACGAGTTCATACCTAAAGTGCTTGTACAAGTATCCGCAAGCTGCATTCCCCTATGAACAGCTCGTCGCCGAAAACCATCGGCGCACGCGCAACGATCCCGAATTCGAATTGATGGACACCGGCATGTTCAACGAGAATCGTTATTTCGACGTTTTCGTCGAGTACGCTAAGGCCACAGCCGAAGACATCCTCGTTCGCATCACCGCAATCAATCGCGGCCCGGATGCCGCCCCTCTGCACCTCTTGCCGACGCTGTGGTTTCGCAATACGTGGTCGTGGGGCGGTGCGGTGCGCAGTGGCGAAGCGCATCCCATTCCATCTCCCGCGGGGCTTGCGATTATCGAAGCGCAACAGTCTGACTACGGAAAGCGGTGGCTGCTCGCCGAAGGCTCGCCCAAGCTTCTCTTCACCGGAAATGAAACGAACTATACAGCGCTGTACGGCTCGAAGAACGCGACTCCTTACGTAAAAGATGGGATCAACAACTGCGTTGTGAACGGCCGAACCGATCTCGTCAATCCGACGCAGTCTGGAACAAAGGTTGCCGCGCACTATTCCGTTTCGCTCAAGGCGGGCGCGAGCTTTTCCGTCCGGCTCAGGTTCACCGACCGTTCTCCATCCGACCATTCCGGAAAACAACAAGTTTCCGCCGGCGATTTCTTTGGCGCGGAATTTGAATCCGTATTCGCAGACCGCATCAAAGAAGCCGACGAATTCTATGCCGGCCGTTGCGCGCAGAACATGAGCGAAGATGCGCGCAACGCTCAGCGCCAGGCCTTCGCCGGTTTGCTTTGGGGCAAGCAGTCCTATCACTACGACGTTTCCAACTGGCTCACGGGCGATCCCACGCAGCCTCCCCCGCCTCCCGAACGCCTCGAAGGCCGCAATCACAAATGGACCCATCTCTATAACGCCGACGTGATTTCCATGCCGGACAAATGGGAATATCCATGGTATGCCGCGTGGGACTTGGCATTTCACTGCGTGGCCATGGCTACCGTCGACCCTGATTTCGCAAAAGAGCAGCTCATTCTTTTTTTTCGCGAATGGTACATGCACCCGAACGGCCAGCTTCCCGCATACGAATGGAATTTTTCGGATGCGAATCCGCCTGTGCATGCGTGGGCTGCTTGGCGCGTTTACAAAATTGAAGGGCGCATTCGCGGGAAAACCGACCGAATGTTTCTTGAGCGTGTCTTTCAGAAACTCCTTCTCAATTTTACGTGGTGGGTGAATCGCAAAGATCCGCTAGGCAAGAATGTTTTCGAAGGCGGCTTCCTTGGACTCGATAACGTAGGCGTTTTTGACCGCTCGCAGCCCTTACCCGGCGGCGGATACATCGATCAATCCGACGGAACCAGTTGGATGGCCAACTTTTGTCTCATCATGCTCGCAATTGCCATGGAGCTGGCGCACGACGATCCGGCGTACGAAGATCTAGCCAGCAAGTTTTTCGAGCACTTTGTCTACATCGCTGACGCCATGAACAGAATCGGCACCAAAGACATCAGCCTGTGGGATGAGGCTGACGGTTTTTACTACGATGTTTGCCATCTCTCAGGCGGCCAGCAGATACCCATGAAAGTGCGCTCGATGGTCGGCCTGATTCCTTTGTTCGCCGTGGGTACCTTCGAGCCGCAGGACCTTGCCCGTGTCCCCGATTTCGTCAAACGCATGAACTGGTTCATCCTTCACCACTCGGACGTGCCCCAACACGTGGACATGAGCCAGCGAACCGCAAAAGGCGCGCGCCTTTTGCTTTCCATCGCCAACAAAAAACGATTACTGCAAATCCTCCGGTACATGCTCGACGAGAACGAATTTTTGTCGCCCTACGGGATTCGTTCCCTTTCAAAATATCACCAGAATCATCCCTTCATCCTGACGCTCGACGGCAAGCCGTATCGCGTGGACTATGAGCCTGCGGAGTCGCGCACTTCGCTTTTTGGCGGCAACTCGAATTGGCGCGGGCCGGTGTGGATGCCGATGAATTTTCTGCTGATCGAGGCTTTGCAGCGCTACCACTACTACTACGGCCCGCAGCTCAAAGTGGAATTTCCTTCGGGTTCCGGCCAGCAAAAGACCCTGTGGGAAGTTGCCGCGGAGATTTCGCGCCGACTGGTGCGAATTTTCCTGCGGGGAACCGATGGTCGCCGCCCCGTTTACGGCGACACGGAAATTTTCCAAGCCGATCCGCACTGGCGCGACCTGCTTCTTTTCTACGAGTACTTCCATGCAGACAACGGCGCGGGCCTTGGCGCAAGCCACCAGACCGGGTGGACCGCGCTCGTTTCAAAGCTGCTCGAACAGAGCGGCGACCGCCGCTGAAGGGACTCTCAGGCAGGCAAAAAACAGGGTCGAAAATTTAGGTTGACATATTCCTATATGGGAATGTATTGTAACTCCCATGCCGCGCGCCTCAACCACATCCGACGCCTTCAACGCCATCGCCGAACCGCGCCGCCGCGAGATTTTGACTTATCTCTCGATACAGGAACGTTCGGTCGGCGACATTGTGCTGACCCTGTGCCTCGCTCAGCCGTCGGTGTCCAAACATCTCCGCGTGCTGCGCGACGTTGGTTTAGTGCGCGCGCGGCGCCGGGGGCGTCGCGTTCTTTATCGCACGAACGCCGAGGCGATTCGACCGCTGCACGATTGGACAAGAACGTTCGAACGCTTCTGGCAGCATCAGTTGCTTCGCATCAAGGTGCGCGCCGAAGAGGCAAATGAATCACGTGCAGTTTCCTCGGAGAACACGGAAAAGCCGAAATGAGCATCGATCTCGAAACAGGCGTGGTTGCGATCGAAGTCGGTGACTCTCTAAAGGGAAGAGCCGAACATCTTGAATCCAAGGAGGAAAATACAATGAATGTGGCCGAAACACTTCTTCAGGAATTCGAAACTCAGGCGCCGATCACGCGGAGATTTTTAGAGCGTCTGCCGGACGACAGATTGACTTGGAAGCCGCACGAGAAATCGATGACCGCGGGGCAGCTCGCTTACCATCTTGCTTCTGTCCCTGGCGGAATTGTTCGATTCGTGCAGAACAGTCCTGCACAAGCGCCAGATTTCTCCGGCCCTGCATCACGCTTTCCGCAACCGGCGAGCGTAAATCAAATTCTCAAAACGTTTGACGAAAGCATCGCGGTCGTTAGGGATCTGCTGCCGAAGTTCAGCGACGCTGCAATGCTGGAAACATGGCGCATGCTTGCCGGCACGCACGAAGTGCTGGCGCAGCCGCGGGGACAGTTTTTACGCGACGTCATGCTCAGCCATTGGTATCAACATCGCGGCCAGTTCAGCGTGTACTTGCGCATGCTCAACGTCGCGGTTCCTGCCAGTTGGGGGCCGAGCGCTGATGAGGCTCCTCTTTTTGCGCAAAAGGCAGGGACGTTCTAGCACGACGGGTTTGTGTTGGTGAAGTAAGGTCACAAATTCAAAATTCAAAGGAGGAGTTATGACGTCTATGGCTGCAACAGCACCGACGATTGAGAATTTGTCTCTCAGCATCAACCTCGAGACGCGTGTTCGCGCCTCACTGGACACTAGCTTTGCCGCTCTGCTGGAGCAGCTCGGCTCGGGTTTTGACAATCACGAAGGGAAGCCTATGCCGATGAAACTCGAGACATGGCCGGGCGGACGGTGGTTTCGCGAGCTGGGCGGCGGCGACGGGCATCTTTGGGGGCACGTGCAAGCGATCAAGCGTCCGACACTGCTCGAGATTTACGGGCCACTATTCATGTCGTATGCGGTTGTTTCCAATGTGCAATACCGTTTGAGTGAAGTGGAAGGCGGCACGCTGATCGCGTTCCACCATTTCGCGCTGGGAGCCATTCCCGACGATTACCGGCAAAATATCGACAAGGGGTGGACGCACATCGGCAACAGGATTCGGGAGCGCGCCGAAGGAAACCTGTAGCGCACTTTGGAGAATTATGGGCTCGGCGTGCAGAGGACGGAGACGTCCGGGCATCCGAGGAGAAAAATGAACTTGGGAGGAGACTCGAATGCTGACATTGGTTGAATCTATTTTGGCGGAATTCCGCGAGGAAGCTCCTGCAACGCGCCGCATGCTGGAGCGAATCCCCGCGGACAAGCTTTCATGGAAGCCGCATCCGAAGTCGAGGTCGTTGGGTGAACTGGCCAAGCACGTAGCGAACCTTCACGGAATGGCGGAAAAAATAGCAACGTCTGACGAATTCATCGCTGGCGCCGGGACGCCCGCAGCGGTGAACAGTGTGGAAGAGATCCGTGCTGCGTTCGAGAGAAATGTTCGCAGCGGGGAACAGGCGCTCAAGAACATGACGGAAGAAACTGCCATGGGGAGCTGGCGCCTGACCTTCAAGGGGAAAGAACTTTTTCGAAAGACCAGAGCGGCTGCATTACGAACGAACTTCCTTAATCACATGTACCACCATCGCGGCCAGTTATCGGTGTACTTGCGATTGCTGGATGTGCCCTTGCCGGTGGTATACGGACCCACGGCGGACGAGAACCCGTTTGTGTGAACTTCGGAATCCGAATTGTGCAACAGGCCGGTGCGCCGCTTAGAAATCGGCGACCAAACCCAAACCCAGCGATACGCGGTTGATGTAGCTGAAGAAGCCGACGGTGAGCACGGCTTCGCGCAGCGCGTCCTGACCCCAGCCCGCGCGTAAGACTTCGTCGGCGTCGCTCTGCTCGATGTCGACGGCTTTGCGCGTCAATTTGTCTGCAAAACGAAACAGCGTTTTCGTTTTTTCGTCTACGGGCGCGTGTTCGTAATCCGTCGCGAGTTTTCGCGCGAACTTCTTGTCGAATCCAAACTGCTGCAGTAATTCCATGTGGATCGCGATGCAATAAGATGACGTGTTGAGCCCGCTGACGACCAGGCCGATTTGCTCTTTGAGAGATGCGGACAACGAGCCATCGCCCATAATTGCAGCGGTCATCTTCAGTTGCGCGGCGATGACTTCCGGCAGCGGCCCGAGCGCTTTGAAATAATGCGGCACGTTGCCGAATCCTTTTTCAATTGTCGTGTAAAGCTCGCGTAGTTCCGGCGCCGCTTGGGTTTCTTCCACTTCGCTCACAAAAGCCATAAACACTCCTCCAATTCTTGTGCCTCTGATGTTAAGTACGCAAAAACGGGTTGGATGGTTTCTGCCGAGGACCGAGCGCTGCGGGGATTCTACCTCTTAGTTTCGACGAGTTCGATCAGAACTTTCTTGCCGCCTTCTGCGCTCACCAGGAAAAAATTCACGCGCGTGCCGTCCGCTCCTTTGCGCGTCGCGGGATAAATGGGCGTGACGTTCAAGCGCGAAGCGAGTTGGCGTGTTGCTTCGTCGACATCGCGAGTCAGAAACTCCACTTGCTGGATTCCTTCGCCGAATTTCGCAAGAAAGTTTGCGATGGCGCCGTCTTTTCCGGGTGTGCGCGTAGTCAAAATATCGAGATGAACCTCGTCACGTACCTCGCCATGTGCTTCGCCGCCAAGATTCCATTCAAGTTCCTCGGCGTCCTGGTCGGGAGGAACTTCTGCGAGGCGTGGCTCAGCGAGAAGCGCGCGCATTTTTGTAAAGCGTTCCGGCGTGACGGCAATTCCAACAGTTGCGTGAATTGAAATTAGTTCTGAGATTTGCGAATCCGCGCGCCAGTTTGCGATTGCTCGTTCAGCGTCGGCGCGGCCGCGCTCGAACAGTTCACGCGCGGCGGATTCGCGCGATGCGCTCGGCGGCGAATCGAGAAGCGCGATGAGTTCAGTATTCGACAAAGTTTTCAAATCCACATTTAGTTCTCCTGACTGGCTCGCAAATTTCTCACTCGCCGCTTCCTTATTTCTGGTTCGTGGCTTTCCCAATGACGCGAGCGTCGCAATCGCGAGCACAAACGCAATTACGGCAAGCGTGACGCCTGACGGGAGTGTTATCCAGTACGCGGCGAGCATCTTGCATCCGATGAAGAGCAAGATGACCGCGACGCCCGTGGCGAGATGGCGCAGCCGCTCGATCCATCCCGCCAAGACAAAATATAATGCGCGCAAACCGAGCATAGCGCACGCATTCGATGAAAATACGATGAACGGGTCGCGTGTGACGCCGAAGACCGCCGGAATAGAGTCCAGAGCGAAGAGAATATCGGCGGCCTCGACAGCCACTAGAGCGAGAAACAACGTTGTGACAACGCGGCGGCCATTTTCGCGAACAAAGAAGCGGCCATTGGCGGCGCCTCTTGCGGTGGGGAGGACTTTTCCGATCCTGCGCAGGATGCGATTGCCTTCGAGGCTTCTTGTTTTTTTCTTTCGCAGCAGAATCAGCAGGCTGGCGTAAATGAGGAATATGCCAAAAATGTACAAGGTCCATGAAAATGTGTCGATCAGCGCTGTACCCGCGGCGATGAGCGTGCCGCGCATGGCCAGCGCGGCGAAAATGCCCCAGGCGAGCACGCGATGTTGCGCGGACGTTGGTACGCGAAAGTATTCAAAGATCAGGACGAATAAGAACAGGTTGTCGATGCTCAGCGATTTTTCGATGAGGTAGCCGGAGAGAAATTCAACCGCAGGACGCGAGCCCGCATGCAGCCACAGCCAAAGCGCAAACGCCAGCGAGAGGGCAATCCAGAGCGCGCTCCACGCTGCAGCCTTTGGGATCAAGATTTCGCGCGGCTTGCCTCCGAAGACGGCGAGATCCACGAGCAGCAGCGCCAGCAGGCAAGAAGTGAAAACCGTCCAGAGCCACAGGGAAGCCACGGTGAAAGTCTACGGAGCTTGCTGCCGAATGCAATCTCTAAGAGCGCGGGCTATGGAAGCGGTTTTGCAGGAACGGCGTTGTAATTAGAAAGGACAGTTTGAGCTGCTGTACCCGCGCGCAAGGAAACGGGTGTGTCCCATTTTTCGCGCGTATCGCCTGCTTGCCCGTAAATATCGAGCGTGCTGATCCAAAATGTTCCGGCTGAGACGCCCGCGAATTCGGCGCGGCCGTCCACGTCCGTTTGCGTTTGCGCGATCAAATAGCGCGATTGGGCCCAGTCAAGAGCCATGCGGTGAATCGAGTTATCCCGCTCGGCGATTTTGTCTTTCCATTGATGGCTGGGATCGATGGAATCGAGTTCCTCGTCCATCTCCTGCTTGCTGTCCGGATTCTGCTCAATGTACTTCCTCACTCGCGCATGGTAATCATCGACTTCGCGCTGGTATTTGGCCGGATTGCGGGTCTCGTCGCGGTCATCGTATTTCTGCAGCGGAAAGCCAAACGCCCTGCTGCCTGCGTTGATTTGATAGTAGGCCTGCCAGAATTCCGGGATATTGATGATTTCCTGCGGCGTCAGATTTTTTGCGAATTCCTCGCCACGAAGGGTTACGGTGTGGTTCTTGTGCATCCAGGCGATCAATTCCTTCGAGAGCTTCTGGGAGTCGATGAACTTGTCCATGTCCAGCTTAGGAACGTTGCTTTGCGCCTCGTCCAAGATACTTTCGAAGCTCTTGTGCAACAGATAGACAGGAAGGCCGCGCACAGGTTCAGCGATGCCCGAGGTCGGCGTGATCTGCACGGTGAAGCTGATGGAAGCTGTTTCCTGGGCAAACGTGGAGCGCGCAGAGACGAGAGAGAAAACTGCTGACAGTACAAACATCGAGAATATGAGTCCCAAGCCGCGCGGTTTCATGTTGCACATGCTAACAAACGCGAGGAAGTGTGTGTCGCACTCGTTGTGGGGCGTGTGCCGAGTTGCCAAACTCAGTTGGAAGGGAAGCGGTAAGGAAGGATCAGTAGAGGTGGAAATCGATATCAACCAGCATGCGAACGGCGGCTGGTTGACCATTGGGCCCGATCGCGGGCTTAAATCGCCAGATTTGCGTAGCTGACTTCACGGCTTCTTCGTCTAGCCCGTAGCCCAAGCCTTTGACTACCTTGACGTGAGTCGCGCGACCGTCTGCGCCGATGATGACGTCCAGAACTACTTCGCCCTGAATCTTCAACTTGAAGCCGGCGTCTGAATACTGCGGATCGGGACAATACACACAGTCGGGCTGACCGTAGCCATTTTCTCCGGCCATCGGCGCGCCGCCGCCAACACCGTATTCAGAGCCGCTGCCGACGCCGCTCCCATTGCCGCCGCCCATACCACTGCCGCTTCCATTGCCCATGGAATCGTTCATG
>DATFQU010000210.1:0-10989 GCA_035264005.1 Candidatus Acidiferrales bacterium
GATTTCGCGAGCAGCGTTTGCGAATGTGGCGCCGAGGAGCGCGTAGAGATTTTTCGTCCAACCCTGCCACATCGCACCGAAGCTGCGATACATACGCGTTCGCGCAATTCCGTCGCCGGGGGCGAAGTGCAAATGAAACCCAGCTTGCTTGAAGAGGCGAGCGAGAGCAACGTCTTCCAAGACTTCGCGGGCGACGGCGCGGTGGCCGCCGATTTTCTCGTAGGCGTCGCGGCGAACCAGGATGAATTGGCCATTGGCGGCAGCGTCGGGAGATAAAGGGTCATTCACCCTGTCGAAGTTGAATTTGCGAGCTAGGCGGCAATAGATGAACGGGATGAGCGCGCGTTCGAGGAGGGTTTGCGTGAGCTGTTCGGGAGAATAAGAGACAAGCGCCGCGTCGTAACGCTGGGCATCTTCGAGTGCGTGATGGGCGGCGATGGAGAGAAGGACGGTGTCCGCGTCGATGAAGAGCAGCCACTCGGACGAAGCCGCCCGTGCGCCAAGCCAAAGAGCGTGATTTTTGCCAACCCAACCCGCAGGGAGTTCTGTCGATCGAATGATCTGCAGACGCGGGATTTCGGTGGCGAGCTGCGCGAGGATCTTGGGAGTACGGTCGGTGGATTGGTCATCGACGATGATGAGCTCAGCGATTTCGGGCTGGGCGGCAAGACTACGCACCGCGGACTCGATGTTGTCTTCTTCGTTGCGCGCGGGAACGATGGCTGAGATTCGCGCGGTTGATGTTGAAAGTTGCGGAGGAGTTAGCAAGCGGGTGGCCGTGCGCTGCGACGCAATATATCATAGAATAAAAGCGCGCATTGCGATCTATGAAACGGAAACTCTTCACTGGAGTGATGCTCGGAGCCGTGGCAGGATTATTGGTGCTCTTCGCGAGCCCCAGTTATAAGGAAGGGATGGCGAGTCCAGCAGGGTCGATGGCGAAGGAGTTTTCGTTCCAGCTTGACGGGAAAAGCAGTTCTCTTGCGGACCTGCGCGGTAAAGTAGTAGTGCTGAACTTTTGGGCTTCGTGGTGTCCGCCGTGCGTGGACGAAACAGCGTCGCTGAATCAGTTGCAGCAGTGGCTCGTAACGCGCGGAGGGACGATTCTGAGCATCAGCGCTGATACCGATCCTGGTGCGTATGAACAGTTTTTGAAAGACCATAGCGTGATTTTTCCGACGTACCGCGACCCGGTGGAGCAAGGAAGACTTTCGCAGATCGGGCTAGCTTACGGGACGAGTATGTATCCGGAGACGTACATCATCGACCGGCGCGGGCGAATCGCACGAAAGATTATTGGTGAACAGAATTGGACGAGCCCGCAGATGACCGCATACCTCAATTCAGTACTCGCTGCAAATTAAGGCCATGGCCGCAACGCAGAAGCCGCAGCGAATGAATCACCTAGAGAAAACGTCTGCGAGAACTCGCGTGGGTGCGATTGCGGCTGCGACGGCGTGTCTTCTTCTTGCATCGACCGCGCATGCGGGCCGGATTTGCTTTTCACAAAGTATGAGTGCGGCGCGATGCGCGCTGGTGTGCGCCAGGCGGCCGGTGGATGAAACGCAGCGAGTTCCGCATGGCGCGGCAATGGCGCAAATGAAGGGAGTGAAGATGCAAATGCCGTTGCCGGCCGGTGCAGATTTGTTGATGCAGGAAGCGTCGGGGACAAGCGTGAATCCGGCGTCGGCGGTGATGCCGATGCGAATGATGATGCTGATGCGCTCCGGCTGGAATTTGAATTTTATGGCCAATACGTTCATCAACGATACGCAGCAATCGGGGTCGCGCGGCGCAGACAAACTTTACTCAGCGAATGCGTTCATGGGCTCCGCGGAACATTCGATTGGGCGCGGCGCGTTCCTGTTTGACCTGATGCTCAGCCTGGAACCGGCAACGATCACGGACAGACAGTATCCGCTGCTGTTTCAAACAGGCGAGACAGCGTTCGGAAAGCCGATTGGGGATGGGCAGCATCCGCACAATTTTGTGATGGCCGCCGGCGTGCATTACGCGCGATCGGTCGGAGACGACACGATTTTCGAGGCGTACTTTGCGCCGGTGGGCGATCCGGCGCTCGGGCCGGTGGCGTATCCGCATCGGACATCGGCAGTGGAGATTCCACAGGCGCCGATTGGGCACCACTGGGAGGACTCGACGCACATTTCGTATGAAGTGGCGACGGTCGGGCTGAAATACAAGATGCTGCGATTGGAAGCGAGCGGATTTCACGGTACCGAGCCGAATGAGAATCGCTGGAATATTGGCGCGGGCGCGATGGATTCGTGGTCGACGCGATTGTCAGTTTTTCCAACGGCGAATTGGGCGGCGCAAATTTCCGTGGGAAGGTTGACACATCCAGAAGCGCTTGAGCCGGGCGACGTGGTACGAACGACAGCGTCGGTGGAGTACTCGCGGCCGCTGGAAGGCGCGACGTGGTCGACGAGTTTCGTATTTGGCAGAAATCACGACACAGCAACGGGAACTGGAACGAATGCGTTGCTGGCAGAGTCGGTAATTCCGTTCCGGCAAGAGAATTTTTTCACGGGCCGGTGGGAATTGGTCGACAAGGATGAATTGTTCGCCGCGCAACCGGCCATCGAGCAGCTGCTGCTGAGTACTGTGGGCACGACGACGTTTCGCATCGGCGAATATACGCTGGGATACACGCGGTATTTTCGGGTTTGGTCGCCGGTCGAAACGGGGATCGGCGCGAACTTCGCGACGTACACGCTTCCCGCAGCGATTGTTCCCTTCTATGGAGCGCATCCGTTCGGCGTGAACTTCTATCTGCACTTCCAGTTGAAGCCGAGCAAATGAGCGCGGAGCACCCTCACGACTACTCCCACCAATCTGGAGTAGCAGCTGCACAAGGAAACTTCGCTGTCGATCCTGTCTGCGGAATGCGTGTTGATACCGCGAAAGCGCAGGCCACGCGCGAATACCGGGGCAAAACCTATTATTTCTGCTGCGAAGGGTGCGCGAAAAAATTCGCGGACGAGCCCGAGAAATATCTCACGGCGCAGCCGGCGAGTACGCCGATGGTTAGCATCGCGTCGACGAAACCGAAGGCCGCAGACGCAGAAGGAGTTTCGCGGGCCGACAAACTCAGTGAGCAGGTTTACGTTTGCCCAATGGACACGGAAGTGCGCGCGCCGAAGCCGGGGCCGTGTCCGAAATGCGGGATGGCGCTGGAACCGCTAAATCCGACTGTGACGGGGACGAGGACCGAATACACGTGCCCAATGCATCCGGAGATTGTTCGAAGCGGGCCAAGCACATGCCCAATTTGCGGCATGACGCTAGAACCCCGCACGGTGCAGGCACACGAAGAAGAGAATCCTGAACTCGCGACGATGACACGGCGGTTTTGGTTGAGTGTTGCACTCACAGTTCCGCTGCTCGTATTCACGATGACTGGCAGCATGTTGCCTGTCCGCATCACGCCTGAGGTGATCGCGTTGATCGAACTCGCGCTCGCGACACCAGTGGTGCTGTGGTGCGGATGGCCGTTTTTCGAGCGCGGATGGGCGTCAGTGCGAAATCGCAGTTTGAACATGTTTACGCTGATTGCGATGGGCACAGGCACGGCGTATTTGTACAGTTTCGTCGCGACCGTGGTTCCGTGGATTTTTCCAGCACAGTTCCGCGATGCGTCAGGCGCGTTGCCGATTTATTTCGAGGCTGCGGCGGCTATCACGGCGCTGGTTCTGCTTGGCCAAGTGCTGGAGCTTCGCGCACGGCAACGAACAGGCGGCGCGATTCGGGCGCTTCTGCGACTGGCACCCAAGACCGCACGGTTATTGCAGGCGAACGGCGAAGAGAAAGATGTTCCGCTCGAGGCGGTGCAGCGCGGCGACCGCTTGCGCGTGCGCCCCGGAGAAAAAATTCCGGTCGATAGCATCGTGGTTGATGGAACGAGCACGGTGGACGAGTCGATGATGACCGGCGAGCCGATCCCGGTAGAAAAGACCGCGGGCAGCAAGGTCACCGGCGGCACGGTCAATAGCACAGGGACACTTGTGATGCGCGCGGAACGCGTCGGTGATGAGACTCTGCTAGCGCGGATTGTGCAAATGGTGAGCGATGCGCAGCGCAGCCGCGCGCCGATTCAGCAGCTTGCGGATAAGGTATCCGGATATTTTGTTCCGGCGGTGATTTTCGCGGCTGTAGCCACGTTCGTTTGCTGGGCGCTGGTCGGGCCATCGCCGCGGCTGGCGCACGCGTTGGTAAACGCGGTGGCTGTGCTGATCATAGCCTGCCCGTGCGCGCTGGGACTTGCGACGCCGATGGCAATCATGGTCGGCATGGGGCGCGCCGCGACGGCGGGCGTGCTGATCAAGAATGCCGAAGCGCTCGAAATTCTGGAAGGCGTAGACACGCTCGTTCTGGACAAGACGGGCACGCTCACGGAAGGGAAACCGCGAGTTGCAGAGATTCGACCAGCGCCGGGATGGAGCGCGGCAGACGTGTTGCGATTCGCGGCGGCTCTGGAACAACCGAGCGAACATCCGCTGGCTGGCGCGATACTCGCGGAAATGGCTCGGAAGGAGATGCGCGTGGAAAGCGCGAGCGACTTTCGCGCGGTCCCGGGGAAAGGGATTTGCGGGCGAGTCGAGGGGCATTGCGTCGCGCTCGGAAACGCAGCGTTGATGCGGGAGGTGGGGATTGGGCTGGAGAATTCGGGCGCGAGCGGCGGCCAGAAAGGCCAGACAATCGTGCACCTCGCGGTTGACGGCCGCGAGGCTGGGAGCGTCGCTGTCGCGGACCCGATTAAAGCTTCGACGCCGGACGCTATTGCGCAACTTCGCGGGGAGGGATTGCGCCTGGTAATGCTGACCGGCGACAGCCGCGCGACCGCCGAAGCGGTGGCGCAGCAGCTGGGGATCGATGAGGTGATCGCCGACGTCCTGCCTGAAGACAAAGCGGAAGCAGTGAGAAAACTGAAAGCGCAGGGCAGGCGCGTCGCTGTGGCGGGCGATGGCATCAATGACGCTCCCGCGCTAGCCGCGTCCGATGTAGGAATCGCCATGGGGTCTGGCACGGATGTGGCTATCGAGTCGGCAGGAATCACGCTCGTAAAAGGCGACCTGCGCGGAATCGTGCGCGCGCGCCGGCTGAGCCGGAAAACGATGCAGAATATCCGGCAGAATCTCTTTTTTGCGTTCGCGTATAACACCGTTGGCGTTCCTATCGCCGCGGGAGTTCTGTATCCGTTTTTCGGGCTGCTGCTCAGCCCGATTATCGCGAGCGCGGCGATGACGTTCAGTTCGGTGTCGGTGATCACGAATGCGTTGCGGTTGCGGCGAGCGGCTATTTAGAGGCGGCGGTCGTAGCGCACGGTAATCGTGAAGCCAAGTCCTCTGCTATAATTCCAGCATGACATTCATGTCGATGACCTACGAACTGCAAGCACCTCTGCGTCAGGACCAGCTGAAGGCGCTGGCGTTCTTTGCGAACACGTACGGCCTGCAGAAATTCCGCTTGGACGAGAAGAAGAACTGGCTGCATTTCGAGTACGACGCCTCGCGGCTGAAGGAAACGGAAGTGGAGCACGTGTTACGCATGGCGAAGATTCCAGTGGTGGGACGCGTTAATACGAATTAGGGCCTCGGAAATCAGCAGGACGAAAAAAAAGGGGCCACCGCTTGGGATCGGCAGCCCCGAAAGCCGCGTTCCGTGACCCGGCCTAGGCGAGGCCGAGTCATTGGGGTCATCCATCCTAGCTTCCCTCTCAGAGGCAGGTGGGAAAAGCGTTTCTCAAAGCTCCGTGACCGAGCCCCTTCCTCCTCTGCCACAGTGCCGTGAGCCACGCTTGGAACGCGACCCGCTGGACTGATTGCAACCGTTCTGCCAAAGGGCGCTCGGAGTAAGTTGCTGAAAAACAATAGTTTAATTGAATAGCAGGGTAAGGCCTGTGGATATCTGGACCATTTCGGGAATTTCAATCCCGCTTTAGTTTTTCTTCGATCTAACTCCTTGTTGCACAATCAAATCCAAATGGAACGGTGCACTTGTACTCATTCTAGTGCGGCCTCATAATGCTTTCTTGGGGAAGGATTCGATGATGCGTTTTCGCAATTCGACTTTCGGGCTGTTGGTCGCAGGCGGAGCGATACTGTTGGTCTGCCTGGGTGCCGTTTACCACGCTGCTCGGGCAAAAACACGAGCGGACACACCGACGACGGTTCGCGCAGGTCAGAATGCGGCGGCTCCGCAACAGGCGTCAGATTCCAACGCGCCAACTTCGCTTTCTTTTGCTGCGGATCCAGAAGTCGTCCCTCCCTTTGCGATGAAAGATCTCGCGGGAGAGGTGGTGTCCACATCGGCGCTGAAGGGCAAGGCGCTGATCATCAATTTCTGGGCGACGTGGTGCGGGCCGTGCCGTGAAGAAATCCCTGAGATGGTCGCCTTGCAGTCGAAGTACAAAGGCTCGCTGCAGGTTATTGGCATCTCCGAAGACGATGGGCCGCCGGATCAAGTCGCCAAATTTGTGCAGAAGGTAGGGATCAACTACCCGGTGGTCATGTACACCGACGCACTGGAAAAGGAGTACGGCGGGGTTTCGGCGTTGCCGACTTCATTCCTGGTGACGAAGGATGGGCGAGTGGTGCAGAAGGACGTGGGCGTTTACCCGCTCGAATATTACGACATGCAGGCGCGTTACCTGATGGGGATGCCGGTAGACGCCCGCATTGAAACGTTCAAGGATACGGGACAAATCTTCCTGAAGAATGCGGACAAGGCATCGCAATTGCCGGGTGTGAGTTTTGCAGGACTGACAGCAGCGCAACAGAAAACAGCACTGCGGCGATTGAACGCACGGGAGTGCAACTGCGGTTGCAAACTGACGCTGGCGGAATGCCGGATCAACGACACAACCTGCCCTGTGAGTGCTTCGATTGCAGAGAAAATCGTCAAAGGGATTCGCGCTTCCAAGCCGGCGGCAGCCGGAGCAAAGAGCGGCGTAACTCGATAGCCGGCCATTTCAAGCCAACTGATTCAAGTGTAAAAAAAGAGAAGCGGCGCACAAACGCTATGTATGTGCGCCGCTGACGAATGTTTATCGGAGCCAGACGTTCTGTCGGGCAGACCGTTTAGTGGTGATGGTCTGCGTACTCGATTGCAGCGTGAAGCTCTTCCATCGCCTTACTGATGTGGTTCATCGCGTTCTCGCGGTGCCCGCCAAAATCATGGGACGCGTGATTTAGGTGATCCTGTGCTTGCTTGAGCAGCCGCATCGCGTCTTCGATTTCAGGATGTGCGGGCGGCGGAACGGGACGGGTGACTGCGGGCTTCGCCGGCGCGGGACCGGGTTCAGCCGAAGTGGCCAATGGGAACGACAGCGCTACTACAAATGCGACCAGAGCCAAAACTGTGCTGATCCTCGTTGCGATTTTCATCGGAGCAATCTCCTGTTTGAGTTTTTTTCACCGACACAGACCAGGTCTTGATGCTCAATTTCTGCAGCAAATCTTAGCCTAAGCTTATAAGTGTTTCCAGCGCCGGTGCGAACAAAAAAGTCATCACGCGAGGGCGAACTTGCCCGCTTCGTCGGCAAACATTCTCGAAACTTGTTTCAGGTAGAGTTTGACTGCGCAGGCGCGGCATTCTATTCTAATCATTCGGGCCGTCGCTCAAGAAGCGCACCGTCTGGGGGTCACTTGCTGCTACACCTGCTCTATGCCGTCGCTGCCATAGTTGTGGTCGTACAACTTTCCGCATTTTCCACGAGCATTTATCTGCATCGTACACTGGCGCATCGCGGCGTCTATTTGCATCCCGTCGTAGCGTTTCCTATGCGCGTGCAGCTTTGGCTCTGGACGGGCATTAATACCAAGGAATGGGTCGCGGTGCATCGCAAGCACCATCGGCATACGGACGTGGAAGGCGATCCGCACAGCCCGGTGCTCGAAGGGTTATGGCGCATTCTGCTCGGCAACGTCTATTACTACAACCGCGAAGCGAAGGACCCCGAGACACTCAAGACATTCGCGCCAGACATTGGCAACGACTGGTGGGATCGGCATCTTCTCCGCTTCGGACTCGTTGGCGTACTGTTCGGCATTGCGATCTTTATGGTCCTGCTTGGGCCGCTGTGGGGCGGAATTGCGTTTGCGGTGCAGGCTGGAACGTACATCTTCCTGAACGCGGTGATCAACGGAGCTAATCACGCGCTGGGCAAGCGGAACTTTGACAATACCGCGACGAACCTGGGATTCATCGCGCTGCTGACCGCCGGAGAGGGATGGCACAACAACCATCATGCGTATCCAACATCGGCGCGGTTTAGCGTCCATCGCGGTGAGTTCGATCCCTCGTGGCCGGTGCTGAAGGTTCTGACGTGGCTGCATCTTGCGCGCCCTTTGAAGCTCGCCCCAAGAATGGAGTAGTATCCTGCTGCGATGGCAGGATGGAATCCCGACCAATATCTGAAGTTCTCGGACGAGCGTACGCAGCCGTGCCGCGACCTCGCGTCACACATCAACCTTCCCCAGGTTCGCACCGCGATTGACCTGGGCTGCGGTCCTGGAAACAGCACGCAAGTCCTCGCGGAGCGGTTCCCAGAAGCGCAAATCACCGCACTCGACAGCAACACGACGATGATCAATGCGGCGATCCAGTCGAATCCGCGCGGGCGCTGGATCACCGGCGACATAGCGAAGTGGGCAGCCGGAAAACCGCCGAATGAGGCCGCAGAAAGGTCAGCGGAAGGTGTTGCCGCGGGCTTGCCAGAGAGTGCCAGCACGGGAACGATAGAAAATGAGCAGTACGATGTGGTTTTTTCGAACGCGGCACTGCAATGGCTGCCGGACCACGCCACGCTTTTTCCGCAACTCTTCGGTCACGTCTCGCCTGGAGGTGCGCTCGCGATTCAAATTCCCAGCGCCTTTGACCGGCCAGCGCATCGGCTGCTGCGGGAAATGGCCGCGTCGATCGGCTGGCGAAAATGGTTTCCCACTGGACGCGTACGGAACTGGCACGCTCATGATCACGAGTTTTACTATGACTTGCTCGCGCCTTTGGCTTCGCGCATTGATCTGTGGCAGACGGAGTATTTTCACGTGCTACCCAACGCGGCAGCCATTGCGGAATGGTATCGAGGAACTGGAATGCGGCCTTATCTGACGGCCATTGGCGAAGATGCGGACCGCGAAAAATTCGTCGCAGAATACACGGAAAAAATCCGAGCGGCGTACCGGCCGCGGCCGGACGGACGGATCTTATTTTCATTCTTGCGGATATTCATGATTGCCTACCATTGATCGCCTGAGAAGGCTCGTCGTTTGTGCATCAGGGACAAAATACGAGGCGCGTGGCGGGTTCGTTGACGCTCCAGAAAGTTTCCACGTCGCGAAGCGGGACGGACTTCGTTTTGATCTGAAACGGCTGCTTTCCCGCCTCACCAAGAAATGCGGCCAGAGCCTCGAAGATTTTCTTCATGGGCACGCTGCCGAAACCGCTGCCATACAGCTCGAGGCCCGAACTTCGCAGCGTTGCTGCCGACAGCGAAATCGCCGGCGCGGCGCTATTTCCGACTTGGAGGTAACGGATGCGCGTCGATCCATGCTGCAAGCCTTTTTGTGAGATTGCAGCAAGCAGAGCTTCGGCAGGATGCCCCCACAGGTAATCCAGAATGACGTCTATCTGGTTCTCCGCGAATTCCTTCCGGAACGAAGACACCAAATCTTCCCCGTTCTGCTCAAGCGAAATGGCCGCGTCCGCGCCCTGATGTTGCAGGCCCTCGAGTGCACGGGAATTTCGGCCGGCGACGACGATTCGCTTCGCGCCCAAACGCTTTGAGACCTGCACGGCGAGGTGACCCGCAACTCCCGTCGCGCCGAGAATGAGAATGCTTTCTCCTGCAGTAAACTGAATGCGGGCAGTAAGCGCAGCCCATGAAGACATGGCCGGATTCATCACGGCTGCGACGGTTGCGTCATCCAGCGTGCTGGGCAACGGGAAGCAGGTAGAGCGCTTCGTAACGCAACGCTCGGCGAAAGTCCCAAATGGGCTTCGCGAAAAGCCAAAGAAGACGCGCGTGCCGTCCTCGAGACGCCCCACGCCGTCAACGCCGGGAACAAACGGCAACGCCCCGGTGCTGCCATAGTGTTCGCCGCGCGCGAGCGATTTAACGATTTGATGAAGACCGGCTGCGGCGACATTCACGATTACTTCGCCCTCTGCCGCAGCGGGGTCGGCAAAAGTGCCGTAACGAGGCGGCGCATCGAACGAATTGACAACCGCTGCATTCATTGGCGCTCCTAACTGCCGTCAGGATTCGGGATCGCCATTATACGCCGGCGCACTTGGTGCGCAGGCAAGCGCATAGGCGCAATTCACTGATACAATCCGTGGGTTTCGTTATCCAAGCATTCATGAACGTGCGGCGTTTGAGGTGCAGGTGCGGAAGAAAGTTCTCGTGAAAATCGGCTTACTGCTCGCTTTCATGGTGATAGCGCCGAATGCATTCGCACAACGGCCGACGCATCACACCCCATCGCATCGCTCGCAAAAACAGCATCGGGCATCGCCGCTGCAGACGAACCAGCCAACGAAGCCTGCTCAAGGCGTGCAGTCGACATCGCAAGTTCCGGCGCCACCGTCATCGGATGAGGTTAATTGCGCGTTTCCTTCTTGCGCCTCGTTCAACCGGCTGGTTCAGGCGAAGGATCGCACGCTCACGCTGAATCTTTATGTGCCGCATGCATATGCTTGCTTCGATCCGCAGGCTGACCGTTTTTTGGTGGTGGGCTATAGCGTGTCAGTTGTGACAATTCCCCAAAACAGCGAACAGGTTTCGGACGGATGGGTTTCGGCGGATCAGTACGAAAACGGCGCGGATGCGGATTCGGATATGGCGCTTGGCGAATGGCACGCTGCGGACTCGAGACCGAGCATGCTCAACTTTCGGGAAACTTCCAGCTCGGATAACGATTCGTCCTTTCATGTGCAGGCAAATGGTTCGCTTTTCACGTTTTCACGCAC
>DATFQU010000211.1:0-4067 GCA_035264005.1 Candidatus Acidiferrales bacterium
AAGTGGTGAATGAAGGCGACATTTCCGTGCAAGGTTATCCGGCGCGCGAGGTGCAAGCGAAGCTGCGAACCATCAAGTTTCCGCCAAACAGCTCGCTGGATTTGCGGGTCGTTGTGGCGGGCACGCGCGTGTACTTTCTGATGGTGAAAACGTTCGGGCATGACCGCGATCCCGTCGCGATTCGCAGGTTTTTCGATTCCTTCAAGCTAAGCTCGCCAGCGGCCGGGACAACATAACAGCGTTCCGCCGGGCAGTGCGTGCGCATTCTGCCCTTGCACGCCACCGTACAATATGACATAACTGTACATAAACGTACATGGCAAAGAAGCTGTATGCGGTGATTTTAGCGGATGTGATGGCGTCGGGCGGGCGTAAGCGGCTGCGTTCGACGCTGCATAACGTGTTGCGCGACGCGTCGGCGGCGCACCGGCGGCGAAAGCTCATCCTGTTGCCCTACGCGGTGACCGCGGGCGACGAATTTCAAACCATCACGGACAATCTGGAGCAGATTCCGTGGCTGCTGCTGGATTTGCGGAGCCGGTTGCAGCCGATTTCGCTGCGCATTGGCGTGGGGATCGGCGACGTGTCCGGGCGCGTGGCGGCGCCGGTGAACGAAATGGACGGGCCGGCGTTTCGCGCGGCCCGGCAGGCGCTGGACGGGCTGAAAAGCAGGCGGAAAGCTGCGGCGCTGACCGCGTTTCGCAGCGCGAATCGGGAATTTGACGCGACGGCCAACCTGATTTACTCGCTGCATGATACGCTGGTGCGCAAAATGACCGAAAAACAGTGGGAGACGGTCGCGGCGCGCATTGAGCATGACAACGTGCAGGACACGGCGCGCGCGCTGCGGCTGGATGCGTCCACGGTGTCGCGAAATTTGAAGCGCGGAAATTATGGGCAGCTTGTGGCGGCTGCGTTTGGCATGGAGCAGCTCATCGGCGAACGCTTTCAGGGCCGTCCATTAGCCCAGGCCGCAGTTTTTTGAAGCAAGGAGCCTGGAAGGAGTGCCAGCGTGAGCGCGGGCGGACCCGTTTGGTGGAAGATTATTTTCGGGGTTATGCTGGTGCTTAGTGGCGCGCAGACAATCTTATGGTGGAAGACAGGCACACATCCCACAGAGACAGCGGCCCTCGTCATAGTGTACGCATTGTTTTTTCTGGGTGCATGGCTGATCTATTCCGGAATTCGAGGAAGGGCCAAATCGCAATGACACACTTGGTTTTTCGAAATGGACGAGGACGTACATGATTGCTAATCTGCACATATTTGTACATTCGATGAAAGGCGCTTCCGTGATGATGATGTATGAGCCGCCGTGGGGGGAGTTTTGGGTGCGCACGGGAATTGTGGCGGCGGTGTACGCAGTGGTGATTTTCGCGGGCGGGTACGTCATTCGCTGGATGATCAAGGTGATGGTGGGCGAGGCGCCGCATCCGCAGGGAGAAAGCCCGAGGGAGCTGCGCAACGCCGGAATGTACATCGGATGGCTGGAGCGCTTCATCATTTTGACGGCGCTCCTGATGCGTTCTCCGGCGACGGCGGGGCTGGTGCTGACGGCGAAGGCCATCGCGCGGTATCCGGAGTTCAAGCAAGTGCGCTTCGCGGAGTATTTTCTGATTGGCACGCTCCTGAGCCTCTGCGCGGCGCTGATTGGCGGCGCAGTGATGTACAAGCTGCTGTATGGAGCAGTCGCACTTGGCCAGTGAGGAATCGCAAAGGACATTTCGCTTCGGATTCTACTGCATCGCCTTCCTGGACATTCTGGGACAGCGTCGAATACTTCGTCAGTTACCACGTCGCCCACAGGACGACCCCGAGACCCGGAAACTTCTCGCAGAACGGCCGGTTATGTTCTTCGCCTTCGCGGCGATTTAGCTGCCTGCTTTGAGGGATTTGCAAAGCCGACGATTTTTCTGGCTGGATTGCCGAAGGAGGTTCAGGATCGAATTCTACGTGCCAGGCGCGCCGTAAAATATCATGGCTTCTCGGATTCTCTCATCATGTCTCTTTCGTTCAGGGGGGATGATGAGCAATGCGCTGCAATGATTGGTGTCTATGGTTGCGTAGCGGCCTGCTGCCTCCTCCACCTCCTAGCACTTTCCTACAAGCGTCCGATCAGAGGCGGCATCGACGTGGGGCTCGGCTTGGACATAACCGACGATGAAGTTTACGGACCAGCACTAGAAAGGGCTCACTTCCTCGAAAGCCAAAAGGCGGACTACCCTCGAATAGTAGTTGGCGATGAATTATCCCGATATCTGGATGAGATCGAAGGATACCCCGCGAGCACCCCTCTGGGGGGCCTCGCCAAACAGCTTGCTGTCCGATGTAAACAATTCGTGACGGTTGATACGGACGGCCTTCCGATGCTGGATTTTCTTGGCGAGGAAATGGCTAAGTTGACGAAAACGGAGGAACGGAAAAAGGTATTCGTGCCAGCCAGCAACTACATCAGCGACCAGAAACAGATTGCGAGTTCCCAAGGCGACGAAAGACATTTATCCCGCTACAGCAGACTGGGAGCTTATTTCGAAAAGCACTCAACGCTTTGGACGTAAGTCAGGAGGCGTTTTGTGTGGGGTTGGCGGCGGGGTTTACTTGGTATAGAAGAAGCCGAGTTCCCAGGCGCAGGCGAGGGCGGACGCGATAGTCAGATAAAGCAATCCGCGCCAGCCAACGTGACGAATTCCCGCCAGATAAATCCGGCGGCCGCGGCGCGCGATTCTCGGATCCTTCTTCGCGTCTTTCTCTAGTTCCTTGTCCAACAAAATCCAAAACGGGCCCGTCTTCTTGTTCCCCGGAAGGCCTGAGTTCACCTGTTGCAGAATTCGGTAAGACAAATAGTTAGCGAGAATGATGCAGGACAGCGCGGATACGAAGAAGATCAACGTGCCCAAGTTCACGTCGGTCATCGGCTGCGAAATACAGTAGCACAGAGCCGTTTTTTCGCCGCAACAACCACTTCAATTTGTCGCAAGAGTACATCATGAGCGGGCAAGGAAATGCGCACGTCCTTTTGCGGTAAGCGTCGCGACGAAGCGCGGGTGGCGCTCTGATTCCTGTATACTGCGAAGCTCAATTTGTCATCTGAATTGTTTGCGAGGCGAGATCCTTCGACTCCGCAAAAAACGCTCCGCTCAGGATGACAACGTAAGACAAAAGCGGGCGGCATAGAGCCGCCCGTACAAAAACAGATGATGCCGTTTATCCATCTTGGGCCGATCACGTTCGCGAGCTTCGGATTGTGCGTGGGCATCGCGATGCTGGTGGCGTATTTCGTGCTGGCGCGCGACGTCGAGCGGCGCGGGATTCAGGCGCCCGCAGATTTGCTGGTAGCGGTGCCGTGCATCGCGGGGCTGATCGGCGCGAAGCTGTATCACGTGCTCGAAACGCCGAAGCTGCTGATGGCGGATCCGAAAATGCTGATCAGCCAGTACGGATTCGCGTGGTTCGGCGGATTTTTGGGCGGTTTGGCGGGATTCATCTGGATGGCGCGGCGGTATCGCGTGCCGTTGCTGGAGATGTTTGACGCGGCATCGCCGGCGGCGGCGCTGGGCTACGGAATTGGGCGCATTGGCTGCCTGGTTTCGGGCGACGGAGACTACGGAATTCCTACTTCCCTGCCCTGGGGCATGAGCTTTCCGCACGGGCTTGTGCCGACGACAGAGAAAGTGCATCCCACGCCGATTTATGAATTGATTGTCGCGATTTTCATTTTTTGGTGGCTATGGAAGCTGGGTGGCAAGCAGGCGGTCGTGCACATGAAAGAAGCCAAGTCGAAAAAAGCGGAGCCTGCGAGTCCCGTTATTCCGTGTGGGACAGTATTCGCGCAATATCTAATTTTGACGGGCGTGGCGCGATTTTTGGTGGAGTTCATCCGCATCAATCCACGGTCATTTTTTGGAATGACCAACGCGCAAACGGCGGCGCTGGCGTCGATCATTCTGGGCGCGGCGCTGGCGTGGCATTTGCGGCGGCAACCGCACACAAGCTAAAGCCCGCCTGCGGCAGGCAGGCCTGTGCCACCAAATCAGGGCAGGCGCTTGATTTCAACGCGCAGCAGTGGC
>DATFQU010000212.1:0-7385 GCA_035264005.1 Candidatus Acidiferrales bacterium
TACCTCTCGCGGCGCGTAGCTGCGCTCAGTCTCATATCGCGTGTCTATATGTGTGGCGAAATGTCCTGTATGCAACCCAATTTGTTTTCCAAACGTCTCTGTTCGTAGCGAAACAATCCCAGGAAAGTGGCTTGCCGCTTCTGCGGCGATGCCCTAAAATTTAGTCAGAGAGTCGCCGCACAGACGGAGGAAAATTCCGATGCCTGGCCCGGTGGTTTGCGTGCAATGCGACAAAGAAGAGCGCTACTGCGAGTGCGAAAAATATTGTTCGTATTGCCAGTCGCAGCACGCGATTCGCCTTTGCGAAGACGGACTCTACTATTGTCCGGACTGCCGTGAGGCGTGCGAAATTCACGTGGTTGAGAAAAATGTCCACTGAAATCCGGCGCACGAAAATGGAAATCACCTCGGACGCGCGACTGCGCGCCGGGGTGCGCGCTGCGCTTGAGCACATCTGCGAGCGCCATGGCATTAGCGAAAAAGATCGACAAGAACTTTCTGCATCGATAGAAAATGAATGCGCAAACGGCGGCGCGAACTGTGCAGTGACCATCGACGAAATGGATGACCGCGTGGAAGTGCACGTTGCGTCGACGCAAAATTCCAAAAATTCACGCGAAGCAAACGCTGCCGGGCATCAGAGCGCGCCGCACACGAAAACGAATAACGACGGCGCCAGGACTTTTGTAAAACACTTCCAGAAAAACGCAGCGCGTTCCTAGCAGGCTCTCCGCAGTCGCAGCATGCACCGTAGTTAACAATAATGAATCTGTCTCTACTCGGCCACTGGCAAGTACTAGAACAGGCCAATTTGTCTTTTTTCCACAGGCAAAATGGGGTCGAATTGGCCTGTTTTGGGAGCCATTGAAAAATGGCAGTTTTGACGTCTTGGAAAGAGCGCAAATTTGTGAAATGTGCGAATTCTTCAGGGAAAACGCGGATTTGTACACCATTGATGCGCTCGGACTGATGAGTCGGCGCGAGGAGGCGACCAGGCCAATTTCAGAAAAGTGACTCAAAATCAGGTTATAGAACCAGGCCATTCACCTCGACAGTCTAGGAGAGAGGAAAAAGCGAAGACAAAGCGAATGAAGCGCATTGCGCGGGAGAAGCGCGCAACAAGAAGAAATACGACAAATTACTTAATGATTCTTCGGGGAGCGTCATTCGTAGCGCAAGGCGACGAGCGGGTCGACGCGCCTTCGCCAAAGCACGGCTTCGGCGCGGCAAGCCCGCCCTCACCAAAACGCGCCCTTGGCGCGCGGGCCGATGACTGCTATCGGCCCCTGCAACGGCACAATGCGGCGCGAGGAGCCGTCTAAAGACTACTCATAACGTAGAGCCACCATTGGATCGACGTTCATGGCGCGGCGGGCAGGGATGTAGCAGGCGGCGAGTGCGAGAAGCGTGAGCACTACAGCGACCACGATGAACGTGAGCGGATCGGTGGCGCTGACTCCGTAAAGAATCTTCCTCATAAGCTGCGTCAATCCGGCAGCGGCTGGGAGGCCGATTACCACGCCCGCGATGGCGAGCCGCGCGCCCTGGCCGAGAACCATTCTTAGAATCTCCGTTCGTTGCGCGCCGAGAGCGATGCGAACGCCGATCTCATGCGTACGCTGGCCCGCGACGTAGGAAATCACGCCGTAAATTCCGATGGTGGCGAGAATCAGCGCGAGGGCGGCGAAAATAGAGAGCAGAATCACGGCGAAGCGGCGCGAAGCGAGTGAGCGGGCGACGATGGAATCCATGGTTTTTGAGTGAAACACAACCGCCTTACTGTTGAACCCGCGGACGGCGTTGCGAAGCGAGGCAGCGAAGACGTCCGGCGAACCCTGAGTGCGAATCACGTAGCCGGTAAGAGGCACCCAGCTCTGAGTCAAATTGTCGGGAAGCTGCAGAGCGGGAGCATAAAGCTGCACTCGCGTGAGGGAGTGCGCGTTTTCATCGAGGCCGAATTGCTTGACGTGACCGACAACACCGACGATTTCAAGCTGGTTGTATACGAGGTCGAAATTCAGGCGCTTACCGATGGGATCCTGATTGCCGAAGTACTCGCGAGCGAAGACTTCGTCGATGACGCAGACGCCTTTGGAATTGGCATCGTCCTGCGGCGTGAGGAAGCGTCCGCGCAGGAGCGGGATTTTCATCACTTTCAGGTAATCCGGACCTACGAGATAAAACAGGGTGAGGGGCTTGTGTTGATTGGTCGCGGGCTTTGCTTGCCCATCGAGCCAAAAGTTCAGGTCGTACCTGTCGCCCATGGGGATTGCCGCGTTCATCAACGACACAGACTGAACGCCGGGAACAGCGGCGATTTTGTCTGTGAGCTGGCGAAGGCTGGCGCGGATTTGCGCGGGACTGGCGCTGGCGACGGAAGGCGGAAGCCCAACGTTGAAATTGAGCACCTTGTGCGAATCGAAGCCGGGATCGACGCTCCCGAGACCAGCAAGAGTTCGAATGGTGAGCCCCGCGCCAACAAGGAGGACAACCGTGAGGGCCATTTCGACGACGACGAAGATATTTTGGGTGCGATAACGCGCACCGCTCGCGCCGCGTCCTCCTTCCTTAAGCGTTTCGTGCAAATCCGGATGCGAAGTCCTGAACGCGGGTGCGAGTCCGAAGAGAATTCCGGCAATAAGCGATATCGCGAACGTGAAGAGCAGCACGCGCGGATCCAGCCGCACATCGCCTGCGCGCGGCAACGCGCTGGGAAGGACGGCGAGTGCGGCGCTTGTTCCCCAAGACGCCAAGAGCAAGCCAAGCGCGCCGCCGGCCATCGCCAGGAGCACGCTTTCGGTCAAAAGCTGGCGGACGACGCGGCCCTGGCTCGCACCAAGCGCGGCGCGAATGGCGAATTCGCGGCTGCGCCCCGTCGCGCGCACTAACAGGAGATTCGCAACGTTGACGCAAGCAATCAGGAGCACAAATCCCACCGCCGCGAGCAGCACGAGCAGGAAGGGCCGGATGTCGCGCACCATCACTTCCTTGAGCGGCGTGACACGAATGGCGTCGTCTTTGTCCACGTCGGGGTAAGCGGCGGTAAGGCTGTGCGCTATTCCATCCATGTCCGCACGAGCCTGAGCCAGCGTGACGCCCGATTTCAGCCGTCCGATGGCAAAAATTCCCGGATGGAATTTGCGATCCCGCATCCACGGGTTCTTGTCAGCGCCGATGGGGATGTAGACGTCGCTTAGCCGAAACGTAATGTTCTCGCAGCAAAAATAAAAATTCTCCGGGAGCACGCCGACAACGGTGTAGCCGGTGCCGTCAAGGTTGATGGTTTTGCCGAGGATGTCCGGCGAGCCGCCAAATTTCGTTTTCCAGAAGCCGCCGCTGAGGATGACGGCCGGAGGGCCATTCAATTGATCTTCCGCAGGCGATAAATTCCGGCCAAGAATTGGAGTGACGCCGAGAGTGGAAAAAAAGGTCGACGAAACTTCCGTGGCTGAGACGCGCTCGGGTTCGCCCTGGCCGAGGAGGTTAAAGCTGACCAATGATTCGTAAGCTGCGAGCGAGGAAAAGGAATGATTGTCGCGCACCCAATCGAGATAGTCGGGGTAGGAGATCCAGGTTTCCAGGATAGCGGGACTCGTATTGCTTAGGAGGGCGACTTGATCGGGATGCGGGTACGGCAGTGGATTGAGAAGGACGCCGTTAACTACGGAGAAAATTGCCGTATTCGCGCCGATGCCGAGCGCGAGAGTGAGGACGGCAATGGCGGTGAAGGCGGGGGATTTGCGGAGCATCCGCAATGCGTAGCGAATGTCCTGCCAGAATGAACTGAAGGCGGTCTCCCAACCGACGACGCGGACTTTTTCTTTCACGGAATCGAGACTGCCCATTTCCATACGCGCCTCCCGAAGCGCTTGCTGGGGGCTGAGGCCGATTTGTATTTTTGCGGCGGCCTTTTGCTCGAGAAAGTCGCGCAATTCTTCGTCGAGTTCGCCATCCTCGCGTTTTTTCCTGAACAGCGAGCGAAGGCCGCCCCAGAATTTGCGGAACGCAGACATGATTGCCTACGATGCCTCCAAAATGCGCGCGATGGCGGCGGTCTGGCGGTTCCATTCGCGCGTCTCGGTCTTCAGTTGCCGGCGACCGACTTCGGTCAGGATGTAATACTTCGCGCGGCGATTGTTTTCCGTCGCCCGCCATTCACACTTGAGCCACCCGGCGCGCTCCAACCTCCGAAATGCCGGGAAGAGTGAACCGGGGTTCACCTGAAAGACTCCCTTGCTGATCTGCTCGATGCGGATGGCGATGCCGTAGCCGTGCATGGGTTCGAGCGCGAGCGTTTTCAGGATGAGCATGTCCAAGGTGCCCTGGACCAATTCGCTTTGCTTGCTTTCGGGACTGACAGTCATGAAATTACGCTCTCCTCTAGATGAACAAGATGAAGGTACTCCGTTTCACTAGATTGTCAAGAGGGAAGCGTTTTGAGTGGGCGGCAGACAGGCAGAAGGCCGGGAAGGGGAGGGACGAAAACGAAGCGATGTTGATTGTCAACGGAAGCAAAGCGAGGAATTCTGAAAGAGCTGAGAGAGGGAAGCTAGGCCAACTCGCGCCGGAAGAATGGCGCGAGTTGGTCCCTGAGTAAAGAGCGGGGCCTAGAAGCTGATCCGCAGGCCGAGCTGCAAATACCGGGCGGATGAATTGCGATTCGTGGGAGCGTTGGTCGCTGTGGCCACCCCGAAAATCGCCGGGTTCGTCAAATCCAGACTTGGATTGGCGAAGGGGACGTTGTTGAAAAGGTTAAAGGCATCGGCGGAGAAGGCCAGTTTGATACCTTCAGTGATAGGCGTCTCCTTGCCGACTTCGATATCGAAATTCCAGGTCCCAAATCCATAGATCGGATTTCCTTCGCCCGTACGCCCGTCGACGCTAAGCAGAGGCACGCGAAAATCAGCAGCGGCTGCCGCCGGATCGGCAAACAAATTGATTCCCGTCGTCGAGGTTCCAAAGCCGTTGGAACCGGCGACCCCGGTGTGGAGTCCGGTGCTGACGCTAGCGGTGCGAATCAACGCGACAGAGCCGGCCTGGCCAGCCGTGAGATCGCTGCCGTAATTTCCGAGCTGCGTGGGGTACACAGGGAGGCCGCTTGATGCGGTGAAGATTCCCGTAGTGTACCAGCCGCCGATAATCTTATTGATCACGCCGCTGCTAGAGCTGAATTGCCGCCCACTCCCGAAGGGGAGGTCATAGTTGTAGAAAGCGTTGAGGACGTTGCGGTGGTCGAAGATAGACGGGCCGTACTGGAGCATTTGATTGAACGGAGTACTGAAACGCGCGGCATTATTTTCGACCTGGCCCTGTTCGTCCAGAGATTTCGAGAGGGTGTAGTTCACAGTGAATTGCAAGCCATGAAAGGCGCGCTCATGCAAAGTGACGAACCACGCGTTGTAATTGGAAATGCCTTCGCCCGTCTCAAGCAAATTGGCGCCGAACACTTGAAGACTGTTGTAGCTGGGCATGCCGATGAGAGCGCGATAGGAATTCATAATCAGAAACGTGGTGAAAACGTCGCCATCATCAACCTGGCCCGTGGCGAGGCTGGCAGGGGTTCCGGCGAGGGCCGTGGTAGAGCTGGGAGTCCCAGCGACAGCGCCGAGTCCGGGCAACTGATTTTCGAAGAACGGCTGGTCTTGGAGGGTCGCCGGGCAGGTGAAAGACGGAGTGACTTGCTTTCCTGCCTCGCCGCGAAGGACACAACCGACGTTGTCGAAAGCCTGAGCGAAAGTCTGGCCACTCGTGGGGTCCTTGACGAAATAGGGCGAAGCGGTAAGGTCAAGGCCAGCGGGGAGATGGCGTCCGAGACGGCCAATGTATCCGGTTTCCAAAAGGAAATTGGCGGGCAGTTCGCGCTGGATGGTGAAATCGAACGAATAGCTGCGGCCGATTTTGTAGTTAGGATCCACCCCGACGGCCACAGGCTCAGCTCCGACCCCGCCGGGGTTAGTAAAGAGATTGAAATCGGCAGGAACGATTGGATTGGCCGCCGCGGCAACCGTCGGAAGCGGAATGGCTCCATCTTGTCCTACGCGGAAAGAATTTAGCCCGGGGTTAACGCCTCCGACGGGATTGGCGGGACAGCCGCCGCCGGGAGTGCCGGACGCGTTACACAACGGAGATGACTCGAAAACATCGCTGAAGCCTACGCCGAGCAAGGAAGAGAGTACGTTGCTGACGATATTGGTGCGGTCGTAGATGATTCCGAAGCCGCCGCGAAGAACGGTCTTGCCGTTGCCAACAAGGCGACCGAGGAGGCCGTTGTTGTAGGAGGGATTCCAGGCGACGGAGACGCGCGGAGCCCAGTCGTTCCAGTCCGTGTTGTAAAGAGAGCTGCGGCCGGAACTGCGGATGGGGAGAAAGCTCAGGGTCGGATTAAAGATGTTGCCCTGTGCGGCAGCGGAGGCCTTGGAGCTGATGTATTTATCGGCCGTGATGATGCTATCGCCGTTGTCATTGTTTGCGAGTATCGATTGCAAGCCGTTGACTTCCTTAGCAGGAGTTTGCCAGCCATAGCCCAAGCCATAGGTGAGCGTAAAGGAGGGTCTCATGCGCCAGGTATCCTGCACGTAAAAGTTGTATGCGCCTTCGGTGGTGTCGCTGTTAACATTTGACAGAAGGGGAAGGGGCTGCAGATTACCGCCGCGCGCGCCGACGAGATTGACGTTGTTCACGATGCCCAGCGCGCCAATGTAGAGAGAATTCCAACGAGAGACGTCGCTTGGCAGCAAACAGTTCGTCGTGATGGCGGTCGTCGTCATCGTCGCTGGTGCGCAGGTTGGAGGCTGATCGGAGGCTGGAATCACGATGGTGCCGGTCTGCCCCGAGGCATCGAGCAAAGCGACTGGCGAAGTGGTGGCGATGTTGTGGTCGGTATGAGAAAGCAGGAAAGGCAGAAGATGAATATCGCCACCGACGTTGATGGTATGTGTTCCTTTAGTCCAGAACAGATTGTCCACGATCTCCTTGGTGGTGCCATTCAGGAGCTGTGTGCGGGAGTTGCCTTCGCTGTTGTCGATAGGAACGTTCAGGAATGTGGTGGAGGGTTGCAGCGCAACATCTACACCAGAGACTGTGCTCTGGGTTCCGCTGAGAGCGAGCAGGTTTGCGGAGGCCAAGGCGGATTCCTGGATCACGTCGGCGCGCTCGCGGATCCATCCGAACCGGAAGCTGTTGGTAATGTTGGATGAAATCTGATAATCGAGGCCGCCATAGGCGCCATCCTGGCGGTTCGGGAACTGACCTACCTCAGTGGGTTTGGCATTGCGAATGTCGTATTGCACGGAGGGAAGGAGGTTGCGGTCGTAGAAGTAGCGGCCGAAGAAGTGGAGTTTGCTGGTGAAATTGTGGTCCAAGCGGAAGCTGACGTCGTCATCTTT
>DATFQU010000213.1:0-5698 GCA_035264005.1 Candidatus Acidiferrales bacterium
CGGCGGCAATGTTGTCCGCCGTGCGCATCTCGATGTGCGCGCGCAGCTCGTCTTCGATCTCCCGATCCAGTTTCGAACGGTGAAACAAATTCGCGATTCGGCGAAATATGGACATGTTCACTCGTACCTCAGCGCAACCATAGGATCGACGCGCATCGCGCGGCGTGCAGGAATGTAGCAAGCGAGGAGCGTCGCCGCGGAGATCACGATAGCCACGCCAAGGTAAGTCAGCAGATCGGGCGCGCCGAAGCCGCCAAGAACGTGCTCCGTTACAGCTGCGAGGCTGAGCGCACAGAGGTTTCCGAAGAAGAGGCCAGCCACCAAGATGGCTAAGCCCTGGCGGAATATGATCCGTTGAATACTCCCTGAGCTTGCGCCAAGCGCAATGCGGATTCCTATCTCATGCGTTCGCCGGCCCACATCGTAGGAGACCACGCCATACACGCCGCCGATCGCGAGCGCGAGGCCAAGCAGTCCGACCGTTACTGCCATGATGGCACTCAATCGGAGTAGGAAAAAACCTCCAAATGAGTTGTCGAGTGTCTGCCGCATCGTTGCCGCGCCAAAGACCGGCACGGCCGGAGCCAGCGCCCGGACCTGAGCCTCCACCGTTTGGAGCATCGCCTCCGGCGAGCCCTCCGTCCGCACGAGAAGAATTTCATAGGGAACGAAGAATTGGGAAGCGGGCAGATAGAAGTGCGGATTCGGGTCTCTCGAGATCTCCGCGTAGGTGCTGTCAGCGGCTACTCCCACTACGCTGATCCACGGCGCTTTGGGACCGAAGATGTTGATGCGCTTCCCAATGGGATTTTCGTTCGGCCAAAGCTGCTGGGCGAGCTTTTCGTTGACGATTGCCACCGGAGTCGATTTCGCTGTGTCGGTTTCGAGGAATGCGCGGCCACGCAAAATGGGGATCTGCAGCGTCTCGAAGTAGCCAGGCGAAACGGAGTTCATGCTGATGCTGGGCGCAACCTGACCGGGAGGAATCGGATGATTTTCTGCCTGCACCGGGTAACTGAAGCTTCCGTTCGAAGGGTAGGTGTTGGCCAAGGCAGCGGATTGAACTCCGGGCAGGGCGCGAATGCGCGGGAGCAGGTTCTTGTAGAGTTCTTCGTCTTGCGCTTGATCGTAGCCCGCCTCGCTGGGATCCATATTGAGCTTCAACGAGTGGCCGGGATCAAATCCGAGCCTGGTCTCTTCGGTTGCGACCAAGGAGCGAATTGCAATGCCGGACGCGACGAGCAGGACGACTGATGCGGCGATCTGTGCGGCAACCAGGGCCTTGCGAAAGCGGCTTCGGCCACCAATCACGCCCTGCGCGCCTTCGTGAAGCGCATTGCAGGGGTTGGAGCGGGACGCGCGCAGAGCCGGAGCGAAGCCTGCCAAGAAGACCGCAAGGATCGCCGCGCCGACCGCGTACAGGAATACGTGGTCGTCAAAGCTGAAATCGGGTATCAACCCGAAACCAACGTTGAGGCTGATGGATTCGAGGTATCGCAGAGCCCAAAAGCCAAGCGCGAGGCCGGCGGCACAGCCGAGGACGGCGAGCAAGCCCGTTTCCGCGAGTGCCTGCTTCAAGAGCCGCCCAGCGCCTGCTCCCAGCGCGGCCCGCACGGCCATTTCGTGACGGCGTGCCGCCGCTCGAGCCAAGAGCAAATTGGCGAGAGTGAAGCAGGCGACCAACAAAACCAAGAGTGCGAGGGTGAGGGACAGCGCATAGATCAACAGCACCTGCGGGACGTCGTGAGGTTCCAGACCCGTCGGGCTGATGCCCGTGAGCCTTGCGAAGAAGAGCCAGGCCCTGGCATCGGGATCATCTTTGGGGTGCTCGCGCGCAAGCCGGCTGGCGACGACCTTGACTGCGGCATCGGCTCGCGAGAGCGGGACACCGGGCCGCAAGCGACCCAGCACACAGAGACTCCGGTATGTCCGGGTCGTCAAGATGTATTTCGCACCCTCGGCGGCGTTCAGCGGTAGGAAGGCTTGCGCGTGGATGAAACGGTATGGTCCTTGAAACCCTTTCTGCGCCACACCTACCACCGTCATTGGCTTTCCGTTCAGCCGAACCGATTTTCCTAGAATTGATGGGTCACCCCCAAACCGAGACTGCCAATACGAATAACTCAGAACAACGACGGCGTCGTAGCTGCCGGGCTTGACCTCACCAGGCGCAATCAGACGGCCCAAGACGGGCTTGATGCCAAGGACGTCGAAGTAGTTTCCGGTGACGTAATTGGTGGCGATTCGATCAGTGTGGTTTCCCGTCGTCAGGCCGTCCGTTCCCATCGCGTAGGCGCAAAGATCTACTAGGCCGCCGGCTTGCTGCCGCACGTCCTGAAGGTCGGGATATGAGGACGTGAAACCTTGATAGCCCTTGTACGCGAATCCGAAAGAGACCATTCCGCTAGGGTGAGGCACGGCGAGCCCTCGGAAGAGGATGCCGTTCACTATGCTGAAGGCGGTGGCATTCACTCCGAGGCCCACGGCGAGGGTGAGGACGGCGACGGCGGTGAAACCCGGCGATTTTCGCAGCATGCGCAGGGCGTAACGCAAGTCCTGCCAGAGCGAATCGAGAAACATGTGCGCGTCGGCCGCGATCACCCGCTCCTTCATCGCCGGACGGCTCCCGAATCGCAGCACCGCCTGCCGTCGCGCTTCCTCCGGCGACATTCCTGCCGCAATGTTGTCCGCCGCGCGCATTTCGATGTGCGCGCGCAGTTCCGCGTCGATGTCCTGATCTAGCTTCGGCCGGCGGAACAAATTCGCGACTCGTCGCAGAACGGACATGCTCACTCGTACCTCAGCGCGACCATGGGATCGACGCGCGTGGCGCGGCGGGCGGGGATGTAGCAGGCCAGCAACGCGACGAGCGCGAGCAAGAGTGTGACGGTTATAAAAGTGAACGGATCCGATGGAACTACGCCATAAACCAAGCTGACCATCAATCTCGTTAGGGCCAGCGCCGCAACGATGCCGATAGCGAGACCAATCAAGGCCAGCTTTGCGCCCTGAAGGATGACGAGGCTGAAGACGCTGCGGCGCTGCGCACCCAAAGCGAGGCGAATGCCGATCTCGCGGGTTCGTTGCGCCGTCGTATAGGAAATTGTTCCGAAAAGGCCGATGGACGCAATGAGCAGAGCCATGACGGCAAAGGCGGCCAGCAGCACCGTGCGATAGCGAAGATAGCCAGACCATTCCTCGAGGATTTGGCTTCCACTGCGGACATCAGAGAGAGGGATGCCGTTATCCACAGCAGCGACGTGTTCTGTGATCTGGCGAGTGAGCGGCGCGGCTGGCATAGAACTGCGGACGACGACGTTCATGGCATTCTGGCCATTGGCCATCCCACGCGTTAGCGGGAAATAAAGTTCAGGACGAGATTCCGCGGCGAGGCCTTCCTGGTGGACGTCGCCCACCACACCAACTACAGAAGCCCAGTCGCCTAGTCCGCAACAGGCCAGACGTTTTCCGAGCGGATTCTGGTGTGGCCAGAAATGCGCGGCAAAAGACTGACTGACGATGGCGACTGGCTGGTTCGCAAACAGATCGGTGCGTGAAAACGCGCGCCCTTGGAGGAACTCGATTCCAGCCGCTCGGAAGAAATTGGGTGTGACGATGCAAATTTGCGGCCAGACTCCGGCCGTGCCGTTCTTGGAAGGGGTCTGGCCCTCAAGAATGACATTCGAAGCGTTAGTGACGGCGAACTCCGGCGAAGAGGTGAAGGCGATGGCGTCGACGCCGGGCAGAGCCTCGACGCGCTGCTGGACAGCCAAAAAGAATTGCTGAATCTGCTCCGGCTTGGCGTACTGTTGCGCCGGAAGGCTCATCGCTGCCGTGAGAAAATTGCGCGGCTGAAATCCGGGATTGACGGCAAGGAGCGAGTTGAGGCTGCGCACCATCAATCCTCCCCCAATGAGAAGGACGAATGTGGCAGCAAGTTCGAATATGACGAGGGTGTAGCGAGCACGCATACGAGGGACGGAATCGCCGGAGCCGGAGGAGGTTGTTTTCAAGTCTTCGTTCAGATTCCGGCGCGAGGCACGCAAAGCAGGAAGAAGGCCGAACAGGATTCCCGTCAGAGTGGCAATGCAAACCGTGAACGCGAGGGCCTGAAGGTCGATGCGGATATTCGCAGTCGCCGGCAAATAGCCTTCGGGCGCCAAGGCAAGCAGCACTTTCGCGCACCAGATAGCGAGAAGAACTCCGAGAGTTCCGGCAGCCAGAGAAAGAAGGACGCTCTCGGTGAGAAGCTGGCGGATGATCCGGGTGCGTCCCGCACCAAGCGCAGCGCGAAGCGCAAATTCGTGATGGCGCGTCAAGGATTGCGACAGCATGAGATTGGCGACGTTGGCACAAGCGATGAGAAGGAGAAATCCCGCCGCAAACTGCAACAGAAGTATGGCGGGGCTTACGGAGTGGAAATCGCCTTCGGTGAATGTTTGCAGATTGACTTGCTCAAGCGGCGAAACGCGTGCGCCCATCCCTTCGTTGCTGCCGGGAAATTCCTTGGCATCGCGCGCTGCGATCAAATCGAGCTCCCTGTTCGCTTGCGCGAGCGTTACGTTGGGAGCGAGGCGCCCGAACGACGCGTACATGTGCTCGCCGCGATTTGCGGCAAGCTGGCTCTGCGGCAGCAATATCCAGTAGTTGGATTTGGGATTGCCCCAGGTTCGCGGATCGTGGTAGATCGCGGGCATCACGCCGATGATCGTGAACGGCTGGCGATCCAATTCGATGGAGCGCCCGACAACATCCTGCCCGCCGAAAGAGGTGCGCCACAGCGAATAGCTGAGGACGACTTCGTTTTGGGCGCTATGCTCGTCGTCTCGAGAAAACGTGCGGCCGAGAGCTGCGTGCACTCCAAACAAATCGAAATAGTTGGCCGTGACCTTCGCGCCGCTGACGTGTTGCGGCACGGAGCCGCCGGTTATGTTGGCGGCGTCCATGAGCGAGGCGGAAACGCCAGAAAGGCTGTGAGCGTCGCGCTGCCAGTCGAGAATGTCGGGACCATCGGCGGCCCAGCCCATCAGACCGGTCATTCTGATGGGTCTCTGAAACAGTGAAACAAGGCGAGCCGGATCGTGGAATGGCAGCGCGCGAACGAGCACTGCGTTTACAACAGAGAAAATTCCGGTTGTGGCACCGATGCCGAGGGCGAGGGTGAGGACGGCGACGGCGGTGAAGCTGGGGGATTTGCGGAGCATGCGAAAGGCGTAACACAAGTCCTGCCAGAGCGAATCCAGGAACATGTGCGCGTCGGCCGCGATCACGCGCTCCTTCATCGCAGGCCGGCTGCCAAATCGCAGCACCGCCTGCCGTCGCGCTTCCTCCGGCGACATCCCCGCTGCGATGTTGTCCGCCGCGCGCATTTCGATGTGCGCGCGCAGCTCCGCGTCGATATCTTGGTCCAGCTTTGAACGGTGAAACAAATTCGTGATTCGCCGGAGAATGGACATGTTCACTCGTACCTCAGGGCAACCATCGGATCGACTCGCGTTGTGCGGGACACGCCGGAAGGGATTACATCGCGCGCCCTTTTTTCTTGCGCCGCTATCGCAGCAGACTGGCGGCGCGAATAGGAAGAATGATTACGACGCGTGCCGCCGCGAGCGTGTATGCGAACGCTGGACATCGCTCAGCCCTGCGCGTGACGCAACACCGCGCGCACGCCTTTCACTACTTGCTCGAAACTTTCTTC
>DATFQU010000214.1:0-5984 GCA_035264005.1 Candidatus Acidiferrales bacterium
TGCGCGATGTGCGATTCGTGCTGATTTACCTCGTCGCGGCATTGACGATTTTTTCAGGATTTCACTACAGTATAACCGTTGCGCGAAAGCTTTGAAGCCGTGGCTGATCTTTCCTAAGAACAGCGATATTCGCATTAGCGAAAAATGGTGGGTCTCAGCGATTCGAAAATCATGAAGCCTAAGCTCACTAGCACGAGCCCCGCGGTTCCCCATCCCAAGGTGTAGGCACGTTTGCGTTCTTCTGCCGTGTGCGGCTCGCGGTCGAGCATCATTTTGCCAAGGGCGAATCCGGTTGCCCCTCCCCCCAAATGCGCCAGATTGTCAACGCGCATGCCGGGCCACAGAGCCATCACTACTAGAAACACTATCCAGGACAGGACATTACTTCGCAGCATCTGCATACCGGCGCTCTTTCGACCGGTCGTAATCGCCAGCAAGACTCCTACGAGGCCGACGAGACCGGCCGACGCACCAGCACTGAGGTGGCCGAAGAATGCGCTTAAAACATACCCACCGATCCCAGTGACTACAAAAACGAAGAGGTATCTTGCAGAACCATAGATTTCTTCAACGAGTGGACCAACGTACACGAGGAACCACATATTGAAGGCAATGTGCAAAAGGCTCCAATGCAGAAAGTTGGCCGTTACGAAGCGCCAGGGATTCACCATGTCGTACTGCAGCGGCAATGAAGCCCCGAGAACAATTTCAACTTGCGGACTGATGCCCCCGATACTCATTAACGTGTCGAGAATCCCTCCGCCTTGGGGAGCCACGGAACCGCCGGTATGAATTGTGAGCAGCAGGCTAACGCCGTAGAGAATGCAGCACGCGAAAAGAATAAGGTACGTGACGGGAGCGTTCGCCGGCATGTACTTGCTCAGCGACTTGCTCATGGCGGCCATCGAAAAAGTGAGGCTCGCGCCGCACTGATGGCAACGGTTCGCCGTTGAACCGACGAGCGTGCCGCAGGCAGGGCACAATCGTGGGCGCCGCTGCTTCTCCCGCGAGCCGAACACGGAGGAAAAGCTTTCGCGCAACCTGTCAATTTTCCAGCGCCAGCGAAGCGGAAGAGGCAATGGTTTCCTTGCGGTGACTTTACCGCGTTCCTATAATACCGAAAATTTGTTAAATGACGAGTCAACGCGTAGACAGAAGGGGCTGGTGGTGATGCTGGGACAACGGTGGTTGAGCCGATGCAGCTTCGCTCGCGTGGTGATCTTGGGCATGCTGATGCTGGTGACGGTTGTCAGTGGCTGCGCCGCGCGGCATCCTGAGAAGACACCGCCTGCCACAGCTCCTCAGTCGTCCGCACCATCCTCAGAAGCATCGGCGAGCAAGCCGCCGCGACCATCAACGGGAGTCCGGCAAGCGCCGGCCACACCGGGCGAGTACACCGAACAGGGCGTCGCATCCTGGTACGGCCCCCAATTTAACGGGCGGCGGACGTCAGATGGCGAAGTCTACGATATGTACCAATTGACCGCGGCCCATCGCACACTGCCTTTCAACGCCGTTGTGCGAGTGACGAACCTCACCAATGGAAAACAGGTGAATGTCCGAATTAATGACCGGGGGCCTTTTGTGGCGAATCGGATTATCGATTTGTCGTATGCAGCGGCAGAAGCAATCGGAATGGTCGGTCCCGGAACGGCGGAAGTTCGGTTGGATGTGATGGCAGGCCCCGATCCCAACGTAGGATTTTTTGGCGTGCAAGTGGGCGCTTTTCAAGTGAAAGAAAATGCCGAGCGACTGCAGAGGCAGCTCAGCGTGAGGTACACGCCAGTGACGATCATGGAATTCGATTCGCCAAATGGCGTGTACTATCGCGTTCGCGCCGGACGGTTGCCGAGCGAGGCCGCCGCCCGGGAGTTGGCAAGTCAGCTGGAGCAGCAAGATGGTACGGTCGCGCTTGTAGTTCGCCTGGATGAGTAAACGGGCCAGCTCTTGCGCCCGCCGATAAGCGAAATCTACTTATGCTTCATGACGTAAACGCCTTCCCAGTCCGCAGGCGGTTCTTCGGCCATGTATTCTTCGCATCGGGCGAGGAAGATGCGAGCCGGCCCGTCGTCGGGCCAGCGCAAAAGAACGCTTTCAAACCATCGCTTTGCTTCTGCCCACGCGCGGAGCTTGTATGCTTCATGCCCCTTGCCAAAGGTCTCGGCTAGTTGCACCAAGTCTCCCGCGGTATCGCGACGGCCCATGAGTTCGTAAATTGTTACTGGGAGCAATTTCCCTTTGACGCGAATCAGATCCAGTTCGCGCACGAGGAAAGAGGTATCGCGCATCGCGATGTAGGCGGATTCCGACAGGATGATATGTGTCGAATACTCCTTATTGAGACCCTCGAGACGCGAGGCCAGGTTTACCGAATCTCCCAGGGCCGTGTAGCCGTAGCGAAGCTGCGAGCCCATATTGCCCACGGACGCGACGCCCGTGTTGATGCCAATGCCGATGTCAACCAACGGCTGGCCGCGCTGCGTCCACTCGCTGCGCAGGTCGGCGAGGCGGGCCATCATCTCGAGAGCGGCGTTCGCCGCATTGTCGGCTTGATCGGGTTGTTCGAAAGGCGCGCCCCAAAAAGCCATAACCGCGTCGCCGATGTATTTGTCCAAAGTGCCCTGCGTTGCAAAAACAACTTCGGTCATCCGCGTGAGATAGTTGTTCAGGAGCGCCGCGAGGTCCTGAGCGTCGAGTGATTCGGAGAGAGTCGTGAAACCGCGAATGTCGCTAAACATGATTGTGATGTTTGATTTTCGTGGCTCGACGAGTCGCGGCTCGTCGAGAACGCGGCGGATTACTTCGGGGCTGACGTATTGCTGGAATGCCCCGCGCACTCGGCGTTTTTCGTGCTCCTCAATCAGCACCCGATAGAGGCCGACGAGGCCTACGTTGGGAATGAGGGTAAAGAGCGACGGGACGATGAAGTTGAGCCACCAATTGTGGAGAAATGCCCAATAAACAAGTGCGGCAAAAGGGATAAGCAGTAGCAGTCCGGCGAAGAGCCATCGAGGTTGCACGAAGGCGAGCCAAATCCCGAGCGGGATTCCGAAGAGAAAGATGAAGGACAGATCCGTCAGCACTTGGGCGGCGCCGTGGTACAAAAAATGGCGGTTCAGCACATTGTCGATAACATTGGCGTGAATTTCGACCCCCGGGAAATCGAGTCCACCGAAAGGAGTCGTACGCAGATCGCCAATTCCCGTAGCTGAAGCGCCGACGAGAACAAGTTTGCCTTTGAATGTGCCCGCCGGAAAACTCTTGTTGGCCACATCGGCGATCGAGACGTAGGGGTATGTATGCGATGGACCGTGATAGTTGATCATCAGTCGCCCAATGGGATCCGGATGAACCGTCGCATAAGAGCCAAATTCCAGGGCCACGATGCCGGTTGGACCGTAGTCGAGAACAGTCTGCTGGTCGGGAAGACTCAGAAATAGCCGAAGGGCTTGCACGTCCAGCGACGCGTAGAAGTCCCAATTCGCAAGGTTTGAATCCATTCCGTACGGAATTGCCAGCAACGCCCGGCGGACGACGCCGTCGGGGTCTGGCATGACGTTGAAAAAACCGGAGCCGGCGCGATCGGAAGCCAATGCACCGGTAAAAAGATCCTCATTTGCTTCTGTACCCTTCGGGAGTAGATCAAACGTGCCGTAATCGCGAATCAAGCGGCCGTAGCTTCCCGGGCCTCCGGCCGAATTCAGCGCGCGGACCTGCGGATACGGAAAGAAGGAGATCAAGTCGGCGTAGTGCTTCAGCGACTCCGGCGAGACACCTTCGAGATCCGCTTGCGTGTAAAGAAAATAATTTCCCAGGACGATACGGCCGAACCGCTGAATGGAGTCGGCGAATTGCTGGTCGTAATTGTATGTTTTTTCCAGACTGTCGATCTCTGCCAGCGTTTCTGCGTTTACTCGTGTGGGCTTTGCGTCGTTGCCGAGTTGACCGCGCAGCGTCCGTAACGGAGCTGCCGTATCGTCGGGTTTGCTGAAAGTAATATCGAAGGCAACGACTTTGGCGCCGTCGCTGCGAAGGTTGTCGAGCATTCGCGCGAAGGCGCTGCGAGGAAATGGCCAGTGGCCGAGTACCTCCTGTGACCGCTGGTCAATGTCGACGATGATGATGCGCGGATCAGGCCGTACTCGGCCGCGAAATTGAAACCGCGTGTCTAGGCTGTTCAGTTCCAGGCGTGACACGAAATCGAATGTCGGCGTCGGCCGCTCTCCAATGAAGGCCGCGAAATAGACAAAGAATGCGAAGGCGGTGACCGCGAGGCTGATGATGAGCGAGCCCTTATGTCTCCACCACGCGGGAATCAACTCAAGGAGTTTGGAGGTTCTCCCGTGGCTCATATGCTCGAATCGCGGCGCTGGTTTCGAGTGAACAAGTTAGTCGGAGAGGCACAGATGGGCGTTAGGCTAGCAAACGGGAAACGGGTCTTCAAGAACGGTGAGGCAAACGGTTGCTTGGATGGAAAGTACGAGCGTGGAATTGAAGCGTGCTCCAACGCGACTTTACTTGCATCGAGCAGGGTAGAATTGAGGAATGGCGAATCGCAGGGTGGGTATGCAATTAGCTCTCTGTGGCGCATGTTTTGTGGTGTCCAGCGTGACTGCAGCGCCGATGCATGGGCAGAATGCAACGGAGCAAAGCCGCCTCGCGATTGTTCTGCCGCTGGAGCTTATCGCAGGGCAGCCAGCGACGTTTGCGATCCTCACAGCGGACGGGCATGTTGCCCCAGGGACGAAAGTGGTGCTCTCGAACGGTCAAGTCGTGACCACGGACGAAAGCGGCCGCGCCCATTTTCTTGTGCCGTCGGATACTGGAGTGATGTTTGCGCGCATTTCAGACACGGAAGTGCGCGAAGCGGCGGACGTGTTGCCGCAAGCCTCAAGCGATAGCGGATTGCAAGCGACTGAGATTCCGAAGATGGTCTCGATCGAAAATCACTTTGCAATCGGCGGCAACGGTTTCCAGGGTGATGCAGATCGAAATCGAATCGCGATAGACGGGAAGGCTGTCTTTGTTTTGGGGTCGTCACCAGTTCAATTGATTGTCATGCCCGCCGCGAATCAGCCGCCGGGGCCAGCGAAACTGACGATAACAGAAGGGCTGGCCGAAACTGTAACGGACCTGACGCTCGTAAATATCGTCTTGATGAATTCCTCAAACGCTGAGATTCATCGGGGCAGCAAGATGGAGATCGTCTTACTCGCGCGTGGGACCGAAGAGCCCCTTAATCTCAAAATACAAAATTTGAATCCCCAAACAGTACAGCTGGCGCACGGGAGTGAAGCCTACGTTCGCACAACCGGGGGGCCGGGCAATTCTGCTCTTCTGCAATTGAAGGGGGAAAATGCGGGTTCGTTTTCCTTCGCTATAGGCCTCGAGAGCCCTTCAGCCGAGGCAAATGTTCCCGTCGCTCGCGATTTCCTTGCTGCGGCCCAAAAGGCGGCCGCACAAGATATGACGAATCGCATCGAGAAGATCCTGAGAAGACTCCGTGGGAAGAACATCGAGGTTGTGAAGATACGAAATGATTTGCAGCAAATGCTGGCCCAACACGGCTCGGACGATTTTCGGGCACTGATCCGTGCATCGCTGCGCGCACTCCATGGCGAATAACCTCGGGCACGATTCTAAGATTTTGCCGCCTCCAGCGCCGGGGCAGGAGTTTCCGGCAGAGCCCCCTGCGCCATCTGTTCGATGTTATCCTGCACTCGATCCAGCCTCCGGCCTGCTTCGTCGTGGCACTGCTGAGCGTGACGCAGGTGGCTGCCAAGCGTGTCATACATTTTCGCGAACGAATCGAGCTGAGATTGCAAGCCAGCAAGTCCGGCAAGAAGGTGCCGGGCGTTTTCGGCCACCTGCATGCCCTTGAGGCCGGTGAGGATCGCGCTCAAATAAGCATGAAGAGTGTTCGGCGATACAGCGAAAATGCCTCTGCTGCGGCAGTAATCGTCCAATCGGCCGAGTTTCGCGTC
>DATFQU010000215.1:0-3424 GCA_035264005.1 Candidatus Acidiferrales bacterium
TTGCCGGATGACCTGGCGCAAATCTACAGAAAGTTCGATATGGATGTCGCGAAATTCAACGGCGACGCCTCCCGGGAGTTACCGATGCCTGCACGTTACGTCATCGATCAGGGGAACATTATTCGCGGAGCGACGGTCAACTTCGACTATACGTTTCGTCCCGAGCCTGCCGAGACGCTCGCTATACTGCGTAGCCTTCCGCAGAGTCGCTAATTCGTTCGCAACTCCAAAGCCGGATAGAGATTTCGCTACCAACCGCTATTCAGTGTCTAACGGGGATGGATCAAAACCACATCTTCGGATGGTAGAATGCGCCGAAATAAACGAACGTTGCGAGAGCCGCAGCCGTTATCCAGTAACACCACCGTCCTCCGAGTTTGGCTCCGAACAAGGACAAGACGGAAGACAAAACAATCGCTATTATTGCCATCCGGAATCCACCTGGATACCGCAATCCCCATGATCTGGGGGCGAGGAAAATTACCCAGAAATGGATGAGCACGCCTGCACTACCAAGCCCTAGCAGAATCCGTACAGCTGATTTCTCACGCGGATTCATGGCGGCTCCTATGCCGCTTGCTATTCTACGAGGCCTTCGCCAAAAGCGCTAATTCCTTCAAGCGTCCGCCTATAAAAAAACGGCGGCTAGAAATCCGCCGCTTCATGCCTGCAATTTTGTCCTGACGCGCTCTAGGCCTTCGTCTTTTTCGCCTTGTACCAATCCGCGTTGATCGCCGCGTAGCTGGACCATTTCTCCGGCAGATCCTCCATCGCGAAGATCGCCGTTACCGGACACACCGGCACGCACGCGCCGCAGTCGATACACTCGTCCGGATTGATGTACAGTTGCTTCTCCGCATCGAAATCCGCTTCATCTTTGCGCGGATGAATGCAATCCACCGGACAAACGTCCACGCAAGCCGAATCTTTGGTTCCTATGCAGGGCTCCGCAATCACATACGCCATTTAATCTTCTCTCCAAAAAGATGTTTTGATTATAACAGCCATCCGCGCCGAAGTTAAATCCTGCCAAATTATTCGCGAGAAGTAAATCCGCGGTGCGGCGCGAGAGGGCCAGTGTCGAACAGGTACAGCCAAAAGACAACGCAGGTCCCTGCTAAAGCATCTAGTAAGTACAAGGACATTTACCCGATCGAACTTCTCGCTGTGAGAGTATTCGCTGCAAACATTGGAACCCTGGAGGAAACTATGCGGAAAAGCTTGCTGATCTTCGCGGCCCTTTGCCTCACTTTTCTCTCTGCAGGCACAGCGCATGCACAGGTCGAAATCTTCGGCGGTTATTCGTACTTGCGGCCTACAGTGAACGTACAGTCCAGCATTGCTGTTACGTGCCCGATAGGACCTCCGTGTGTCCCAGGAACATCACAAACGCATCCGAATCTGAATGGCTGGGAAGCCGCCGGCACATTCAATGCCTTCAAGTTGCTTGGGGTGACGGCAGATTTCAGCGGCAACTATGGAACAGTTCAGGGTTCGCCCCTCCACGTAAATACCTACTTGTTTGGTCCGCAGCTCCATTTTCCAGGACCTATTTCGCCCTTCATCCATGCGCTGGTTGGCGGCGCGCATGAAACGCTCGGCGCCTCTGGACTTACGTCCGCATCGGCGGAGAACACATTCGCGACAGCGTTGGGGGGCGGTATTGACATTAAAACCGTGCCCTTCGTATCTCTGCGTTTGATTCAGATCGACGATCTGGTGACGCGTTTCGGTTCCGCTACGCAACATCAGCCGCGCGCCTCCGCCGGCATCGTCATCCATTTCTGAAACACTCCTCCCGGTGTCTGATCTGCTCACTGAAATCGGACGTCACATTCTTGCGCCGTGGCAAGGCGCATCCCTGCGGCCTCCCGCAAACTCGTGGCGAAGGCGCTGGGATGACAGTAAGATGCTCGCGTCCAGTAGCCCTGTGGAATTTCGCTGGGAAGACAATCATTCAATACGATCTGAGGAGGCAATCATGCTGAAAACTCGTGGAAACAGAATCACGTGGCTTGGACACGCCACATTTCAAATCACGCTGGCCAACGGCAAAGTCGTCCTGCTGGAAGCATGGGTCAATGGAAACCCCGCGTGTCCGAAAGAAGCGAAAAAACTGAAGCGCGTGGACACCATGCTGATCACGCACGGACACGGGGATCACATTGGCGACGCGCTTACCATCGCAAAAAAATTCAAGCCGCAGGTGATTGCCGTTTACGAACTGGCCGGCTGGCTGCAATCGAAAAGCGTGAAAAACGTCATCGGAATGCACAAAGGGGGAACATTTAAGGCGGGCGAAATTGAAGTGACGATGGTGCATGCCGATCATTCCAGCGGAATCGAGGAAGGTAAGAAAATTGTTTACGGAGGCGAACCGGTCGGCTTTGTTGTGCGCTTGCCCGGCGGATTGACGATTTATCATGCGGGCGATACGGCAGTCTTCGGCGACATGAAATTGATCGCGGAGTTGTACGCGCCGGAAGTGGCCATGCTGCCCATCGGCGATTTCTACACCATGGGACCGCGCGAAGCGGCGATGGCGGTGCGCCTGCTGAACGTCAAGCACGTGATTCCCATGCACTATGCGACTTTTCCGGCGCTGACGGGAACTCCTGAGGAACTGAAGAGACTGACCCACGATATCGCAGGACTTGAAATTCACGATATCAAGCCAGGAGAAAGCATCGGCTAGCTGACGCACCGATTCCAAAAAAGTATTTTACGAGTGCAGGGACAAAACCGAGGCCTCGGAGTCGCCTTCGAACGGGAGTGACGCAACGTCCGGCGCGCTTAGCCGGTGAACGATGGTTTCGTTTATGGCTTTCGCTATCGCCGTAATCCGTTCTTCGGTGCCTCGCACGACGGGCGCACCTTTGCCCGCGACAGCCGCGAGATCAATGCAATGAACAGGCTTGGATTCTCTCAGCAAGAACACACCCATGCCCGCTACGATTCCGGCAAGCATCGCAACGCCGAAGGATCGTTGCGCCATTTTCTCGACCAGAAGTGAAAAACCTACCGCGATGACAAAAAACGGCACGATTCTGCTGGGACGCTCGACGCGCGCGGCAACATACGTCAGATTAGCGATTGGATAGGCAATATTATCCACAGTGACGCTGCTGCCTGCCACTTTGATGCCTCTCTCGTCGGAGTAGAAGACTGCATCGCCAGACATTTTTCGTCCGCTCCCGGGGCTAGGCTCACAATCCGCATAATCCGTAATCGTGCGATACTTTCCCCAGAGAGTAGTGCGATTAAATTACCGGAAAATGGCACAACGGTTACAAGCTGATGAAGTCTGGGGAGGTGAAAAGCAATGGGTAGGATAACAAACAGAGCAGTCGAGCAGTATATCTACGACATTTTGCCAGCACGAGACGTCGTGCTCGCTGACATGGAAAAGGCTGCATCGCGCGAA
>DATFQU010000216.1:0-3105 GCA_035264005.1 Candidatus Acidiferrales bacterium
GCGTTTTATGCGACGAAGCGCGCGCTTTGCGCCCCGGACGCTCTTGCGGGGAATCTCGCCTCGGCATTTGTTTCTTCTTGGACGGCCAGCGCAACTCCGGCGCACCGACGAGCGGGCTCAGCGAGCAAAATCCAAATTAACTGTCATTCCGAGGGCGGTCTGCGCCCGAGGAATCTGCATTTTCCTTTGATTCTCAAACCGGTTGGAGCTTCAGTTGCGGGCACCCCACGCTCGTCTCTTGGGCGTGGGGTGCCTTGTGTAGCGCAGAGCTTCGCCGCCGCTAGGAGTCATTTTATAGAAAGGTTTTTATGAGGTCGGAGCTTTAGCTCCGACGTAAAGCCACCTTAAAAAGTGGCGCTTTGGCCCCTGGAGTATACGATTGCCTTCTTCCTATTCGCGCGCACTTTGCGCGATGTGTTGCAGTGGGCTAGGTCTCGGCTGCACACGCGCCCACCCGCCGAAGCTGTGGTTTGGCGAAGGCGGCTCGGTCCCATGGTCGCGCTTTGCCGTGAATGAGCCGCCCGACACCACCAGTCAATGGCACATGACCGTGTTTCTTCCGATTCGCGCGCGGTTTGCGCGATGTAATTTCCGTTCACTGTGGCCTGCAAGGTTGAAGCCTCAGCAGCCATGAAACTTTGGTTTTTTCTGTTTACTTTCGACTCTTGACTGTCGACTATCAACTATTACAACTTGCACCATCCGAGGTGCCCGATGAACACGCTCCTCCAAGACCTCCGTTACGCCCTCCGCCTACTGCGCAAATCCCCCGGATTCACCGCCGTCGCCATCCTCACTCTCGCCCTCGGCATCGGCGCCAACACAGCTATTTTCTGTATTGTCAACGCCGTCCTGCTGCGCTCGCTGCCTTATCAGAACGCCAATCGCCTCGTTGTTGTCTGGCAAAGCACCGCGCAACATCGCGCCACCGGCGCGTTCTTCGACACCTACCGTGAATTTGAGCAGTGGCAGCAGTACAGCCATAGCTTTGCGAAACTCGCAGTGGCAACCTGGGCCAGTCGCGGCGAAACGATCCTTACGCGCAACGGCAATCCTCAGCGCGTCGTGAATATTCCCGTCTCTGCCGATTTCTTTTCCATGCTGGGTGTGCAACCGGCGCGCGGGCGCACGTTCGATCCGGCTGACTTGCAGAATCCATGCACGGTTGTCGCCTCAGACGCCTTCTGGCGTGGCGTCCTCGGCGGCGAAAACATCGTGGGCAACACCCTCACGCTCAACGGCCAAGCCTGCCTCGTCATCGGCATAATGCCCCAGGATTTCTCCTTCTACCCTAAGCAAACTCAGCTCTGGAGCCTGATCACTCCACAAAGCGATTATGCCAAGCATCCTTGGATCGGTTCCGTCGGAGTCTTCGGCCTGCTGAATCCCGGCGTCACTCGCGCCAGCGCCGAAGCCGAACTCACCGCACTGCAGCGGCGCATCATCAACGAAGCCCCGCCCAATTCCGTACCGGAAAATGCGCTGCCCGACGTTCTCGACCTGCAATTTGATTTCACCTGGCTGACCGGTCGCAATCTTCGCACCAGCTTGATACTTCTCCTTGCCGCCGTAGCTTTCGTTCTCCTCATCGCCTGCGTGAACATCGCCAGCCTCTTGCTCGGGCGCGCGTCCGAACGCGGCAAAGAGTTCGGAATCCGCTTCGCCCTGGGCTCCAACCGCGTCCGCACAATTCGCCAGTTGCTCACCGAAAGCATCCTGCTCTCGCTCTGCGGAGCGCTACTCGGAGTATTCGCTGCCGTCGCAGCCATCCGCTATCTGAACGCCGCGAATCCCATCGACCTTCCGCCCGGAAATCTTGTTACCGTGAACGTGCAAGTCTTGCTCTTCACAGCCGCTCTCGCCGTCCTTACCGGAATTTTCTTCGGCCTTCTCCCTGCTTGGAAAGCTTCGCGCTGCGACTTGAATGACCTTCTGAAGAAAACCACTCAAAGTTCGTCGAGCATGACCAAGCTCTTCGTTGTCGCCCAGGTCGCTCTGTCCCTCGTTCTGCTCGCTGGCGCAGGCCTCTTGACCGAAAGTCTCTTTCGCCTCACGTCCACGCCCCTCGGCTTCCAATCACGCAATCTGCTCACCGCGTACATCGATTTTCCAAACAAAAAATACTCCGCGTCGGATCAACGACTGAATTTCTACGACAAGCTTGACGCGAACATCAGCGCCCTTCCCGGCGTAAAAGGCGTCGCCTTCGCGCCCCTCACTGCTTACGGCAATGATCCGCTTGCGGTTGAGGGCCGCTCCGTGCCACCGAACGCCCGCGCTTATGACGTTTCCGAACGGCCTGCAAGCCCGAACTATTTCGAGGTCATGGATATTCCTCTGTTGCGGGGCCGGGTCTTCGACTCTCGCGATAGCGAAAAGTCCCTCCCCGTTGCCATCGTCAACGAAGCCCTCGTCCGCGAATATTTTCCAAACGAAAATGCTCTAGGTAAGCGAATCAAAGTAGGCGACAACAACAAAGATCCGTGGCTCACCATCGTCGGCGTCGTTGGAAACGTGAAAAGTTTCACCGTATTTAAAGAAATGGGTTACTCCACCGATCCGTCCGTCTATGTTCCGCTCAAGCAGGACGCCGCAGACGCCGTTGATATGATGATCCGCACCGCCGGGAACCCAGCCCCTCTGATTCCCGCGTTCCGCGGCACATTTTCAAAACTCGACGGCACATTGCCTTCGCCGGAGTTCGTCACCATGGACGACTGGCTCGCGCAATTCGTCACCCAGCCGCGCCTTCGCGCCATCCTGCTCGCTATTTTTGCATCGCTGGCGCTGCTGCTTTGTGCCTTGGGAGTCTACGGTGTGCTCGCGCAATCGGTAGCGCGCCGCCGCCGCGAAATCGGCATTCGCATCGCCGTCGGCGCGCAACGCCGTGATGTGCTTCGCCTGGTAATCGGGCAAGGCATCCGACTGACCTTCGTGGGAATTGCCTTGGGCGTTGCCGGGTCACTTGCGCTCGCGCGCCTGCTTGCTGGCCTGCTCTACGGCGTCAGCGCCACCGACCCGCTCACATTTGTGGCCGTCGCCGTCCTGCTTCTGATCGTTTCGCTCGCGGCCTGCTACATCCCCGCCCGCCGCGCCATGCGCGTC
>DATFQU010000217.1:0-4154 GCA_035264005.1 Candidatus Acidiferrales bacterium
GCGCCCATTTTTTCCAGCGCCTGAATATGCAGATCAATCGGCCGCGCGCCAATCGCGCATCCGCCGGGAAGGGAAACGCGCGCGTATCCGAATCGCGCTACCAGCGGGCCAAGAGTAAGCACCGATGCGCGCATTGTTTTCACAAGTTCGTAAGGCGCCTCCGCGTGCGAAATTTCTTCCGTCTGAATGCTCATCGCCGACGGCGGCACATCCTGTGCAACCACATGCGCTTTCATGTGCGCGAGCAATTTCGCCATCGTGATGATGTCGCGAACCCGCGGAATATTGTCGAGCTCGACTTTTTCCGAAGTCAGGAGCGTCGCAGCCATGATGGGGAGCGCAGCGTTTTTTGCGCCACTGATGCGCACCGTGCCTTCGAGCGGCTTGCCGCCTTGAATGCTGAATTTATCCACGCACGCCTCTTCGATCTCTATTCATTTTCGTTCACGCGCGCCCACTACCTGAGTTCCGCAGCGCTCTGCGAACATCGCCTTGATGCTGGGCGAGCGCGTTGCGCGCCGCTTGCAGGTCGACTCCGGATTTCAGCATCACGAGAGCAACGCGCAGGTCTCCCTCCGCCTGTTTTAGGATGCGCTGCGCGGTTCGCAAGTCTGCGCCAGTGGCTTCTCCGAGGTTTCGCTCCGCGCGGCGGCACAATTTGTCATTTGATTTCGCGACGCCGATCATCCAGTTGTCGTAGATGTAGCCGAGGCGCGTCATCGTCGCTGTCGAAATCATGTTCAATACCATTTTTTGGGCCGTACCGGATTTCATTCGCGTTGAGCCGGCGATGACTTCGCGGCCAGTGACGGGCGCGATGGTAAGATGCGCGATGCGCGAAACGGGTGTCGCACGATTTGTGGTGAGCGCAATCGTGTACGCGCCCCGCGAACGCGCAAACTTCAGCGCGCCCAGAACATATGGAGTGGAGCCGCTCGCAGCAATGCCGACAACGGCGTCGCTTGCGCGCAGTCCACGCTCGCGTAGATCGCCCGCGCCAGATTCGGGATGGTCTTCGGCGCCTTCAATTGAGGAAGTGAGCGCGCGGTTGCCACCAGCAATGATTCCTTGCACGAGAGTTTGCCGCACGCCGAATGTAGGGGGAACTTCGGAGGCATCGAGGACGCCGAGACGGCCGCTGGTTCCCGCGCCGATGTAAAAGAGGTGGCCGCCGCTGCGCAGGCGCGCGGCGATTTCGTCCACGGCGCGTGCGATTTTCGGGATTTCGCGGCGCACGGCATGCGCAACCTCTGCGTCTTCGCGATTGATGATGCGAAGAATGTCGCGGGTGGATTTCTGGTCGAGATTGCGCGAGCGCGCATTGCGCTGCTCGGTTGCGGCTGGATTTTTCGTTCGCATGATCCCGGAAGATTATAGCCGGACTGCGAAGTGAATCGCTGAGCGGTCAAGTGCGAAGGTGCGAAGAATGTACGGTTACTTTGAAGCCGCAAGACCAAGGCTTTGGAGGATGGCGTCGTGGAGGGCGGGGCGGACGGCGCGGATTTTGTCGTTCGCGGCAGAGGGATTGACGCGGTTGGTGAGAAAAATGACGAAGAGATCCCTGTGCGGATCGATCCAGATGGATGTGCCGGTGAAACCGTTGTGGCCGTAAGTCTGCGGCGAAAAATAAAGGCCGCTTGATGAATCGCCGGTCGGAACGTCCCAGCCGAGTGTGCGAGCTGAGTCGCCGAGCGCGACACGTTCGGTGAATTGCAAAACGGTCGCGCGCGGCAAGATGCGATTCTGTGCATAGATGCCGCCGTTGAGCATCATTTGCGCGAATGCAGCGATGTCGCTCGCGGTGCTGAAAAGTCCGGCGTGACCGGCGATTCCGCCGAGGGCGAAAGCGTTCGCGTCATCCACTTCGCCGTGCAACTGGCGTTTGCGAAACTCGGTGTCGTTTTGCGTTGGCGCGATGCGCGCGTGGAGAGCGCGCATCGGATTGAAGTAAGAATCATTCATGCCGAGCGGTTCGAAAATATTTTCGCGCGCGAAGCGATCGAGCCTCATGCCGGTGAGGCGTTCGACGATGTCGCCAAGAATGATGAAGCCGAGATCGGAGTATTCGATTTTCGTTCCCGGTGCGGAAACGAGAGGTTCCGAATACAAAACCTTGCGTAGATCCGCAGGGGATTTCGCGCTGTTGAAAAATTCGCGATGCGCCGGAAGACCTGCGGTGTGAAGCAAAAGTTCGCGAATGGTGATTTTGTGCAGCCAATCGGGATTCGCGCCGCTTCGAGATTCCGGCAAATAGCGGGAGATGGGCGCGTCGAGGTCAATTTGATTCTCCGCGGCGAGCAGCATGATTGCTGTCGTGGTGACGATGGGCTTGGTGAGCGAAGCGACGTCGTAAATCGTGTCGGATTTCACGACTGGAGACTTTGCCGCGTAGCTGAGGTGGCCAAATGGGTGCAGGGTGAGCTGGTTGCGCAATCCGACGGCGAGCACACCGCCGGGAAACGCTTTGTCGCTGACGGCGCGATCGAGAATTGCGAACGCTGGTTTCAGTCTCGCGCTGAGCGCGTCAGGCGCTGGCGTCAGAGCCATGGGATTTGCGGCGATGCGAAGGCCATCGCCGATCTTTGCGACGCCGGGAACAGTGACCGGTAGCTGGCCCGTCATTGCAGTTTGGCCAAAAATCGCGCGAGCCATCGCGCGCTGAATGACATCTTGCGTGCCGAAGGCGGCGAGCCACGTTTTTGCGTTGGGGAATTGAGCAACGAGATACGGACTGCCGAGCGACGCGACGATTGTTGGTTTCGGCGCAGCGATCAGTTTGTTGAGAAGAGCTATCTGTTCGGCGGGCAGGCCGACAGATCCCTTGCGGTCGGCGACTTTGACGATTACGGCGGCGATGGCGACGTCGTAGGAACCGGGCGCGGGCAATTGTATGGAATCTGCTTTTGTGAAGTTTGCGTCCACGCGAATTGTTTGCAGCGAGCCCGCGCGGCTGCGCAGTTCGCTTTCGATCAGCGAACCGGGATACGGATCAGGATCACCGGAGATGATGACGAGCAAAACACGCTGCGGCTTAGCGGCGTCGAGTGGAAGAATGTTTTGGTTGTCGCGAATGAGCGTGATGCCGCGAGAGGCGATGGCTTGCGCTTCGTTTTTGAATTTGGGCGAGCCGAAGACTGTGTTGAGGCGATTCAAATCAACGAGGCGCGAGTTTTCGAGATTGAGTTGCGCTTTGGCGCGCAAAATGCGGCGGACGGCTTCGTTGACTTTCGCGATGGGCAATTCGCCAGAATCGACGGCCTCTTTCATTGCGAGAATCGCGGCTTCAGGATTCGGCGGAATGAGAAGCACGTCGATGCCAGCATTGATGGCGCGGACCGCGACGTTTGGCGGCGAATCGATCTGCGTGACGCCGGCCATATCGAGCGCGTCGGTGATTTCAATTCCGTCGAATCCCATTTTTTTGCGAAGCAGATCGGTGAGGATGCGCGGTGAGAGAGTCGCGGGAATATTTTTGTCGGGCTCAAGCGCGGGCACGACGAGATGGCCGGACATGATCGCGCCGACGCCGGCGGAAATCGCGGCGCGAAAAGGAACGAGTTCGACGCGATTGAGTTCGGCGAGATCGCCGGGAACGACGGGAACGGAGATATGGGAATCCGAATTCACGTCCCCATGGCCGGGAAAATGTTTCGCGGTGGCGAGCGCGCCGTTTTGCTGAACGCCGCGAACGAATTGCGCGACGAATGAGGAGACGCGGACGGGATCTTCGCCGAACGAGCGCGTGTTGATGATGGGATTATCAGGATTATCGTTCACGTCGGAATCAGGCGCGAAAATCCAGTTGAGCCCAGCGGCGCGTGCCTCGATGGCGGTGATTTTTCCGGCGGTGAATGCATCGCGCGGATCGCCAGTGGCGGCGACGGCCATCGCGGAGGGAAGGGAAGTTCCGTCGGCGAGACGCATGGCGGTTCCGTTTTCAAAATCGGCGGCAACGAAGAGCGGGATTTTTGCGGCGCGCTGAAGTTCGTTCGAGAGAGCGGCGGTGGGATAGACCTGGCTGCGTTCAACGCCTGTTGGCGTGCGCTGCGCCTGCAAAATGAGGCCGCCGATGTGATCTTCCTTTACTTCGCGGAGAAGCTCGCGAAAATCGGGATCGTCGGTGGAAGTGAAGCGTCCCCAGTAGTAGACCATGA
>DATFQU010000218.1:0-4148 GCA_035264005.1 Candidatus Acidiferrales bacterium
CTCGGCGCGGAAACACCCAGCCAGCTCCTCATTTTTCTTCTCGCCGCAAATCTTGGCGGCGTCGCGCGCGGATTCCTCGGCCTCGCGATGTTTCTCGCCGGCCTGCTGCTGATGAACACGCTCATGACCGCCTCCGCCGTCGGCATTTTCACCATGAGCGCCACGCGCGAACGCATGATGCGCATCGCTACCGCGCTCACCGCCACCTACAGCTTGGTCGTTGGCGTGATTTTCCTGTTCGGCTCCGCCGCGATTCTGCCTCCGCTCGGTGGATGAACGTATTTCATCTCGTGAATTCATGAACGCGAAACAATCTCGCATCGACGTGCTCCTCGTCGAGCGCGGCCTCGCGCCCACGCGCCAGCGCGCCCAAGCCATGATCATGGCTGGGCAAGTTCGCATCGACAATCAGCTCGCACGCAAGCCCAGCGAAACAGTCGCCGCGAGCGCGCAAATCGACATCCTCGGCACCGACGCAAAGTACGCTAGCCGTGCCGGACTGAAACTCGAAGGCGCTCTCGATGATTTCTCCGTCAACGCTCGCGATTGCATCTGCCTCGACGTCGGTTCATCCAACGGCGGATTTACCGATTGCCTGCTTCAGCATGGCGCGCGCCGCGTTTACGCCGTCGACGTAAACATCGCGCAACTTGACTGGAAGCTCCGGCGCGACACGCGCGTCGTCGCCATCAAGAAAAATGCGCGCTTCCTCAAGCCCGCCGACGTTCCCGAATCTTCCAGCATCGTCACCGTCGACGTTTCCTTCATCTCCGTCACGAAAATTTTGCTCGCTCTCGTCCCCATCGCCCAACCCGGAGCTGTTTTTCTCATTCTCATCAAACCGCAGTTCGAACTGGAAAAGAAACTCGTCGGCAAAGGGGGCATCGTCCGCGACGCACAGCTCCACGAACGCGCTATCAATAGCGTCCGCGCCGCCGCCGAAAAATCGGGCCTCGCTATTCTTAGCGTGCAACCCAGCCGTGTCGCTGGCGCCGAAGGCAATCAGGAATATTTTCTCCACGCACGGCGGCCCGATTCGATACAATTCTCCGCACTCGCCGAGTCGCCCGGGCCATGACAGAAAAGTGACAGAAAATGACTCGCCCATGATCAAAACAGCGGGCATCTGGTGCAAACCTCACAAAGAGGAAATTTGCGCTGTTGTCCCGCGCATCGCCCAGTGGCTCCGCGAAGGCGGCGTCGAAGTTCTCTTTGACGCAACCGGCGCTTCCTGCTTCAATCCGCCTGAAAAGGAAACCAGCGTCGCCGACATGTCCTGTAAAATGGACATGCTCGTCGTTCTCGGCGGCGACGGCACTCTTCTTTCCGCCGCGCGGCAGTTCACCGAATGCGAGGTTCCCATCCTCGCTGTCAATCTCGGCGGCATGGGCTTCATGACCAGCGTCACGCTCGATCAGGCTTTTCCGCTGCTCGAACAAGTGCTAACCGGCAAACATCGCGTCAGTCCGCGCATGATGCTCAAGGCCGAACTCATTCGCAATGGCCAAGTCATCCAGCGCCAGCAAGCGCTCAACGACGCTGTCGTCACCAAAGCCGCGCTCTCGCGCATGCTCGACTTCGATCTATCCGTCAACGCGCATTTTCTCGGACGCTATCGCGCCGATGGTCTCATCGTTTCCACGCCCACTGGCTCTACCGCATATTCACTCGCTGCCGGCGGCCCAATTCTCTATCCCGTCTTGCAAGCATTCGTCCTCACGCCGATTTGCCCGCATATGCTCACCAATCGCCCGCTCGTTCTTCCGGACAGCGTGCAGCTCGAACTCGACTTCGAGGCCCTCGATGAGCAGGCCTATCTCACGCTCGATGGCCAGATCGGATACGAACTCAAGCGCGGCGACCGCATCACCATTTCCAAATCGCCCTATCGCGTGAATCTCGTGCGCCCGCAAGAGCAAACGTATTACAAAGTCCTGCGTAACAAGCTGCGCTGGGGCCAGCGCTGAGAGTTCTTGTAGCGCAGAGCTTCGCGCTGTTTTCGAAGTTCTGCGGCTTTTCGTTTTCGCGATTCTGACAGCAATAACGCCGCATCCGATGTGTGACAATGTCATTCTGGGTGAGTCCCGATGCGCTTTTCATCGGGACGACGAGGAATCTGCAGTTCGCTTTTCGGGTGCCCCATCCTTTGCGTTTCGTGCGAAGGGTGGGATAGTCGGAGGCTTTTCGAGTTTTGTTTTTGCGGCTTCTGGTGGAACAACGCCGCATCTGTCGCCCTGACATTGTCATTCTGAGGAGGATGCGACGAGCATCCGACGAAGAATCTGCATTTGCTTTTCCGAGGAGGAAAGACACAAATGAAATCGAAGCTCTTTTGCTCCGCACTTTTCTTCGCCGCGTTCACGCTTGTAGCTTCGCCGGCACGCGCTCAACAGCATCGCCCGCACAGTGCCACCCGCGCCGCCGCGAACAGCTCCAGCGTCTATCCCATGCACGAAGGTTTCGTCGACGCGCACGGCGTCATGATTTATTACATGATGGTCGGCCGCGGCGCTCCGCTCTTCGTCGTTCACGGCGGACCAGGGGCCTCTCACGATTATTTTCTCCCGTATCTTCTCCCCCTCGCGCGCCATAATCAGCTCGTCTTCATTGACGAACGCGGCTCTGGTCGCTCACAACAGCTCTCCGATCCCTCCGGCTACACCGTCGAAAACATGGTCGAAGACGTTGAAGACGTTCGCTCCGCGCTCAACCTCGGCAAAATCACTCTGCTTGGACATTCCTACGGCGGCGTACTCGCGCAAGCCTATGCACTCAAGTATCAGAAAAATCTCACGCACCTGATTCTTTGCAGCACTTTTCCCAGCACCAAGCAAATGAACGAGGTCTTCGTGCGCATGAAAGACAAAATGTCGCCCGAACTTCGTGCGAAAATCGATGCAATGGAAAAAGACGGCCTGTTCGGCCACGGTCCCGCGTATCGCCAGGGACGCTACACGGACGACTACATGATCGCCGCATGGGGCGAAGGATATTTCCCCTACATCTACCAGAATCATCCCGACCCGAACTACGATCCCATCGCGCAGGGCAACACTGCGTGGGCTCTCTATCGCGAAATGTGGGGCTCGGACGGCGAATTCGTGATCGACGGCAATCTGAAATCCGTCGAGTACGTCGATCAGCTTCCCACGATTCACGTGCCGACGCTCATCCTCGTCGGCGACCACGACGAATGCGACCCGTCGCTCTCGAAAGAAATGCATCAGAAAATTACCGGCTCGCGCCTCGTCATTCTGCCGAAGAGCGGCCACATGACTTTCGTCGACCAGCCCGATCTTTTCATCGGCTCCGTCGATAGCTTTTTACACCCCGGCATAGGGCGCTGACCGCAACGCAAAGGAGCGAACCACGCAAACAATGAGTCGCCGTATCGCTAGCTTGTTATTGCTAACCGCCGCTTTCTTGGCGTACCCTGCCCCGATGTTTTCACAACAACACCCATCCGCTTCGCATAATCACGGCGCCGCCGACCTCGTCATCGTCAACGCCAAAGCCTGGACCGTCGATCCCGCTCTACCGCGCGCGGAAGCCGTCGCCATCATCGGCGACCGCATCGCCGCCGTCGGCTCCGACTCCGAGATTCGTCACTGGATCGGCCCGCACACCCGCACCATCGACGCGCACGGCAAAACCGTCATGCCCGGATTCGTCGACGCTCACGTCCACTTCAGCGACGGCGGCTTCAGTCTCAGCAGCGTCAAACTCAAAGACGCCGCGACGCCTCAGGAATTCACGCGCCGTATCGGCGAATTCGCGAAAACTCTGCCCAAAGGCGAATGGATCATGGAGGGCGACTGGGACAATCAGAAATGGGGCGGCGAATTGCCCGCGCGTTCATGGATCGATTCCGTCACGCCGGACAATCCCGTTTTCGTCGAACGCTACGACGGCCACATGGCGCTCGCGAATTCTCTCGCCGTCAAACTCGCGCGCGTCACCAAAGACACAGCCGAGCCTGCCGGCGGCGAAATTGTCCGCGACGCGCGAGGCGAACCCACTGGCATTTTCAAAGATTCAGCGCAGGGTCTCATCTACCGCGCGATTCCCGACTCCACAGATGACCAGCTCGACCGCGCCATTTCCGCTGCGCTTGCCGAAGCCCGCCGCTACGGCGTCACTTCTCTCGA
>DATFQU010000219.1:0-5731 GCA_035264005.1 Candidatus Acidiferrales bacterium
GCTGAAGTCCACCGTCCTCGATCCTCAAGGGCAAACGATTCACCACGCCCTCTCTTCGCTCGGCTATTCGAAAATTCAGGGCGTCCGCCAGGGCAAGTTTTTCGTCCTCGAACTGAACGGCCTGTCGCAAGATGATGCCAAGAAACAGGTCGAGAAAATCGCTCGGGAAGTCCTTACCAATCCCGTCATCGAAGAATTCCGCTACGAAATCCTGAGCTAACCCGCCGCGTTCACTGATTGTATGCGCGCGTGCGCTACGCCCCTTTCCGCCCTCCAGAATGTGCTAATCTTGAAAGTCTGTTACCGCATTCTTGCTGCAGCGGTCAGCCCGCGGAGATAGAAAGTTCATGTGTGGAATTGTCGGTTACATCGGGTCCAAAAAAGTCGTCCCGCTCATTCTTGACGGCCTGAAACGCCTCGAATATCGCGGCTATGACTCTGCTGGCGTCGCCGTCGTCAGCCAGAACGGCAAACTCGAAATTCGCCGTGCCTCCGGAAAGCTTAGAAATCTCGAAGAAGCTGTTCGCCTCTCGCCGCTCGAAGGCATGTACGGCATCGGCCACACGCGCTGGGCGACTCACGGACGCCCCACCGAAGAAAACGCCCATCCGCATCGCGACTGCACTGGCCAGATCGTCGTGGTCCACAACGGCATCATCGAAAACTATCTCGAACTGAAGCAGCAGCTCATCGACAAGGGTCACAAATTCGTCACTGAGACGGACACCGAGGTCATCGCCCACCTCGTCGAAGCCAACATGAACGGCAAGCTCGAAAATGCCGTGCAGAAAACCGTCAAGCAATTGACCGGCGTCTACGCTCTCGCCGTCGTTTCCACGCGCGACCCGCAAAAAATCGTCGCGGCTCGTTGGGGACCTCCCGCGGTAATCGGTTTGGGCGAAAACGAATTCTTCGTCGCCAGCGACATTCCCGCCGTCCTGCATCATACGCGGAACGTTTTCTTCCTCGCCGATGGTGACATCGCCGTCATCACTCCGAGCGGCGTCCAGCTCATGGACTTTGAAGGCGCCGCCGTCGAGCGTCCCGTGCAGCACATTACCTGGGACCCGATCATGGCCGAAAAGGGCGGATTCAAGCATTTCATGCAGAAGGAAATCTTCGAGCAGCCTCGCGCCGTCCGCGACACTCTCGTCGGCCGCGTCTCTCTCGACACCGGCAAAGTCTTCCTCGACGAAATGGACATCACCGAGCAGGAATTTCGCGATTTTCGAAACATGAAAATCGTCGCCTGCGGCACCAGCTGGCACGCTGGCCTTGCCGGCAAATTTATGATCGAGCGCCTCGCGCAAATGCCCGTCGAAGTCGACTATGGCAGCGAATTCCGCTACCGCGATCCCATCGTCGATCACAGAACACTGGTCGTCGTCATTAGCCAGTCCGGCGAGACCGCCGACACCATTGCCGCGCAACGCGAAGCCCGCCAAAAAGGCGCGAAAACTCTAGCTATCTGTAACGTCGTGGGTTCAATGATCACGCGCGAAGCCTCCGGGACCATCCTTACGCACGCCGGCCCCGAAATCGGAGTCGCCTCCACAAAAGCCTTCAGCGGCCAGCTCACCGCGCTCGCTCTGCTTGCGCTTCATCTCGGAGAGTTGCGCTCCGGCATTTCCCCGGATGATGCAAAGGCTCTTGTCCAGGAAATGGCCCGCATCCCGCACAAAATGGAGTGGGTCCTTCAGCGCGATGACGAATACGAAGCGCTCGCGCGCCAATTCTTCCGCCACTCCGATTTTCTGTATCTCGGCCGCGGCATTCACTACCCTATCGCGCTCGAAGGCGCTCTCAAACTCAAAGAAATTTCCTACATCCACGCGGAAGGCTATCCCGCTGGCGAAATGAAGCACGGCCCCAACGCGCTGATCGACGAAAATCTTCCCGTCGTCATTATCGCCACGCGCGATGAAAACGACCCCGCGTCCATGACGCGCTACGAGAAAACCGTATCCAACATTAAAGAAGTCAAGGCGCGCGACGGCATCGTCATTGCTATTGTCACTGAAAGAGACCGCCTCGCTCGCGAAGCCTCCGATCACGTCATCGAAATTCCCGCTGCACCGGAGATACTGACGCCCATTCTCGAAATTCTCCCATTGCAGCTTCTCGCCTATCACATCGCCGTCCGTCGCGGATGCGATGTCGACCAGCCGCGGAACCTCGCAAAGTCCGTAACTGTCGAGTAGCTGTTTTCGATTTTCCTCGCATGCCTTAGAATAATTCTATGGCTCTGCGGCTTTCTCCCCGCCATACCCTCACAGGAATGTCGCGCTCGCTCATTCTCGGCGCCGCGCTCGTTGCTCTGCTCCCGGCCGTCGTATCGGCACAAACAGCCGCAACTGGTCCGCAGACAAAGCTCGCCTCGGTCACGCAGACCGGGTCGCATATGTACTCCTCTGCTCAGGTCGCCTCATTCGGAGGTTTGCAGGTCGGCGCCACCATCGGTCGCGACGCAATTCAAGCCGCAGCGAATCGTCTCGCACGTTCAGGGCTGTTTTCCACCGTGCAGTTTCGCTTCTCCACTGACGCCAGCGGCCTCAATGTCACTTTCGAGGTGCAAGACGCGGAAACATTTCCAATCACGCTCGATAACCTTCCGTGGATCACGGGTGAAGATTTGACCGGCATTCTTACCCAAGCTGGCATTCCAGGTCAGACTAGCGCTCCTGCTTCCGGCACAATCGACGACGCCATCGCGCAAGCCCTTCAGAAAAACCTGCAAGCGAAAAACGTAAACGCCACCGTGACCTACGCCGTAATGCCCATCCCCGGCACGAGTGATCGCGTTCTCGCATTCAAAGCCGCCGGCGCTGATGTTCGCGTTGCTTCATTGCAATTCAGCGATCCTCTCGCGGCAAGCGACCCTGCTGTGAAAGCCCAACTCCCCACGATTGTCGGCAAGCCTTTTTCCCTGATGGCGCTCGATCGCTTTGATTTCGAACAAGTCCGCCCGGCCTATCTTTCGCACGCGTATCTGCACGTAAAGTTTTCCTCCCCAACCATCCGTTTCGCCGACTCAAACTCCGTGAACATCACTGTCCCCATCGATCCCGGCCCTGCTTTCGTTTGGGGCGGCGTCGCCTGGAACGGCAACCATGCTTACACCACCAGCGATCTCAACGCCCTCGTCAACGCAACGGGGCTCACCGCAGGCCAGCCCGCGGATGGGACGAAAATCACTGCAATGTGGCAAAGCGTTCGCGCTGCATACGGACATCGTGGCTACATCGACGCCACCGTGGATCCCAAAGAAACCTTTGACGAAGCCGCGCATCGCGCCTCCTATCAAGTGAACATCTCCGAAGGCGATCAATACCACATGGGCAATCTTGTCCTCACTGGACTAGCCGTCGAAGCCGAACGCAGTCTCCGCGCCGCTTGGCGCATTCCTCAAGGCCAGGTCTTCGACCAAACTTTTTGCGATTATTTTCTCGCGCGAGGAATCGCGCAAGCCCTCAAAGGATTACCCGCCGCGCAAGACACCGTCGGGCACTATCTCGAGAAAAACGCACAACAAAAGACCGTCGACGTCATGATCGACTTCCAATAGATGTTTCCGCGCTATACTGATTCCGTGCACACGCCTTTGCAGAAAAACGAATCATCTCAACGCAACTCTGGCGAAGAAATTTCACTCCTCTTGCGCAAGCAAGACGAATTGCTCGGCGCCTTACGCCCACTTGATTCGTTGCTCGTCGCATTTTCGGGCGGAGCCGACTCGGCTTATCTCGCGTGGGCCGCCCACCAAGCTCTCGGTGACCGCGCTCTCGCGATAACCGCTCTCTCTCCCAGCTTTTCCGAACACGATCGCCGTGAATCCCAGAATTTTGCTGCCGCCGCCGGCATTCGCCACGAATGCATCGAAACCGACGAATTCTCGGATCCGCTCTACGTCGCCAACAACGCAGACCGCTGCTACCACTGCAAAGATGAGCTCTTCGAAAAAATGCAATCCCTCGCCCGAGCGCGCGGATTCGCTGCCATCGCCTACGGAATCAACGCCGACGACACGCATGAATTCCGTCCCGGCCATCGCGCCGCCGCCGAACACAAAGTTCTCGCGCCTCTTCTTGATGCCGGCCTTCGCAAGCAGCAAATTCGCACCCTCTCGCGACTCGCTGGCCTGACCACTTGGGATCGCCCCGCCGCTGCATGCCTCTCTTCTCGCGTCGCCTACGGAACCGCCGTCACCCCCGAACTTCTCTCGCGCATCGAGCGCGGCGAAACCTTCCTCCGCGAACTCGGCTTCCGCCAATTCCGCCTTCGCGTCCACGGAGAATTGGCGCGCATCGAAATCGCTTCGGACGAGTTACCGCGCGCGTTGGATACTGAGATGTTTCAGAAAATCTCGGCTTCCCTGAAGGAACTCGGCTTCACTTATGTCACGTTGGACCTGGAAGGCTACCGCACCGGCTCGCTCAACGCGCTAATCAAGAAACGTTCTGCTTAACTCGTCGGCCTCGTTGTTTTAGCTCTTCAAAATATTCAAGAACTTCCGCGGATCGTTCTCGAATCCCGGAAAAACCGCGCTCAAATCAGCATTTCCCAGATGCTTCGTGACGATTTCCCCCAGCACGCTTCGAAAATCAGTCGTCACCGCCAAATCCCTGTCCTGATACAGTTGTCCATCATTCATTCCCGGCCACCTCGTGTAGACTTTCCCGCCCTTCACGCGGCCGCCCATCACGAACATGCAGTTCGCGTGCCCGTGATCCGTTCCACGATTGCCGTTTTCATGCGCCGTGCGCCCAAATTCGGACATACTCACAAAAACGATATCCTCCATCCGGTCGCCCAAGTCCTGATGAAACGCCACAATTCCCTGGCTCAAATCCTTCAGCAAATTCGCAAGCTGCCCTTGCACTCCACCTTCATTCACGTGATTGTCCCATCCGCCGCTGTCGAGAAACGCCACTTCCATTCCCAAGTCCGCCTTGATCAACTCGGCGATCTCCTGCAAGCTCTTGCCAAACCGGCTCTTCGGATATTCCGCGCCATTCTCCGGCTGATAATTATCCGGATCGAGTTTCTTCAGCGAATCAACCGCCTCAAACGTCTCCTGCCCCACTCCGTGCAACGCCTGGTCCACTGTCTGCGCGTACATCGCTTCAAATCCACCCTCGGTCACCTGCGGATTGCCGAATATTCTGAACTGCTTCAAGTCGGGAATCGCAATTGCCGACGCTTTTCCGCGCAGCGTCAGCGGCAGATACGGCCCAAACGCCACCGCACGAAATGCTGACGCTTTCTCTTCCGGCAATCCTTGCAGCGACCGGTTCAGCCAGCCTTCATCCGTGACGCGCGCTCCCGGCGTGCCCGACTCCATAAAGTCCTGTGCATCAAAATGCGAACGCGTCGGGTCCGGCGAGCCCACTGCCTGCACAATGGCCAATTGTTTGCTTCGAAAGAGCGCCTCAAATGGCTGCAAGCTCGGATGCAGCCCGAAAAATCCATCCAGATCAATCGCCGCTTCCTGGCTTCCGCTCGTCGGCTGCGGAATCGCAATCGTCGGTCGCAAGCGGTAATAATTCGGCTCCGCAAACGGTACCACCACATTCAATCCATCCATCGCTCCGCGCTGAAACAGCACAACGAGCTTCTTTTTGTTCGGCGCGGGCGTGTCCGCGATGGCCCGCTGCAGGAACGACGGCATCGCGCTCATTCCAATCATCGCCACTCCGCCGCTCTTCAAGAAAACTCGTCGCGTGATCTTCAT
>DATFQU010000220.1:0-16136 GCA_035264005.1 Candidatus Acidiferrales bacterium
TTACGGCTGGCCGAAAAACGTGCTCCACTGGGCAGGAATTGATCGTTCCATCTTGGACATCAACGCGGCGGCGCGGCCCGATTTCGCAATTGTCGACGGAATTATGGGCATGGAAGGAAATGGTCCGCTGCAGGGCGATCCTAAAAAATGCGGCGTGCTTGTTTTCGGGGACGATCCCGTAGCCGTGGATGCTACCTGTTGCCGCGTAATGGAACTCGTGCCAGAAAAAATAAAATACCTCGCTGCGGCCGGCACGTTTCTCGGACACTTGAATGCGGCCAAAATCAAACAGCTTGGCGAGTCAGTTGAGAGCGTGCGCACTCCTTTCTCCGTGCTGAAGGAGTTCGCTCGCCTGCGCGCGAATTGAGCAGTGGCTACGAAATCCGCGAGGGTGGCTCAGAACTCATGGAACTCCTCGATTCGTGAGGCGCTTGGATTGAGAGAAGCTGCAAAACGTGTCTTGATCGCCATGGAAATCAAATTGCCCCTGCTTCTTGGGGCAGTTCGATATTTCACCCAAGCTTCGAGCCGCGTTGAGGTTCGAAGATGCGGAGAGCGCGTCCCATCTCCCGCACGCTCAGCGTATTCCGAAAGCGCAGGAGTTCGCCGGGCTTGGAACTGCAACCGGGAGCGCACGAGGGTGTCTACAAATGTGCACTTTAGGGCTGCAGTGGCGTGCACTTTTGCGACTTCGCCCGGGCATGCAGCTTAATCCGTAATCCGCGACGGAAGCAAAAGGCGACGATGGAGGCTAGTATGAAGCGAAACAAGCAGGCGGGACAAGCGTTGGTCTTAACCGCGGTGGCGCTCGTCGTTCTGATGGGCTTTGCCGGTTTGGCAATTGACGTTGGGGCGTTGCGGTCTCAGAAGCGCCTCCAGCAAACTGCCGCGGACGCTGCCGCTATCGCCGGCGCCAACAATCTCTCGTTCGGAGGAGTAACTGCCGGTGCGCAAAATGCCGCGGCGGGAGACAACTTCACCGACAACAGTGGTAACGCTGGCGCTTGTGGGGTGTCGGGTCCCCCCGCGCCCCCGAACACCGCCACTCCCGGTTGGATAGAGGTCACCGTCTGCAATGGACCCTCTACCGGACCACATCAAGCTGACGCGAACTACGTCGAAGCTTGGGTTACCGAGGTTCAACCAACATATTTCATGAGAGTGCTGGGAATTAACCAGGAAGTGGTCACTGCACGGGCAGTCGCCACTAACATCAACAGTGGGGGTCCGACTGGCCCTGGGTGCCTTTACACTCTCGGCCCGCCTACCAATCAAATCGAAGGCGTTAACATCAATGGGCACGCCACTCTGAACGCACCCTCGTGCGGTATCGTCGACAACGGAGACTACAATACCAAGGGCAATGCGCTGACCGTAAGCGCGAGCACATTTGGCGTCTCCGGAAGCGCCAATGTCAGCGGCCCAGGGGGCTCCGTAACCTGCAGCAATTCATCAACCTGCCCTCAGTATGGCATGCCAGCGGCCACCGATCCCTTGGCTGGCCTCACACCGCCCTGCAGCCCATGCACGGGCGGAACCGCCGTCAACGCGACCTCGACAACGACAATCAATCCCGGCACTTACACTTCGATTTCATTGTCCGGAAACGGCACGGTCACTTTCAATCCGGGTGTGTATGTCCTCGATGGTACGGGCGCTGGCGCCGGGATCACGTGCAACGGAACGCCAACTCTCAACGGCAATGGCGTCGTCTTCTATTTCACCGGCGGTTCAACCTTTAACTGCACCGGCAACGACACAATCAACCTCGTCGGGCCGAGTTCCAGCACCTGCCCTTCATGCCCGTCTGAATATGACGGAATTCTGATGTATCAGGACCCAAATGATACGGTGGGACCCTCGCTCGGCGGCAATACCGGAGCGAACTACCAGGGTGTATTGTATTTCCCCAGTTCAGAAGTCACTTTCTTCGGCAACAACAGCAGCATTGACACAGCAATGGTCGTTGCCGATGCATTTGCCCTGAGCGGCAATCCTACCGTAAACCTACAGGGTCAGGCGGGTCTGCCTCCAGGCGTTAATAACGTAACTGCGATCAAACAGGCTGTTTTGGTGGAGTAAACGACGATGAAACCCCACATGGGTCTGCTGAGCAGTCTGTCACGAGGTAGAGCCACGAGGCCTCGAAGCGGCGCTAACGCAATGCGGCCACAGTCTGGACAGACTCTGCTGGAAGTCGCTCTCCTGTTGCCCTTGCTGCTGCTTCTGCTGCTGGGAGTCGTGGAGATGGGACGGTATGCGTACATCAGCATATTGGTTGGAAATGCAGCGAGAGCGGGCGCTGCGTACGGCTCCGAAGGCTTGCTCAAATCGGTCGATACAGCCGGCATCCAGGCAGCAGCAGACAACGATTTTGTGAATAATGGCCAGCCCGTTAGCAAACTGACGGTTTCGTCCTCGACTTCTTGCGGATGCGACAGCGGTGGAACCATCACGGGCGCCCTTTGCACGACCGACGTGAATCCTACCGCCGGCACGTGCACGACAGGTCATTGGGTCGTCATGGTTTCGGTGACGGCTTCGGGAACGTTTAATTCGCTGTTTAACTACCCGGGAATCCCGGCATCCCTCGCAGTGAGTCAGACAGCGACCGTGCGAGTGCCTAACGATTGATGTGCACGGATCCCATGATGCTGCAAGGAGAAACGAAAATGCGATGCGGGCAAACGCGCGAGCGCGGTAGCACACTAGTTGAATTCGCGCTGGTGTTCATACTATTCATGACGATTCTGCTCGGAATCGCGGGATTCGGCCACGCGCTGTATGCCTATCACTATGTGTCCAGTGCAGCGCGCCAAGCAACACGATGGGCCATTGTCAATGGCGCGGACTGCACCAGCGACAACACCTGTACAGCACCGGCAAGCAAGTCCGACGTGCAGACATTCGTTCAGAACGTGACGCCTCAAGGGATCGATTGGAGCCAAGTCACCGTGACCACTTGCGGAATGTCCGGCGACGCCGAGTGCGCCGACAGCACCCTGACGGCTTGCGCGACCACTGTCAACGACCCCGGCTGCGTGGCGCAAGTGAAGGTAAGCTACAACTTTCAGTTCGTTTTCCCGCTGTTGCCTACGAATACTCTCACCCTATCGAGCACGTCGGAGATGATAATCGCGCACTGAACTGAAAAAGTGCGTTTTTGTCCCGATTAGAATGACCAGTTCCATTGATATTGCAGGACTTAGCGCTGCGCGACTGGAGTTGACTGTCCCGATTAGCCTTTTCTTCGCCTTTTCTCCAATAAGTGCCGCGCCTTCTTTAGCTTGAAGCGAATCGGAGTTCAGCGTGAGACTGCACGCAGAGCAAGGTTACGAGCCGTCCCAAAAATTCGAGTCGCGCGAGATGGTGTCAACAAAACGTAACGCTTCTCCGGCCGCCACATTTGCGAACGGCGCGATCTGTATTCGATGAATCTAAGCCATAGATTTGCAAAGTCTTACATGCACGGAAGGATGCGGTTTATGGCCGTACAAATGCTTTGTTGAATCGCGTGGCGCAGCATGCAGTGTGCGGGAGCGGTCCGTCTGCATTGGCGGACAGCGGAAGGAAGCAGGAGAACCGATGAGTGAATCGGGATATGCCATTCAGCCAAGCGCCGCCACTGGGCCGATGGCTGCATCGGCGACGTCGCTGAATGCAGTCGGCGCAGGCGAGCTTGCCCTGCCGCGAAGCGCTGCGGAAACCCAGCCCTTCGCTTCGCGGCTGCTGTGGCTGGTATCGTTCCCGGCAATGCTGGGAGTTTTTCTGGTCGGCCGGGTGTTCGCCTCCATGCGGGTGTTTTTTGTGGACCCCGATCTTTGGTGGCACCTAAAAGACGGTCAAGCGATCCTGGCGACGCATCACTGGGCCACGACTGACCCGTATTCGTTCACCGTGTACGGGCAACCATGGATGAGCTGCGAATGGCTGGGCAACGTTTTGCTGGCGGCCGTCTCGCGAATCGGCGGAGTTCTTGGGCTCGATATTCTGCTGATTGTTCTCGGCAGCGCGGTAATGATCGCGCTCTACTATCTCGGCACGCTGCGCTCGGGAAATTCCAAAGCTGGGTTTCTGGCAGCAGGACTGCTTTCTTCTCTCGCTTTCCAGTCGTTCACGCTCCGTCCGCAGATGCTCGGCTACTTGTTCCTTATCCTCACGATGATCGCGCTGGAGTTTTTCCGCCAGGGAAAGCATCGCGCAATCTGGTTCCTTCCGCCGTTAATGCTGGTGTGGATTAACACACATGGGTCGTGGATTATCGGATTAGGCGCGATTTTTGCATATTGGATCTGCGGCTTGAAATCATTCGAGGTTGGCGGCATCGTGGCCAAAGCCTGGACGCCTTCCGAGCGGCGTCAGATTTCGTTCGTTTTTATGCTCTGCCTGGCGGTGCTGCCAATCACACCATACGGAACGCGGCTCGTCGCATATCCGTTCACTGTAGCGTCGTCGCTGCCGGTCAGCATAGCGAATGTCACGGAATGGTGGCCCATGCCCTTCAACATGTCGGCTGGGAAGTTGTTTCTTCTAATTCTCATTGGTTTCTTGATCGCACAGGTAGCTTATCGGCTTTCGTGGCGACTGGAGGAATTCGCGCTTCTACTCTTCGGGGTGGCTACCGCCACGCTCCACATGCGGTTCGTGCTGATTTTTGTGCCATTTTGCGTTCCGGTCCTCGCGGTGATCTTTTCGCGCTGGCTCCCGGCCTATGATCGCCGAAAGGAACACTACGCGTTGAACGCACTCTTGATTTCCGGCGTGATCGTGGCCATGGTCTGGTTTCGCCCGACTCCGACCAGTATAAACGAGAAAATCGCCCAATCATTTCCGGTAGCTGCTGTTGACTACCTTCGGCATCATTCCGTTCCGGGGCCGATGTTTAACGAGTATTGGTTTGGCGGCTATCTCGTTTGGGCCCTCGGCCCAGAACAAAAGGTTTTCCTCGATGGCCGCAGCGAGTTGTTCGAAGCCGGCGGCGTTCTCTCAGACTATGTGCACATCACTTATCTCGAGCCCGGCGCGCTTAGAGTGCTGGACAATTACAGCGTAAAATCCTGTCTCCTGGAAAACAATGCTCCGCTGGCGACGGTGCTAGCGGCGTTGCCAGAATGGAAAAAAGTATACTCAGACGATACCAGCGCGCTTTTTGTCCGCCGTGACTCTTTATCGGCCCCCGCTTTATCCGCAACGGGAGGAAATTGAACATGAGCACAGAAATGTCGCCGACGCGCCGCAGGTTGCTGCACGCTGCGGACCCCGGAATCCACCTGTCTGTCGTTGTACCGTGCCTGAACGAGCAGGAAGTAATTTGCGATACGCATCGCCGACTGACTGCAACACTGGAACGCGCGCAACTGAGGTTTGAAATCATCTACGTGGACGACGGCAGCACGGATTCGACTTCGGACTTGTTGCGCGAGCTGCAGGAACAGGATTCCCGCGTGCGCGTTGTGCGTTTCTCGCGCAATTTCGGCCATCAAGTCGCGATTACGGCGGGACTGGAACACGCTTCCGGGGACGCAGTGGCCATCATTGACGCCGATTTGCAGGATCCGCCGGAGGTCATTCTCGAATTCCTCCAAAAGTGGATGGAGGGATACGACGTGGTTTACGGTGTGCGCAGCGAGCGCGAGGGCGAGACGGCATTCAAGCGGTGGACAGCGAAAGTCTTCTATCGTTTGATTGGGAAGCTTTCGGAAACGCCGATTCCACTCGATACTGGCGATTTTCGCCTGATGGACCGCAAAGTTGTTGAAGCGCTGCTTTCCATGCCCGAGCGCGACCGCTTTGTCCGCGGAATGGTGAGCTGGCTGGGATTCTCGCAGATTGCCGTTCCCTACCGCCGCGCTGCGCGTGCGGCCGGAGCGACAAAATTCTCACTGTTCAAGATGCTGCGCTTCGCAACTGACGGTATTGTCTCTTTCTCAATATCGCCGCTGCGAGTGGCCACGTGGATCGGCTTCGCCGCCTCGGGTCTGGCGATCGTCGGGATTGTGCTGGCCCTTCTCGAACAGTGGTTCGGCGTAACAGGGTTGGTAAAAGGCTGGACCAGCACGTTTATCGCAGTTCTGTTCATGGGCGGCGTGCAGCTCATTTGCCTAGGCATCATCGGGGAATATGTGGGTCGGGTTTACGGCGAATCCAAGCGCCGTCCGCTGTATGTCGTCGCGGAGAAAATTGGTTTCGAGCAGCCCGTAGCGGAAAGGCCGAAACTTCAAGCCAGGGCGGCCGCTCGCTGATGCTTACTCGCGTACACGAATCGGCGGAGCCGCTCGCGCGGCGCGAGGCGGAGTTTCATGATGCCTGGGCCAGCAGCACAAAGATTGACGATATCCTCGTGCGCGAGTGCTTCGAGGCCCCAACCGCTCTTGAAAATCGATTCATTCTGAGCCGGATGGGCTCGCTGCGCGGCAGAAAGCTACTGGATATCGGAGCAGGGCTCGGCGAATCCTCTGTTTACTTCGCTCTCCAAGGAGCGAACGTCACCACTGTTGATGTCTCTCCTGCGATGGTGAAGACAGCCCTGCAACTGGGCCAGAAATTCAATGTGGACCTGGAAGGAATTGTCGCCGAGGGCGAGAATCTGAATGTTCCCGCCGACAGCTACGACCTGATCTACATCGCTAACACAATTCATCATGTGCAGGACCACGCATCTCTTTTCGAGCAGATGCGCAGAGCTCTCAAACCGGGTGGGATGTTCTTTTCTTATGATCCACTGACCTACAACCCTGCGATTAACATCTATCGGAGCATGGCAACGAAGGTGCGAACACCGGACGAGGCCCCTCTCTCAATCGAGGATATCCGGCTTGCTCGCAACTACTTCGCAAACGTTGGCCACCGCGAGTTCTGGATTTCCGCACTCACTCTGTTTGCAAAGTATTATCTGGTGGACGGCATTCATCCCAATGCTGACCGCTATTGGAAGAAGATTCTGCACGAAAGACGGGAAACCCTCCGGTGGTGGACTCCCTTCGCAAGAATTGACTCTGTTCTGACCCGGGTTCCGGTCATCCGCTGGCTGGCCTGGAATGTGGTTATGTGGGGTCAAAGGGCCACTCCCTAGACTTCTTCAAAGACCCGTCACCAAAACAAACAATCGAGGGGTACGAGGTGTCAACAAAGGGTAACGGTTTTCCCTCGCCACCAACAGAAGCAGTATGCCGCCCCGCAACAGCATTCTAACAGACAGATTCTGGAGGGCTTGCACGGGCATCGACGGGTAAGCCGGATGGCGCGACAGATGCATATCCCTAGGCAGCGACGGAAAGGCATGGTCTGTCGCAATCTGTACCAATTCGAGAGGAAACACATGAAGAACCTTCTAAAGAGGCTGTGGCAGGAAGAGGAAGGCCAGGACCTGGTGGAATACGGGCTGTTGGTCGTTCTCGTTGCGCTCGCAGCAACAGCGGGAATGAGCACGCTGGCGACGGACCTGAACAAGATGTTCGGCACAGCAGGCACCCAGCTCACGTAGTTTTGAAAACGGAAGGCGGGAGGGCCTTGGAGCCTCACCGTCCTCCGATTTCTAAGAATGTCAGCAACGCAGTCGAATCTATCGCAACCAAAATCGAGGGGAAAAACCATGAAGAATCTTCTGAAGAGGCTGTGGCAGGAAGAGGAAGGCCAGGACCTGGTGGAATACGGGCTGTTGGTCGTTCTCGTCGCGCTCGCAGCGACAGCAGGAATGAGCACGCTCGCAAGTGACATCAGCGCGATGTTCACCAGCGCCGGCGGCAAGCTCACGTAGTCCTGAAACGGAAGGCGGGAGGGCTTCTCTCGGGCCCAGCCCTGGCTTTGGAGCCTCACCCGTCCTCCGATTTCTAAGAACGCCAGTAAAGCAGTTCGATCCATCGCGACCGACACCAAGGGGAAGGACATGAGGAATCTTCTGAAGAGGTTGTGGCAGGAAGAGGAAGGGCAAGACCTAGTAGAGTACGGGCTGCTGGTCGTGCTCGTTGCGCTTGCAGCGACAGCGGGAATGAGCACGCTCGCAAGTGACATCAGCGCGATGTTCACCAGCGTCGGCGGACAACTCACGTAATTCTCGATTCTTTTCTGAGCGGCCTCTCCGATCAAATCCCGGAGGGGCTGAGCTCTCGAAAAAAATGGGCAGTTCCATGAATTGTAGAACTCAATGATCTCGATGAATTCATACCAGGTGATGTGGATTGTGGCGCTGGCGCTGACGCTGCTGGCCGGTTGGACGGACTGGCGCACGCGGAAAATACCGAACTGGCTGACGGTGTCAGGGTTTTTGGCCGGCGTAATCATGAACTTTGTCCTTTGGGGCTGGCACAACGTCAACTGGCACGGCGGGAAAGCATCGCTTGAAGGAGCGGGGCTCGGGCTCGCTGTGTTTTTGCCGTTTGTGCTGCTGCGGGCGCTGGGCGCGGGCGATTGGAAGCTGATGGGAGCGGTGGGAGCGATCCTTGGGCCGGCGCTGCTGGTGCTGATCATCTTCGGCAGCATTTTTGTAGCCGGGATTATGGCTGTGATCGAAGTAATTCGCAGCGGGCGAATCAAGGAAACGGCGAGGAATTTGGTTGTGCTTGTCCACGGATTCGTCACTTTCGGATTTCGCAGCCGCCCGAACATCACCCTGGACAATCCGGGGTTGATGAAAATTCCGTTTGGCGTGGCAGTGGCGCTCGCGACGGTGATTTGCTATTGCGCGGCGCTGTGGCGGAGCTGAAGAACGAAGCGAGTAGATGTTGAGGCACCGGCGTAAAGGAGAGTCTGAACATGAATCGTAACCGGCTGATTATCGGAGTCGCAGGCGCGCTGGTGGTGGCGCTGCTGGCGAGCGCATTCGTTTACCGGCAGTACAAGTTGCAAGCGCCGAAGGCTGTCGTCGCGCAATACATCGTGGTGGCCGACGAACCTCTGCAAGTAGGCGAGCGCGTCGATTCGGCGAATTTGAAGCTGATTGCGTGGCCAGCGGACAAGCCGGTGGCGGGAATGTTCACGAGAATCGAGGATTGCTCCGGCCGGGCGCTGATTACGCCGGTGGTGATGAACGAGCCGATTCTGGACAGCAAACTGGCACCGAGACAGGCCGGCGCGGGATTGCCTGCGACGATTCCAGAGGGAATGCGGGCGCTTTCGGTGGCGGTGAACGACGTGGTGGGAGTGGCGGGGTTCGTGATTCCGGGAACGACGGTCGACGTGCTAGTGACCGGAACTCTGCCGTCGGCGCGGGGGGGAAGCGATAGCAACATCACGCGGACGATTTTGGAAGATGTACGCGTGCTGGCTGCGGGCCAGAAAATCGAGCAGGACAAAGACGGGAAGCCGGTGAATGTGCCAGTGGTGACGCTGCTGGTGACTCCGGAGGATGCGGTGAAACTGGCGATGGCCAGCACGGAAGGGAAAATCCAGCTCGCGCTGCGGAATACGATTGACACGAAAATCACGGAGCCTGCGCCAGTGCTTCAGGCGGTGCTGTTTGAAGGGGTTGCGCAGCCGCAAGCGCCGCGGCGAATTGTGAAGGGCAAGCCCGTGCCGCCTCCGCCGCCGTATCAGATTGAAATCATCAGCGGGGATAAGCGCACGACAAAGTCATTCCCGAACGAAGGCCAATTCTAGGAGCCCAGAGGAATCGAATGCGCAAACAGCCCATGAGATGGAGTGGATTGAGTGGTTTGGCGATCCTGCTTTTTGCAGTCCTGCAATTCGGCGCAGTCTCTGTGAACGCGCAACAGCAGGCGGCAAAGCCGCCCGTCACGGCAGCTTCCCCAGCGGATGCGAATCAGCAAACGCAGGAGCCGGCAAGCCCGCAAATGCTACATCTGCTGGTTGGACATTCGCTGTTGATTAGTTCACCAACGCGAATCAAGACGGTTTCGATTGCCGACCCGAATATCGTAGAAGGCATCGTCGTCAGTCCAAACCAAATTCAGCTCAATGGCAAGGCGGCAGGCGGCGATTCGCTGCTGATTTGGGACGAAAACGGCCAGAGCCAGGCATTCGATCTTTCGGTTGACATCGACATCCTGGGTCTGAGCGAAAAGATTCATGAGATTTTTCCGTCGGAGCCTGTGCAGATTGAGACATTCAATGACGTGGTGCTGGTCTCGGGACGAGTGTCGTCTCCTGCGGTAGCAGACAAGATTCTTGAGGTGGTGAAGAGCGCAGCACCGAAAGTGGCGAGCGCGATGGAAGTGCCCGCGCAGGCCACTCCGGAAGTCGTGCTGCAGGTGCGGTTTGCAGATGTGGATCGGACGGCGATCAGCCAATTGGGCGCGAATTTCCTTAGGAATTTCGGCAGCAATATGCCGTTGTCGGTCAGCACGCAACAGTTTTCGCCTCCGGGACTGACTCTCTCGCAGAACGTAACGACCAATGGAAACACGTCGACCACCACCGCAGGGTCAAATCTATTCACAATCAGCAATTTGCTGAACGTAGCGATATTCCGGCCGGACATTGATCTCGCCGTGCTGATTCAAGCATTGCAGCAACAGAACGTGATTCAAATCCTGGCCGAGCCGAACTTACTGACGCAGTCGGGCAAAGACGCAAGCTTTTTGGCAGGCGGTCAGTTTCCTTACCCGGTGCTGCAAAACTCCGGAGGACAGAACGGATTTGCAGGCATCACGATTCAGTTCAAGGATTTTGGCATTCGATTGAACTTCACACCAACGGTGATGCCGGATGGGACGATTCATTTGAAGGTTGCCCCGGAGGTGAGTTCGCTCGATTTCGCGAACGCGGTGCAGATTCAAGGATTCCTGATTCCGGCGCTTTCGGTGAACAAGGCCGAATCAGAAATGGATTTGCGCGACGGCCAGAGCTTTGCCATTGCAGGATTGCTGGACAATCGCGTGACTCAGAATTTCTCAAAGATTCCGGGGATCGGAGACATACCGATCCTTGGGAAACTTTTCCAGAGCCGTACGCTGAACAGAAGCCGCAATGAGCTGCTCATCGTTGTGACTCCACACATTGTGCAGCCATTGGAAGCAGGACATGAGCCGAAAGGGCCCGCGATGCCGTACGAGTTCCTGGGACCGACAACGCCGGCAAAAGCCAAAACGACACAGCCAAAACAGAACCCATGAGATCCATGTTAGGAACAAACGGGAAGAAGGACTGATGTTGACAGTAGCGATAGCGAGTTCCGATGGTGCCAATTCCGCACATCTGTTGGCCTGTCTGCAGCAGACCGGCGTCGTAAAGGCGGTACAGCAGTGGCCAATGCCAGGATGGAAATTGGCCGAGGGGGCAGCACTGCCGGATGTAGTGTTGCTCGACTTGGGGCGCGAACCGGAAGCGTACTTCGCTTTGGGTGCGGCAGCACGCAAAGTGCGCCCAACGATCAAGCTGGTGGCTTGCGCACCAACTATGCCGCCGAATCCACAACTCTTGCTCGAGGCGATGCGCAGCGGTGTTCAGGATTTCGTCGGGAAGCCGGTTACCACGGACGCACTGAAGGAAGTGCTGCTGCGGTTCTCGGGTGAAGGGGACGCGAAGGCGCAGCCATTCCTGGAGCGACTGATCGTGGTGATGGGCTCGAAAGGCGGCGTGGGGGCAACAACCGTGGCGGTGAATCTGGGCGTGCAGCTGGCAACATATGCGCGGAAACGGGTGGCGCTGCTGGACTTCGCGCGGCCGCTGGGGAATGTTCACCTGTTTCTGGATTTGCAGCCGAAATTCAATGTGCGCGACGCCGCGGAGAACATCGAGCGGCTGGACAGCCGCTTTTTCGCAGGGCTGCTGACGCATCATGTCACGAAGCTGGAAGTGCTGGGCGGCGCAACGCATCCTGAGGAATGGCAGGCGATTGCGGCGCCGAGCCTGGAGCGTTTAGTGAATGTCGCGCAGAGTTCGTTTGACGTGGTGCTGGTGGACCTTGGCTCGCATTTCTCTTCTGATTGGACTCAAATCCTGCGCATGGCCCGTATGGTGTTGATTATTTCAGAAGCGAATGTGCCGTCACTGTGGACGCTGCAGCGGCGGCTGTTGGCGCTTTCGGGGATGGGACTGGAATCCAGTCGCGCCCGCGTGATTATCAACCGCTGGCACAAGGGCGATGAAGAGGTATTGAAGAGCATCCAGAAAGACATCAGCCGGCCGGTATTCGCTTGCCTGCCGAATGATTTTCGCAAGGCCAGCCAGGCGATCAACTTGGGCACGCCGCTGATGGAGAATCACAATAACGTTCTCAGTAACCAATACAAACAGATTGCGGCGCAACTCGTGGGAATGGATACGACGCCGATTGCGAAGAAGAGCTTCTTTTCATTTCCGGCAAAGAGGTAGGGGACAATGCACAGCACAATTCCTGTGGCGCGGACAGATTTTGCGGCCACCAAGGTAGCGATCCATCGCAAGCTGATTCAGAAATTGAACCTCGAACGACTGGTTGAAGTGAATCGCGAGGAAGTGCGCCGCGAGGTGGGACAAATCCTGGAAGCTTTGGTCGTCGGCGAGTCAACGCCGATGAACCTGCAGGAACGAGAGCGGCTTGCGCAGGAAGTTTTGGATGAGGTCTTCGGGCTTGGGCCGCTTGAGGGATTGCTGGCCGACAGCAGCATATCGGACATTCTGGTGAACACTCACCAGCGCGTGTACATCGAGCGCAAAGGAATGCTCGAGCTGACGCCGTTGCAGTTCCGGGACGACGCGCATTTGATGAGCATCATCGACCGAATCGTTTCCCGGGTCGGGAGACGCGTCGATGAATCTTCACCGATGGTGGATGCACGGCTTGCGGACGGCTCGCGTGTGAACGCCATTATTCCCCCCTTGGCGGTGGACGGCCCGTGCCTGTCGATTCGGCGATTCGGACACGATCCTCTTACAGCAGAGGATCTGGTGAATAACAATTCGTTAACTCCGGTGATGCTGAATCTGCTGATTGGGTGCGTGAAGGCGCGGCTGAACATACTGATCTCGGGTGGGACGGGCGCCGGAAAAACCACACTGCTGAATGTGCTCTCCAGCGCGATCTCTGACCGGGAGAGAATTGTCACGATCGAAGACGCGGCGGAACTGCAACTCCATCAGGAGCACGTAGTGCGCCTTGAGACGCGTCCGCCAAATATCGAGGGAAAGGGTGCGGTGGCGCAAAGACAACTGGTCATCAATGCGTTGCGCATGCGCCCGGATCGAATCATCGTGGGCGAGGTACGCGGCGAAGAAGCACTGGACATGCTGCAAGCGATGAACACAGGCCACGACGGTTCGCTGACGACAATTCACGCGAATACGCCTCGCGATGCAATTGGCCGCCTGGAAACCATGGTGGCTATGGCCAGCTTAAACATTCCCGACACCGCGATTCGCCGGCAAATCACCTCAGCAATGGATCTGGTGATTCAGGTCAACCGCATGAGCGATGGCACGCGCAAAGTGACCAGCATCGCGGAGATCACTGGCATGGAAGGAAACGTGGTGACCATGCAGGACATTTTCGTTTTCCGCAAGCGCGGCATCCGCGAGAGCGGCGAGGTCATTGGTGATTTCGTGGCCACGGGAATTCGACCGAAGTTCACGGAACGTTTGGTTGTCGCCGGTGTGCAGGTGCCAATTTCGATGTTCGACGCTGCACCAACTCATTAGGAGGATTTTTGTGATTTCGGCCGTGCCGCCAATTTGGCGTATGACTTGGGAGAGAGTGATCTCTGACTTTTCTCGATTTGCCGAGCAAGGAGAAGCTGTATGGCATTGCTGATTGCCGCACTGACATTTCTGCTGGTGGCTGCGATCCTCGTGTTCGTTTGGGTATCGCTGGGACGCGACAAAAATCAGGAACTGGTGCGCCGCCGCCTCGAAGCTGTGCAAAAAGCGGAAAAACGCGGTGAAGTTTCGCTTTCCCTGAAGCTTGTCAAAGACGAGATGCTCAGCAGCGTTCCGCTTCTCCATCGCATGATGATGCGCTGGTCCTGGGCCGGCAAGCTCCGCGAAGTCCTCGTGCAGGCCGGCATGGAGATCAAGCCGGCAAAATTCGTCCTGATCGGGGCCACGCTGACAGTGGCCGCATATGTGGTGTGCGGGTATTTCTATCCCCACTTGCCGGTGCAAATTCTCGCGGCGTCGGCAATGGCATTAGCTCCATACGTGTTCGTGGCGTGGAAGAGGCGCAAACGTATCCGGATGTTTGAAGAGCGCTTCCCCGAAGCGCTGGACCTTCTTGGACGCGCCGTTCGCGCGGGCCACGCATTCACCACGGGACTGGAAATGATCGCCAAGGAAGCGAGTGAGCCCGTGGCCAGTGAATTTCGCAAGACGTTTGAAGAACAGAATTTCGGCATTCCGCTGCGCGATGCCCTACTGAACATGAGCGAACGGATTCACTCGATCGATGCAAAGTTCTTTGTGACGGCATTGCTCATCCAGAAGGAAACGGGAGGCAATCTCGCAGAGATTCTCGATGGTCTCGCACGAGTGATTCGCGACCGTTTCCGCATCTACCGCGACGTTCAGACGAAGACGGCGCAAGGCCGGTTGACCGCCGGGATCCTCATCGCCCTCCCGCCGGTAATGATGTTGGCCTTAGGGGCGTTGAATCCACACTACATGAAGATACTTTTTACCGACCCGGATGGCCCCATGATTCTGCTAATCGCGGGCATTTTGCAGATCTTCGGCTCAGCGGTGATTTGGAAGGTGATTCATTTCGAAGTGTGATGAGCGAATGGAGAGACTGAAATGCTCTGGCTAATGACGGGAGTGACGTTCGTGGGCAGCTTCGCCGTTCTCCTGCTACTCGTTTACGCCTTCGCGCCCGCGGAGCAGAGCGTCACGACCCGTCTTGCCCAGCTATTCCATGGCGGCGCGCAACCCGTCAAGCGCACCGCATTTGTGGCAAAACAAAAAGAGGTAGTACGCGATACGCTGGCCACAATCGGAAAGGCTCTTCCGGATCGCGGGTCGAGTCAGGGATCAAAAACGGAATTGATGCTGGTGCGAGCCGGGTATCGCAGTTCAAATGCGGTGCTGGCCATGCAGGGCGTAAAAATTCTTTTGCCTGCCGTGCTGGTCGGTATTGTCTTCGCAACTGGAATTTACCGTCAGAATCCGTTTGTGTTCCCACTCATAGCGGCGGTGGTTGGCTTTTTGGCGCCGGATCTCTGGCTGTCGTCGCGAGTGAGCGCGCGCCAGCATCGCCTGCGCAAGGGTATTCCTGACGGGCTGGACTTGCTCGTGATCTGCGTCGAGGCCGGGCTGGGGCTTGACCAAGCCTTATTGCGCGTCGCACAAGAGCTGCGCATTGCCCACCCGGAACTGAGCGACGAGCTGCAGCGCGTAAACCTTGAGATGCGCGTAGGAAAAACGCGGATCGAAGCTCTTCGAGAACTCGCGCGGAGGACCGGTCTGGAAGACATCAAGTCGCTGGTTACGATGCTGATTCAGACGGAACGATTTGGCACCAGCATTGCTCAGTCTCTTCGCGTCCACTCGGATGATCTGCGTACTAAGCGGCGGCAGCGCGCTGAGGAGAGGAGCGCCAAGACCTCCGTCAAGATGGTGCCAGCACTCGTCTTTTTTATTTTCCCGGCGTTGATGGTGGTGATTCTGGGCCCTGCAGTGCTCGCGATTTTGCGGGATTTCCCCAAGTAAACTGAGGCACTTGATGGTTTCGCGGGGAGCAGTGAGTGGTGATTCGACTACATTACTAGGAGAAGAAAAATGGACAACGTTACTTTGATTCGAGTGGGGTGTGGAATAGGAGCCGTGCTCGTTCTTTTCGTGATTATTTGGCGCCGTAAGCGCAAGTCAGCCGAGTAAATAAGACGCCGCGAAAAAAATTGAACCTTGGGACTTACGCCGGGGGCGCGGGAAGTACTCCGCGCCGACCGCACCGTTCCCCTGTGCGAACGTCGGGCGGCACTACGGGCCACGTTGAAAACGGCTGTCTCGGAAAACAGGATCAGAATGGGCTTAAAGATTAACGGGCCGAGCGTACCACAAACTTTTGTGCCGTTCTGGCAGGAGCGTGGCAAAAGCATGACCGGCAACAATCACAAAAATGGTTCAGTATTCATCTACAACAAAACGCGCGAAACATTTGTGGCCACGGAAGTAACCGTCGCGGACGGTTACTTCAGCCGGCTCGTCGGTCTGCTTGGAAAAACAAAGCGATGGGCGAAGCTTGGCAAGGCGCTGTGGATTACTCCGTCGCA
>DATFQU010000221.1:0-2962 GCA_035264005.1 Candidatus Acidiferrales bacterium
AGCGATTTGCATTTTCGGTACTCGGAAGTGTTTCAGCCGCTCGCGGACGCTTACGAGACGTTACTACTTGATGTGCTGCAGGGGGATGCGACACTGTTTGTAAGCGACGACTGGGTGGAAGCGTCGTGGAGGTTGTACACGCCCCTGCTTGAGAACAAGCCGAAGGTAGTTTCTTACGCGGCAGGCAGTTGGGGACCGCCGGAAGCGGACGCATTGCTGAAGGATTTGGGACGGACATGGGCGAAGGCATAATCCGAGGAGCGCGCGTTTATCCGGACCTCGACGCTCTGAGCCGTGCGGCGAGCGAAGAGTGCGTGCGCGTGGCGACGGAGGCAGTAGGCGCGCGCGGACGCTGCTTGATCGCACTTTCGGGAGGGCACACGCCGGAGCGCGCGTATCAGATTTGGTCAACCGAGTATCGCGAAAAAATGCCGTGGGCGAAGACGCACTTTTTCTGGGGTGACGAACGCTTCGTCGGCGCGGATGATCCGAAGAGCAATTACCGGATGGCGCGCGAAACGCTGTTCAAGAATGCGCCGGTGCCTCCAGAGAACATTCATCCGATTCCGACGACTTTTTCGAAGGCGGACCAGGCAGCGCAAGAATACGAGAAAGTGCTGCGAACTTTCATTGGGGATAGCGGGCCGTCGTTTGATGTGATGCTGCTCGGAATCGGGGTAGAGGGGCACACGGCTTCGCTTTTTCCGGGGTCGCCCGCGCTCGCGGAGCAAAAACGGTGGGCCGTTGGCGTGAAAGCGCCGGCAGAGCCTCCGGTGCGAATCAGTCTGACATTTCCCGTGCTGCGGCGGGCACGCGCGACGTATTTTCTTGTTGCGGGCGCGGACAAGGCCGAAATCGTTGCGACGCTGCGGCGCGATGTGGACGCAGAAACTGAGAAGCTTCCCGTAGCAGTGCTGCATCCGGAGGGCGAAACGATCTGGTTTCTGGACAATGCCGCTGACGGAAAGCTATCCACAAAACACGTCTGAACATTGCGTTAGCCCTTCTGCACCGATACCGTGGAATTGTGAAAATCGAGGGTGAGAACCGCGTCGCGGAATAGCGCGATTCCCACGGTAGCGTCGAAAAGCGCGTCGGGCTCGTGGACGCCGGGCGTGGGGAAGTAGACGACCGGATGCGACACGGCAAGCGATAGATCGTGGAAACCCTCGCCTTGCGCCGGAGCAAATTTCATTTTGACTCCACCGTCGGTGTAAGGAAACGGTTTGGTGTTATCTGTTTTCGCCGCATTGGATAATCCCAGTTTGTCAATCGAGGCTGTATAAACCAGCAAGCTGCCGGAATATTGCGTGTCGATCTGCGCGGTGACTGGCTGGCCGTTAATCGTGAATCCTTTGGCGACTACGATTGGCGGGCCCTCCTTGCCGAAGGTGATGAGAGAAAAGGTATCGCACGCGCCAGAGCAGGGCAGCGTGGAGGAAGTTACTTCGGAGACGCGGAAACGACGAGAATGGAAGTCCATCTGGATGGCGCGATCTTTGAAAACGGTGTAGGCGAGCGAGCCGTCGGCGTGGGGCATTTGATTCTGTGCGACAAATTTGGCGAGGCCCATCGTGAGCACCCGGAGGTTGGTGAGTTTCAGCGAGCCGATCGAGACCGAAGGGATTGTGGCGCGGAAAATGTCCTTCGACGCGCCCGGTTGATCAAGAGCGGAGAGCTGTATGCCCAGCGTCTTGGCGCGAGCGGAGTCGAAAACGGAGGCTTCGTTGCCCGTGTCGATGAGCATACGCACAGTGGCGCCGTTGATGCGCGCGTCGATGCAGGGCAGGCCATCGCATGCGAGCAGTGGGACGTCCGCGACCCAATGAAGCTGCGAGTCAGAGGCGGCCTGGGCCGGCTGCGATGACGCGACTGCGAGGGAAAGGCAAAGAGCGGCTAGCGCAAGCGTTTTGAGGGACGAGTTCATACACAACCTTTCTGGCGAACCAGTCACGAGATTTCGCGCGCGAACGAGAACGCACGACGGCAAAATGGCATCGTATATTATAGTGCGAACAGGATAAAAGGTTGGACGGGCGGCGCCGCAAAATCGGGCGTTGGCGGAATGGGCCCCGGCGTGATATATAGGGGTGCAGCAAGGAATGGCAGAGAAGACTAGCCCTAACTTTACCTCTCCAATTGAGCCGCAGCAGCTTTCTTCCTTTAATCGTGAATTGAAGATCTGGGGACGCGATGTGGCCATCGCGCTTGGCTTGGCTGCGTTCATTATTGTGTTCCTGTATCAGCCGGTGAAGGTGGAAGGCACGAGCATGGCACCTCTGCTGAGCGATCAGGAACGCATCTTCATCAACAAATATGTCTACCGCTTTGAGCCGATCCATCGCGGAGACGTGGTTGTTTTCTGGTATCCGCTGGACCGGTCCATGTCTTTTATCAAGCGCGTGATTGGACTGCCCGGGGACACGATTGATATTCGCGCAGGCCAGCTTTATGTGAATGGCGAGCACGTGGTGGAGCCGTACGTTCCGGCGCGTTATTTTGACGACTCCACGTACGGGCCGATTCACATTCCGCCGGACGAATATTTTGTGATGGGTGACCATCGCGACAGCTCGAACGATTCGCGGATTTTCGGTCCTGTGTCGCGAAAATTGATTTACGGCAAAGCGGTGTTTGCGTATTGGCCGTTCGGAGAATTCGGAGAGATTTCGGCGCCGTAATTCGCGCCGAAGCGAGAGTTGCAAGTGGTGTTAAGATGAGCCGCATCGGAGGACACGCTGCAGCAGGCGCACGAGGGAAGCGCGATACTCGCGCTCGAAGACGGAAGAGTATTTAAAGGACGCGCGGCGGGCGCTCATGGCCGCCGTGGCGGCGAAGTCGTTTTTAACACCAGTCTTACCGGATATCAGGAAGTCTTCACCGACCCAAGTTACGCAGGCCAGATTGTCTGCCTGACATATCCCCACATAGGAAATGTTGGCGCGAACCTCGACGATGAGGA
>DATFQU010000222.1:0-9150 GCA_035264005.1 Candidatus Acidiferrales bacterium
CCGAGGAACGCGCCGCGCATCTGCCACGCTGGCTGCATGACTACAACTGGCATCGCCCTCATGCTAGTCTCGGCGGCGCTCCGCCCATCTCCCGTTCCGGCCTGGATCGGAACAACCTGTTGATACATGACAGCTAGTGACCCGGCCTTAATACCCTCGGCCTGAAGCCGGACCGCTTAACATCCGAACGATGCGCGCTAGTCTTTCGCGACGGGGAAGTTGGCTTCGGTCCAGCCACGCCAGCCGCCGTCCATGGAGATGACGTTCTTGTAGCCCATTTTCTGAAGGTTGTCGGCGGCCAGGGCGGAGCGGAAGCCGCCGCCGCAGTAAAGAACCAATGGGGCGTTTTTGTCGGGAATGGCTTTCTCAATGTCGCGTTCGATGACGCCTTTACCGAGGTGAATTGCATTGGGGATGTGGCCGCGGGCCCATTCGCTGTCTTCGCGGGTGTCGACGAGGATCATTTTTTCTCCGGCGTCGAGGCGCTTTTTAATATCGCGAAAATCGGCCTCTTTGACGCGCGACTTGGCGTCATTGACGATGCTGAGAAAGCCTGCGGCGTGATGATGAGACATAAAACCTCCGATACGAACTGCTGTGAGGGATCAGTTTGAATTTTGAGAAAAGCCGCAGACCTCCAAAATGCGGAGGACTGCGCTACAAAGGCTCCAGGAAAATTATGACACAGGAACGGGTTTCATATCGCGCCAGTTGGGTCCGGCCTTGACGTCGACCAGGAGCGGAACGCGGAGGGGATAGACCTGCTCCATGGCGCGCTTTACGAGGGGGGCGAGGCGATCGAGTTCGTCCTGCGGACCCTCGAAGAGAAGTTCGTCGTGAACCTGGAGGATCATGCGCGAACGGAAATTTTCTTCAGTGAGGCGCTGGTCAATTTCGATCATAGCGAGTTTGATTAGGTCGGCGGCGGTGCCCTGCAAGGGAGTGTTCATGGCGGTGCGTTCGGCGAAATTACGCAGATTGGGCTGCGGCGAATTGATTTCTGGAATCTGGCGCACGCGGCCGAAAAGGGTGCGGGTGATTCCGGACTTGCGCGTCTCGGCAACTTGCCGCTCGAGATATTTTTTGACGCCGCGATAACGGTCGAAGTATGCGGCGATGAATTTCGCGGCTTCTTTCTGGTCGATTTGCAGATTTTGCGCGAGACCGAAGGGCGAAAGGCCGTAAATGATGCCGAAATTGATGACTTTGGCGGCGCGGCGATGTTCGGCGGTTTGCGCGAAGGGCGCGACGCCGAAGACTTCCTGAGCGGTGCGGGAATGGATGTCTTCACCACGCTGAAAAGATTCGACGAGCACAGGATCTTCGGAGAAGTGCGCGAGGATGCGCAGCTCGATTTGCGAGTAGTCGGCGGAGAAGAGCACGTTGCCCGGCTCGGCGACGAATGCGGCGCGAATTTCGCGGCCGATGTTGGTGCGGATGGGAATGTTTTGCAGGTTGGGATTCGACGAGCTGAGGCGGCCGGTGGCGGCTCCGGTCTGGCTCAATTGAGTGTGTATGCGGCCAGTGTGAGGAGAGATGAGCTCCTGAAGGACGTCCGCGTAGGTGGACTTGAGTTTTGCCAGTTCGCGATAGTCGATGACGAGCTTGGGAAGCTCGTGGAGCGCGGCGAGTTCGGTGAGAATTTCGGCGGCGGTGGAGCGCGATTTGCCGCGAGTGCGGCGCGGAAGAGTGAGATTGAGTTTGTCGTAGAGAACTTCGGCAAGCTGAACGGGCGAATTGATGTTGAATTCGAAGCCGGCGAGTTCGTAGATGCGCTTTTCGAAGCCGGCGATCTCTTCTTCCAGCGTGGCGGAGATTTTTTTGAGCGTTTTGGGATGAGTGCAAACGCCGGCGCCTTCGATGCGCGCGAGAACGGCAGCGAGAGGCAAGTCAATTGTCTCGTAAACGGAAGCGAGATTTTCGCTTTCGACTTCGGAGCGCATGAGCGGCGCCAGGCGCATGAGGAAGTCGGCGTGTTCGCCGGGCGCGCCGGAGAGAGTCACGTTGAGATGGCGAAGAACAATTTCGGCGAAAGAGTGATTGGCTGTGGTGGGACGGAGCAAATAGGAGTAGAGCTTGGTTGCGTGGCGGATACCGGACAAAGGCGAGTGGCCTGCCGAGGCGCTTGTTGGATTCGCGAAGAGCGCGAAGGTCTTAGGGGCATGGACGATTTTGGGGTGGTTCGGATCGGCTAGAAAGTCCGCGAGCGCGGCGAGAGCTTCGTTTTTTGAGTCGTTCGCGAGGGTGCGCGCGAAACCGCTCTGGTGAGAGACTTCGATTGAGCGGACGGGGCAGCCGAAACATTCTTCATCTTCGCTAGGGGCGTTGACGTCGAGCCAAATGGCGACTTCCTTTTCGGGTGGCAACTTCGCCAGGAAATCGCGAAGCTCGTGCGCAGATGCGAAACTGGCGTAGTCGGTTTTTTCGCTAAGAGTCGCGGCGGGAAGGTTTTTCAGCAGCGACGTGAAGCCGAGTTCAGCGAAGAGCTCTCGGAGTGGGCCCACGTCGGGCGACTGCAAAACGAAGGCGCCCAGGTCGAGCTGAACGGGCGCGTCGGTGGGAATTTGCGCGAGCTGCTTGCTGAGGTGGACGAATTCACCGTATTTTTCGAGGGCTTCGCGGTAACTGGCTCGCTTCACTTCGGAGGCACGGCGAATGGCTTCTCCGGCGCTGCCGAACTCCTGAATGAGCATGCGCGCGCCGACTTCGCCGATTCCGGCTTTGCGACGTTCGCCGGGCGGGGGCTTTTCGTTGGGGTCGCGCGCGCCGGGAATGTTGTCAATGGTGTCGCCCATGAGAGCCATCACATCAGCGACTTTTTCGGGAGGAACGCCCATCAGCTCCTCGACCTTTTTTTCGTCGATGAGGAGATCGCCCTTGCTGGGATTGAGGATTTTCACGGGGCCGCCGACGAGCTGCATCAAGTCTTTGTCCGCGGTGATGATGAAAGTCTCGAGATTCTGGGTGGAAGCCTGGCGCGCGAGGGTGCCGATCAGGTCGTCGGCTTCATATCCGGGGAGCTCGACGATGGGGAAACGCATGGCTTCGCAATAGCGGCGCACGAATGGCAGCTGCACGGCAAGGTCGTCGGGCATAGGCGGACGCTGCGCCTTGTATTGCGTGAAGAGTTTGTCGCGAAACGTCGGTGCGAGGACGTCATAAACGATGGCAAGATAGTCGGGCTTGAGCGTTTTGCTTTCGAGCAGGCGGCGCATCATGGTAGCGAACAGATACGGAACTTTGGTGGGAGTGCCGTCGCGGGTCTGCAGACGGTCCATGGGGGCGTGATAGGCGCGGAAGATGTAGCCCATCGCGTCGACGAGAAAAAGTCTTTTGCGGGACGAGGGAGCCATAGATTACCCTGACAGTTCAGGGCAGAGCGTTCAGTATAACAAGAGAGATGCTGAGTTGCCGAAGCGGGCGACGGCCACCCGAAGAGGGCAAGGAGCGAGGAGATGAGTGAACCAACCCGAGAAGAATTGCTGGCGCGGATTGCCGAGTTGGAGAAGCAGGGCGGTTCGAGGAAGAAAGGCACGCTGGAATTTCGCGTTGGCGAAAAGGGCGGGGTGAGCGTTTACGGGCTGGGCCGCTTCCCGGTGACGCTCTATTACGAGCAATGGATGCGTTTGCTCGACAGCGCCGACGGGCTGCGTGAATTTCTGGAAGAGAACAAGCCGCGCCTGAAACTGAAACCAAAAGAGTAGCCCCCGGCAGGCGCTAGTTTTCCACGATAAATGCCGGTCACCGCCAGCTAGTGCAACTTTCGCGTAAGTCTCCAAATTTGAAGCGATTCGAGCCAAATCGGCCCTCATTGGTGTAACTTACCTCAAGCACGGTGCGTACAAGGGTATGAGGACAGGGAGCCCAAAGCCGGAGGACAGTCAGGCGGGCCTGGCGGAATTGGTGGCCCAGGCACGCGACGGGAATCACGAGGCATGGGCCGAGATTTACACGCAGTTCGCGCCGGGAGTTTTTCGTTTTTGCCGGCGAGCGATGCCGTCGCGGGAAGACGCGGAGGACGCGACTTCGGAGGTTTTTCTTAAGGTGCGCAGCAAGCTCGATCAGTATGATGCGTCGCGACCGTTCAATGCGTGGCTTTACCGCGTGGCCGCCAATCATTGCTGGGATTTGTTGCGGCGCCGGCGGGTGCGACAAGATTTGGAGACGGGAGACGTGGAAACCATGCCGCTGGAGCACCCCGATCCCGGGCAACTCGAACAGCTCATCGCGCAAAAATCGCGCGAAGAGGTGCGCAAGGCGCTCGAGCAATTGCCGGGACGCACACGCATGGCGCTGACGTTACGCTATTACTCGGACATGAGTTACGACGAGATTGCAGAGACGCTTGGGGTTAGGCGCGCATTCGTCGGAGTTCTGCTGTTGCGCGCGCGCCATCAATTGCGCCGCGCGATGGAACAGGGGCCAGAGGGCCAGCGACATGCTGCCGTTGGGAGCAAGATATGAATCATTTCGACGAAATGACGGCGTTTCTTTACCTAGACGGCCAGCTTGAGCGGGCGCAAGCATCCGAAGTGCTTACGCACACCGGTGAATGCGCCGAATGTCGCATGCTGCTGGAATCGCTGAAAAGAGAAACATTGTGGATCGAACAAAGTTTGCAGGAAAAAGATCCTGTACCAGCCCGATTCGCAGCGCCTTCGAAGCACCCAAACCTGCGGTGGGGCTGGGCGACGGCGCTCGCGATGGCCATCGCGGGCGTACTGACGTTGTGGAATGGCGTGGTCGAACCCTTTGAACACCAACTCAATCAGGCAGGATTTAGCGGAGGCAATCTGATGACGATGCTCTTTTTCAGCGGCGCATTCTGGAAAGGATGGTCGAGCCTGCTGACTTTCTTCGGATTTTTCGCCGGTACCATTTTCTGCATTCTCGCTCTCGTTTTCCTGCGAAGGTTTTGGAGAGGAGGAACAGTGATTGGCGTGGTGCTTGCGAATGCAGGTTTCCTCGCCTTGCTTCTATTGATGGTAATGGCACCCACAGCGCACGCCGGCGAGGTTGTCCATGGCCATCCAAGTTACACCCTGCCCTCGGGACAAACGGTCAACAACGATCTTTTCGTGTATGGAGATTTCATTCGTATCGATGGCACGGTGAATGGAGATGTATTCGCGTGGGGACGCGAGGTCGAAATCACGGGGCACGTTACAGGAGATGTGATAGCGGCGGCCAGCGAACTGCACATCAGCGGACAAGTGGAAGGAAATGTTCGCGCCTGGGTGCAGACATTCAATGTCACTGGCACGGTCAACAAAAACCTACTCGGAGGCTGCCAGGACTTCGAGATGGACCGAAGCGCTAAAATTGGAGGAACGCTGACGCTGTTTGCAGCGACGGCGATGATTTCAGGGAATGTAGCTCGCGACCTGACCGCGAAGTTAGGTGATGCAACAATCGACGGTTCAATTGGCGGCGGACTGAAAGTCAGCGGCGAGGACCTGCGCATTGGCCCGAGCGCGAGTGTTCGAGGCAGGACGGAGTATACAGGGCGCCACGAAGCCACCGTTGATCCCGGCGCGAAGCTCGCGAGTCCCCTTGCGTTCACGCCCCTGAGAGAAGGTCCGACCTATTCAAGCTGGAGGTACTACTGGCATCGCGCGGAGTTCTGGGGAGCCGCGTTTCTCTTTGGGTTAGTGTTGCTGCTCCTGGTACCGCAGTTTTTCGGTGACGTGGTGCGCGCCAGCAAAAACGTTTTGCCTTCGCTTGGATTCGGCGTTCTTTTTCTTTTCGCAACCCCGATTGTTGCAGCCATTGTTTGCATTACGGTTGTCGGAATTGGCATTTCAATTCCCACAATTCTGATCTGGCTGGTTGCCATATATGCGGCGCAGGTCTTTGTTGCGAGCTGGCTGGGAGAAATTCTGCTGGGACCAACGGTAGGAACGGGCGGGTTGCTGGGCCGCTTGGCGTTAGGCCTGGCGATCATTCATGGACTCGAAATAATCCCCTACCATGTGGGATTTCTCGCACACCTCGTTGTGTTGTGGTGGGGACTGGGCGCGATTGCCATGGCGGTATACCGTCACCTGAAGCGGACATCGATCGTGGCCCCTCCCGTTGTGGCGTAGAAACGATAGAAACAGAGAAGGCCGGGCGAAAATCCCGGCCTTTCGCTTTCCTCTTGCGCGGTTCCGCTTACGTGCCTGGGACCTCGCCGCGGACGACCGTGGCGATGATCGAAGGTGAGCCCACCGTACCGGTCGTATTGAACAGGAAGCCTCCAACGTTGACGAACTGATTCTGGCCCGGAGTGAGACCGGTCATGTTATCTATCGTGAAGTTCTCGTAGACGGTTCCTTGGGGCCCGTTTGAACTGGTGTCAACGACTTCAAGGTTCGTTGCCTGGTTTACAGGAGCTGAGCTGAATATAGCCGGCAACGGATTCAAGATGAAAAACGGAAATGGCGCAACCTGTGGATCGATCGAGCTCACAACTGCTTCCACTTGCGTTTGTTCCAGTGCGAGCCGGTCTGTGGTGAAGTTTGCGCTGGAAATGCTGCTGCCCGATGCGACGCGCGCTTCCACCTCTTGGCCGACGAGGAGATCGGAGGTTGAGCCAAAGCTCAATCCCGAGGGCAACACAAACGATCCATTATTGATGAAGTAGGCCGCTCCGCTGCCGATGGTTACGGTTACATTCGTGCCCGGTGGCAGGCTCGACACCGGCGGAATCGTATTGTGGACTACCATGACGACACTTGTGGGTGGTGTCCCGTTCTGAATAACGATGGTGCCACTCACTTGCTGGGTGCTGGGCGCATCATCAAAGTCCACCTGAACACCATCGAAGGTCACGCCGTCGCTCTGAACCTGGACCGTTGCCCCTACGATTTGGCCGGCCTTGACGCAAGTAAGATTGTTTGCAGTGCAGTTGTCGCGAGCAAACTCAAAGTCAGTGTTGCTGTTGGTGGTAATCGTCAGCGCCGGGCCTTGGGTCGGGGTCATCTGGAACGTGCTTGAGCTGACGGACGTAACCGCTCCGGCGACGTTCATTGGCAGCGCCGTTGTGCCACTCTTCAGCGACGTGACGGTAGCGCCTGCGGATTTGCTGAAATCGAGGTCGAAGCCGGCCTGAATGACATCGTTTAAATTTACGTCAGCTTCGACCAAAGTTGATGCTCCCTGACTGAGCGTGACTGACGAAGCGAAGGTCGCCGTCCCAGTAACATTATCCACCTGCGGATTCGACACGACGCACGAAGCGTTGGCGGCGCAAGATTGGCCATTCGCGGTCACAGCGGAACCCGAATTGTTCAAAAACGTATACTGCGGACTCGAGTAGGTGATGGTGATGCCTGTGTAGGTTCCGGCGGCCACCTGGGTCGTTTGCAAAAAAATCGAGTTCGTCTTGAGCTGGGTGAGCTCAACTGTCTGTGGACTCGACAGGAGCGGAATATTGCCCGGTTGCAGAGTTACTCCGGAAACGGTGACCTCGAATGAAGTGACGGTGATGCCTGCTGGCACGGTCGGAGGTGAATCATGGAGCGTAAGAATCATCGGGCTCGTTGTGTTGCCAGTGGAACCGTTCGTTGGGAAAACGGCATGGCTGCAGCCAGCGAGGACAAAAGCCACAACTACGATTGCCGTAAGGACAACAAAATATCGCACTCTGCTCATTGAAACCCACCCCATTCCTCAATGCCGATGACATGCGGGAGCACGAGGTTCTAGTACTATTGTGGAGCAGGCGACCTGTCTGGGAAGTACCATCCGGAGGGCCTACAGATAAAGAGTTAATAGCGAGGACGAAACGCGCAACGTGGCATGCCGCAGTCAAGGCATGGAGCAGCGCCAATGTCGGGAAGAACTACCTACGTCGTCAGCGCTTCTTGCGCTTGATAGGGAGAGACCAGGCCGGAGAATCGCTGGCCGGAAACGACTCGCGGGAAGCTTCGTCAACGGAGTCGTCGCTTTCTTTAGTGCGATCGAGCTGGTCTCGTTTAGGCGGTTTAGCCATCGATGATGATTCCTCGCTGGATTTCGGTTTTTGCGGACTCATGACGGTAATCCTCTACCGTGCGGACAGGGCACGGCTTCGCTCTTCATGATGCCACAGAGACACCGCTATGGTAAAACCGCGCGGACCCCTTCAATTTGAAGAGCTGTGCGCTAGATCACTTCGAGCTTTTTTCCGACGCGCTCGAAGATCTCCAGTGCTCGCTCGAGGTCAGCTCGCTTGTGAGTGGCAGTCACAATTGTGCGTAAGCGGGCTTTCCCTTCCGGCACGGTCGGATAGCCAATCGACAGCGCAAGGACGCCTTCGTCGAAGAGTTGGCGTGAAAATTCGGCGGCTTTCGCGGCGTCGCCGACCATTATGGGCGTGATGGGCGTTTCACTCTTGCCAGTATCGAATCCGAGGCGCTTGAGGCGGCGCTTGAAGAACTTGGTGTTGCTCCACAGACGCTTGATGAGCTTTGCGCCAGGCTCGGAATCAAGAAGGTCGAAAGCCGCCTGGCAGGTCGCGGTGACTGAGGGCGGATGGGAAGTGGAAAAGAGGAACGGACGGCCGCGATGATAAAGAAAATCGATGAGGTCGCGGGAGCCGCAAACATAGCCGCCGATTGAGCCGATAGCCTTGCTGAGTGTTCCGACCTGAATATCAACGCGGCCGTGACAGCCAAGATGATCCACTGTGCCGCGACCATTGCGACCAAGGACGCCGGACGAGTGCGCATCGTCGACCATCATGATGCAGTTGTACTTGTCGGCGAGGTCGCACAATTCTGGCAATGGCGCGATATCGCCTTCCATGGAGAAAACGCCGTCGGTGATGAGAAGCTTGTGGCCGTTCCAGTCCTTGGTTTCTTCGAGGATGCGAGCGCAATCCGCGACGTCCTTATGCTTGAAGATTTTGATGGTGGCCTTGGAAAGACGGCAGCCATCGATGATCGAGGCGTGATTCAGCTCGTCGGAGATAATCAGATCTTCTTTGCCCAGGACCGCAGAAACGGTGCCGGCATTGGCCGTGAATCCGGACTGAAAGACGACGCAGGCTTCTGTCCCTTTGAAGCGCGCGATCTGCTCTTCGAGTTCCATGTGAATCTTCATAGTGCCGACGATGCTGCGCACTGCGCCAGAGCCGACGCCGTATTTGCGGATGGCGTCTATGGCAGCGCGGCGAAGCTTGGGATG
>DATFQU010000223.1:0-8257 GCA_035264005.1 Candidatus Acidiferrales bacterium
GGTCCATTCAGCCAATCGCGGTAAACGGGTAACAACTCCTTTTCGAGATCCTTCTGTTTTTTCTTTTTGGCTTTGGCTTGTGCATCCTGCGCCTGCTGGTCCGCTTGCTGCTGGCTGGTATCCGTTTCCTGGGAATGCGCCGGTGGGGAAAGGAAAAAACTAAAGGCAAAAACGGCAAGAATAGGCAATACCGAACGGCGATTCATCGGTGGATTCCCCCGGACACTGAGATTCTATTCCCCAACTGGACACCCGTCAAGCTAACCTGCTCAGCTACTGAACCTTACCGAATCGGATTCCCATACGATGCTCGGGGTTGCCCGCGCGATTCCCGGGGCTGGCACTGATTGGGGGCTTGTTTAGCAATAATGCGCCGGATTGGTAGTGGTGTCATTTGAATGGGCCGGTAGGTTCATCATGGGTGCACATGAATCCCCCTTCTGTTCCCACGCGTCCGGCCAACGCACGCGGCAGTCTCTACAGCCTGCGGGCTAGGCTACTACCCTATCTATAGATAGGAATTCGCCAGGCTTTGTGGCCGTAGTCTTTCGCGTAGAGTCGGACACCATTTCTGGTGACCCACGCGCGAAAAATGTAGCCACGCGGCTTTTTACCTGTTTGCACAGAGAGACGCGGACTTGGGTTTTATTCCCCATGATCGTCACCTGATTTCTGGGTTGTTTACCCCTAAGATTCCCTACCCCGAAGGATAGGGAGCCAGCCGCCGCTTGAACCGGTGACTGACGCGCGTATTCTAGAACATCGAATGTAGAAGGTGGTAACGTACCTTGACACGAATGCTATACTGAGCTTGCACATAGAGAACGGGCGTCTTTTCAAGGGAAAGGGCACCCACATAGCGGGCCGCGAGCCTTGAACTCTGCGGCCCTTTTATTTCTCATCAGAGTATCTCTCCTAGAGACCATACGTGGCTGGAAATACCTGCGGCCATCGCGGGAGTAACCCTCAGGGTAGAGTGAATCCGGCAGAAGTTGTACCACGCAAAGTACAGAGCCAACGCGGCCTTCAAATTTTCCAGCTTCTTCGAGAATGCATTCGTTAACCGCGTGAATCGGCGAAGCTGCATCCTCACAGTGAGATTCTGTCTCTCGATATGCGATGTTGAGATGTACTGCGGTTTCGGATTGCCCATGACTGGGACAGTTCTCGTTTCGACGATCTCCGAAGGGCTGTATCGTTCGCGGGTTGATTCGTCGCCCGAATACATTTTAATCAGCATGGCGTAATCCACTTGCGTTCCGAACGTGTCATCTACCGCATTCACGTAGGGCCGAAATCCATCGGTTGTCAGTTGCGGTCGCGTGGCAAGCCGTGATTCCAAGTCTTTCATTAGGAAGTAGGCGTTTCGCGCATCGCGCTTTCCGATTAGGAAAGACGGGACTAACTTCGTTTCGGAGTCCATTGCAATGAACAGGTATTGCTCGCCCATCGTGAGATCGTCGTGGCGTGAAGGGTTTAGGTTCTTTTGGCGCACGTAAACGAAGCTGTGCATTTCATCCACTTGGACACGGCGAGCACGGATACCCCGCATTTTCTCGTCAAGAAGCTGGGCACAGCGTTTGCCAGTGCGGAGCAAGACGCGCAGTACGGTTTTGTGTTCCACGCCAACTAGACGGGCTGTAGCGCGGACAGAGCAACCTTCCACTAGGGCATTGAGGATTTGAGCTTGTTTATCTTTCGATAGGACGTTCATTTCGGCTTGCCTTTCTGCGGTAGCAAGCCGATAATCCGTTTCAGGGTTCGGCATGCGGCTTACTCCGCTTGCTGGATTTGCCCCGTTTTCGGTGACAGCCGGAAGCGGGGCTTTTTGCTTTACGCCTCTCTTATATACTTGCCCGAGAATGAAGTCAAGAAAAATGTTGACAACGTGCCCGAGCAAGTATACAAATATTGACGAGGTGGAACATGACCCAATCTGACCACAGAGACCCGAGTGCGGCAGCGAAACAACTATCCCTACTCGGCGCAGCAAAAGGGGGAGAGGCGCGCGCTCAGAAATTATCTGCCGAAAGGCGAAGCGAGATTGCTAGGACGGCTATTCAGGCGAGGTGGATCAAAGCAGGTAAAACTCCAATGCCCCGCGCTACGCACAAAGGTAACTTCAAAGATGAATTTGGAATTGATGTCGATTGCTACGTACTCGACGATACGAATAAGACCGCTGTCATCAGCCAAAGAGGTATGGGCGAAGCTATTGGTTTCACCAAGGGTGGAAGCCGCTTCCCTACATTCATCAAAGGCGAAAGGATCGCTGGCTACCTTGGGCGCGAACTAAGAGAGAAATTGGAGCAACCCCTTATTTTTCAAGGGCAGCCGCTGGGCGCGAATATCGCCCCTCAACCTATCTACGGATACGACGTAACTATCTTAATCGATGTCTGCAAAGCAATTCTTGCAGCTGAGGCGGATGGAAAGCTAACGACTAGACAGGCAAGGATGGCGCAGCAGGCGCACGTAATTGTAAATGCTTCGGCTAAAGCTGGCATTAAAGGTCTCGTTTACGCTTTGGCGGGATATGACGTTACAAAAGAAGAGGTAATCGCCGCCTTCAAAATGTATGTGCGCGAAGAGGCAAGAGAATATGAAAAAGAATTCCCGGATCAGTTGTATCAAGAGTGGTATCGGCTATATCAGCTACCGAAACCGGAAAGAAACAAACCTTGGAAATTCATGCACCTTACAGTTGACCAAGTGTATCGTCCCCTAGCCAAGAGCGGCGGAAGGATTTTAGAGCTTACAAGAACCCAGCGCGAAAGCACCCAAGCGCGCTGGAAACGGCTGCATCAATTTCTTTCAGAGATTGGAGTGAAGGCTCTTCGTACCCACTTGGGACAGCTTTTAGGAATCGCTCGAGTCTCAAAGTCAAAAGACGATTATGAACGTTATTTTGAAGAATTGTTCGGGGAGCAGCGCAGTCTGCGCCTGTGGGAAAGTAAGAGATGAGCAAGTGGCGTGCCTATCTCTCTAGGCCGCCACCAACTCACAAGATCAAATGACACCACTACCGCCGGATTGCGCGATGTCTTTCACCCTAGGGAAATGTCGTTTATCATGTTAGCGAGCTCAATCAATCTTAGGGATGCCGTCAAAGGGTTACGATACGCCGCCCGAGAAACTTTTTGCGCCCTCGCAGCGTATTAACCTAAGGACGTGGAAGTGCATCTGAGTTAGCGCTAGGTTTTACCGGAAAGAAGATCAATGAAAACGTGGAAGAAGCCAGCTCTTATCATTGGTGCGGCCGCAGTACTTACGGCCATTGTGGTCATCAGTGTCAAGTCCAATAAAGACACTGTAACGGTTCAGACCGCTTACGCAGCAACGGGGAACATCACGTCGATCGTGACCGCCTCGGGGGAGATTCGTCCGCAGAACTATACGAACGTTCTCGGACAGGGAATCGGCAAGATCACAGACATTGATGTAGCAGAGGGAGACACTGTCAAGAAAGGCGCCGTGCTCTTGCGTGTGGAAAAGATTCAACCTGCAGCAGACGTGAAGGCGCAGCAGGCGACGATCGACTCAACGGAGGCTGGGGTGGAATCTGCCGAGGCCGCTGACGCTGCCGCGCAGGCCGACGTGCAGCAATCCGAAGCGAATCTTGAGAAAGCAAAGAACGATTGGAACCGCGGGCAAGGGCTTTACAAAGAGGGGCTCATCGCCAAGTCGGATTTCGATACCTATAAATCCACCTACTATGCAGCCGTGGCAACTCTGGCAGGAAACCAGGCGCGGGCGAAGCAGGCTCACGACCAGCTTACCGTCGCAAAATTCAGTCAGGCACAGGCATCGGCAACTGAAGTTCGCCTGCGGGACGTGCTGGACAAGACGGTTTATAACGCTCCGATTGCGGGACTGGTTACCTACATCCCGGTGAAGGTAGGCGAATTTGTCGTTCCGGGCATTCAGAATGCGGAAGGCAGTTACCTCATGACCATTGCCGATATGGCTGATGTGAACGCCGAAGTGATGGTTGATGAGGCCGATGTTCCGAACGTGAAAGTTGGACAACAGGCCACGGTCACAATCGATGCCTATCCTGGACAAACGTTTAAAGGGCACGTTGCGGACGTTGGTGAAGAAGCGATTCTGCGCACCTCGGGATTGGCGACGACGCAGCAAACATCAGCCAACAGCCAGGAAGCGCGCGATTTCAAAGTTCACGTGCGTATCGACCAACCGCCGAAGGGCATCCGGCCGGGGCTATCGTCTACGGCGAGAATAGATACCGGGCACATCGCGAACGTCGTCACGATTCCTATCCAGTCTCTCGCAATGCGCACGAAACAAGAGTTGGAGGCCGATCAGCAAAGAGAAAAGGGCGGCTCAGGCGTGACGCTGGCGGCGGCGAAACCGGCAACAAATGCAGATGGCACGCCCGCGACGAATGACATTCAAGGTGTATTCGTGGTGCGCAATAACAAGGCGATCTTCGTTCCCGTGCAAACCGGAATCAGCGGCGTGACCGACATCGCGATCACAGGCGGGCTCAAGGCCGGCGAAGTTGTCATTACCGGAAGCTATGAAGCACTGCGTTCGTTGCACTCCGGCACAACGGTGAAAATCGATAATTCCGTTCCGGCCACTACGGACTAAACTACCATTCCACAGAAACGCACATCTGACAGCGAAGAATTTTGAGGAGTTGAGGAGCCAATGGCGGTTGAAGAGATCGCAGCGCAAAGCTTCCGCCAGGATCTGATTGATTCTGGCGTTGTGATTTGTACGGAAGACTTGTGGAAGACGTACGAGATGGGCACGGAATACGTGCACGCGTTGCGCGGCACTTCGCTCGAAATTCGCAAGGGCGAATACTCGGCCATTATGGGGCCGTCGGGCTCGGGCAAATCAACCCTCATGAATCTGATCGGGTGCCTCGATTCGCCGACGAAGGGAGCTTATTGGCTGGCGGGCCGGCTGGTCAGCGACCTTGACGATGATGAGCTGGCGTACATCCGCAACAAGGAAATCGGCTTCGTCTTCCAAACGTTCAATCTGCTACCTCGCGCGACTGCACTGCACAATGTCGAGTTGCCAATGATCTACAACGGAACTCCCGCGGAAGAGCGGCAGGAGAGAGCGCGAAAAGCGCTGCAGCAAGTTGAATTGGGCGAGCGTATGTTGCACCGGCCCAATGAACTTTCGGGAGGCCAGAGGCAGCGCGTGGCGATCGCTCGCGCGCTGGTTAATAATCCTTCCATCCTGCTGGCCGATGAGCCGACCGGGAATCTCGATTCGCAAACGGGCGAAGAGATCATGGCGCTCTTTGCGCGTTTGCATCAACAAGGCAACACAATCATTCTCGTTACGCACGAGCCGGACGTTGCGCAGCGCGCGCATCGCATTATTCGCCTTCGCGACGGCAAAATCGAAAAAGACGAACGCGTGCAGCCGAAGTAGCGGGCTTGGCGGTCAATTGTCATAAACCCTCGCCGTACAACCTTGACGCGCAATCACGACTCCAGTTCATTTTCGGATACCGAGAGTTAGACTCTCCGCAAAAGGAATCTCATGAAACGGGAACTTAAGCTGCTGGCAAGCTGTGCGATTTTGATCTTGTTTGCTGGAAGTGCACGGGTGCAACAGCAAGAGCCACCAAATGCGCCGGCGCTGACCGATGCACAACAGAAGGCTATGCAAGCGCTAGCGGAACAGGCGCAACCGGGGCCTGCGCACGCGGAATTAATGAAGCGCGCTGGAGACTACACTACGACGGAAACGTACTCCGCGCCGGGCGCCGAGCCGCAGCAGTTCACTGGTACGGCGAAACTGAAGAGCATCCTCGGCGGGCGATTCCTGGAAGAAGAAAACTCCGGTGATTCGCTTGGCCAGCCCTATTCGGGACTGCGGCTTTATGGGTACAACAACGGCTCCAAACAATACGAAGCGATGTGGATTTACAACGGGTCAACCGCGTTCTTGGTTCTCGACGGTTCGAGCGACGACAATGGAAAAACCGTTCGATACACCGGAGCTTTTCTCGGACCGGGCGGAGGACGCCAGATTCTCCGCGTGACCATCACGCAACAGGACGCAGATCATTTCGTGGTGAAGCTGCTGGGCGAAGGGCCGAACAATGCCATGTCGACCCTTGAGACCACGTACACGCGAGTGAAAAAAGCGGCCGCGCCAATCCATCGCTAAGGCGCCGAACTGAAAAGTTGCTCTCGATCAGTTTCCTGATGAGAGCGCCTTGATATAACGATAGAAAAAATCCACACCTGAATAGAACGAACTCACCAGGATGCGTTCATCGCGACCGTGCGCGCGAACGTCGTCCATATCAATGAAAACTCCAGAAATCGCGTATGTCGGAATGCCCGCGGCGCGCAGGCGATAGCCGTCAGTTGCACCGGTATCCATCACAGGAACCACCGGCACGCCGGGCCACATTTTCCCCACGACCTGCTCGGTCGCTTGCAAAACGTCCTTTCGCAGTGGCGACGCAGGACTATTGTGCGGCGCAACGACTGGGGAAACCTTGATTTGCGGATCGTTCAGGACCTTCACGAGGGTTTTTTCGGTGGCGTCCTGCGTGCCGCCGGGCAGAATCCGGCAATTCACGATGGCGCTGGCATCCTGAGGCAACGCATTGTTTGCATGGCCTGCGTCGAGGCGCGTCGCAACGCACGTGGTTCGGAGCAGCGCGTTGTAATAGGGCGACGCGGAAAGTTTTTCGATGCTGCCGCGGTCCGGAGGATTCTTCGCTGCACCGGCCAAGTCGGCCGCTAGCGAGCCATGCTCCATTTTCGACGTACGTTCGAAAAATGCGCGCGTCGTTTCGTTCAATTCCACCGGAAATTGATAATGCGACAAGCGCACGAGCCCATCGGCCAGATGGTATATGGCGTTGTCGGGCGTGGGCAGGGAGCTGTGGCCGCCTTTGTTGAATACATGCAACTCGAAATCGGCGTAGATTTTTTCACTGGTTTCAATCGACGTGAGGAGCGGCTTCCCATTTTTCAGCTGAAAGTCTCCGCCATCGGTATTGATGCAATATTCCGCGTCGATCAGGTCGCGATGCTTCTCGAGCAACCAGGAAACGCCGTTAAAATCTCCGCCTTCTTCGTCAGATGTGAGCGCAATGATCAAATCGCGGTCCGGTTTGTAGTTCTCTTCCTTCAGACGAATGAAATTCGCGGCAAGGATCGCGTCGCCATCCTTCACGTCGCTCGTCCCGCGGCCGTAGAAAAAGCTGTCCTTTTCAGTGAGCTTGAAGGGATCGAGCGACCAATCGGCGCGATTGGCTTCCACAACGTCCAAGTGAGCGATGAAGAGAATGGGCTTGTGCGCGCCGGTACCGTGAATTCTGGCGACCACGTTGCCGTGACGCTCATCCGGCCCGAGAACAGTCACGTCGCTCGCCGGAAATCCCGCTGCGCGGAAACGGGTGGCGACTTCGTTCGCCGCAGTCGTCATGTTGCCGACTGATTCTGTGGTGTTGGTCTCGATGAGCTGCTTGTAAATGTCAAAGGCGAGTTTGTGAGGATCCTGTTTTTGCTGAGCGAATAAGGTGGCGGAAGCGCCGGCGATCAATACGACCATCGAAAACAGATTGCGAAGTTTCATCTCTTCTCCCGGGACGATGGATATTGCGCGACGTGCGAGGCTAACAGAAGCAACGCAGACGCGCCAGTCGCAGAAAGCCCTCACAACGCCTCGCGCTCTTGCTTTTGCATTGGCCCAGCGATATATTCCGCGCCAATTTCGGAGGTGGTCCGATGCTAAAGCGAGTTCTTCTTGGTGCGCTTGTCGGTGGAGTCGTGGTTTTTATTGTCGGAGCGATTCTGCATACGGTTTCGGGGCTGGCTGAAGTTGGCGTGAAAGCGATTCCGCAGGAAGATACCGTCCTTTCTGCAATGCGCGCGACGATTCACGAGCCGGGCTTCTACATTTTCCCCGCACCGAACATGGCGCCGGGCCGCAGCAAAGAACAGATCAAGTCGGATACCGACGCTTACACCGCAAAATATCAACAAGGGCCGACGGGAATTATGTCTTACACACCCGGCGGCGGGCAATTGAGCTATGGCAAATTGCTGGGCGGAGAATTCGTCATCGACGTGGTCAGCGCGTTTTTCCTGTCATGCATTTTGGCGATGGGCGCGGGCGGAAAGAGTTCGTATTGGAAGCGCGTCTTTGCGGTGACGCTCGCCGGATTGTTCGCGGGATTATTCTTGGGCTTGGAGTATTGGAACTGGTACAACTTCCCGACAAATTACACGTGCGCATACATCGC
>DATFQU010000224.1:0-6058 GCA_035264005.1 Candidatus Acidiferrales bacterium
AGACCAGAATGAACGTCGAGTATGGGCCCGTGTGCTTCACGACGTTTGAAGTTCCCTCATCGCCAAGCCGAGTAATCGCCACCAATGAAACAACCACAATCACAATTGAAACCAAAACAGCGTATGCAACATTGTTGTGGAGTTCGCGTACAAATTGTGTCCTAACTCGCTCAAGTGCATTCGCGTACGTAGTTGTCGTCGAAAACGTGAATACAAGAATTAGCAAATTCAACAGGAGGCCGGCAAAAATAGCAAAAGCGGCCAACAAGGCGTTGAGAGCATCGACAGAGAATCCCCACTTAAAATATAGGAGTGACGCGGAGACGAGAAGCGGAATCCCGAAGAACAAGAAAAAATCAAACCTGCTTGCCCCGCCGGACGAGTAGTCCACCAGCGTTCGCAGGTGATTCGTAACGATTGGCCAAACGTCGATCTTACTCATGGGCTTGCCCATAGATAGTCTTTGCGATTTTGTCGCGAAGGGCCTGCGCTGCCTCGTGAATCGAAGCGAACTTGGGATGACCGCTAGAAGAATCTAGCTGAACCTGGCCGGAAACATCATAGTACGAGCGTAGACGCTTTAACTCACGCAAATCAACCGTCCGAGAGCTTCCGCCAACCTTAGATTTTACCTTAATGTCGTCATACTTGAAATTTGTTTCGTCCAACGCGACGAGCTGCGACAGTTTGCGCGCACCAGAGAAAAATTGATTGAGCCTACGATTTATGGGCAGGTATCTACCTCGCCGGGCATAAATGATCAATTCTGCGCGTCCGAAGGTTTCTTTGTGTCCACCTTCGAGGGCGTCCGTTATATCCGGTGGAATCTTAAAGCTGATGAACCTAATTGACTCTATTCTTCCGCGTTGATATTTCTCGATCTCCTCTTTGTCGACTATAGGATGAATCTTCAGCCTATAGTCGGTGAATTTCCTATCGAACTCTCCGCACAGGACGTGGGAGAACAGATGGCGTATTCCGTACATGCCCGTTCTTTGAAGAAGGAGAATTGCCTCATCCATTTCGTCTGGCACATCAAGCAGGAAATAAAACGGCAGCATGTTCGCTTCCGTTGCTTTCCTAGCGTGAACCTCAACCTCCTTCTCCACATCCAACAACGTACTTTCCACACCGTACTCACCGGTCTCAATAATTCCGAATGTCGCTCGGCCCGTCTGCTTCAGCGTTTTGACTCGCAAAACCTGCTGGGAATTCTTGTCTCGGGACCAAGTCTTCTTAAGCGATGACAACACCCCATAAAGAAAGGCCATGAAATCATGCTCGCCGTCAAAGCTGGACATCGGTTGGGATTTTCTTTCTTCCGGGTCCCAAATTTTGACAGCGTAGGCAGCCAAAGAAATTGTCTTGGGCATGGGGAGTTAGTATAACATACGCTACGTATCTAAGTCGGTTAGCCAACTCTATCTGGAGCAGAAATGCCGTCTCCGCGCTTGCGGAAGTAATCGCCGGGCGGGAAAAGTCCCGTGCGAGCGAATTCCCTCCCGCACGCTTTCTTCACTTCACTGACCCAAAAGTCGAACGTGCCGGGAGCCACGCCGCACAAGGTGATCGCGCGCTGATATTCGAAGCCGCGCAAGAAATAAATTCGGAACAGTTTGAGCCGGCCGCGCCATTCGGGGCGCTTCAGCGCGCGTTCTGCGATCATTTGGAAGTCGGCGACGTACTCCTCGGCACGCGCGCGTTCGGGACGCCAGCGATATCCCTCCGACGGCGACTCCAAATCAATCGCCGCCATGTGTCCCGCCAAATACGCCCGCAAACTCTTGTACCGCCCATGGCACACGTCAAACATTTCTCGCGGCTTCATCGTTCCCCCCTGCCCGACGAATCGCACTGCTTTGCTGTGTGTCTCTTATGCTGAGATTGGCGAATTCACGCCCACTTCCCTTCACTTTCGGTGACGCTCGGAACAAGGATGGCAACAATCACATCGCTGCGCGAATGCCTTAGTGCGGCCAGCCCTCGTGCGAGACGGTTTCCACTGCCGCCGCCCACGCGTCGATGCACTCCTGCCATCCGCGCAAATAACCGCGCGCGAACTCGGCGGAAAGCTTCTGCTCTTCACGCTGGACGCGCTGCAGGTCGAAGACATCCTGACGCTCGCGTGTGGGTGCTCGCCAAGCCACGGACAGACGCCATTTCAGTTCGCGGATCGCCCGTGCCGCCACGTGCAACGGCGCTGGCAGGAATATGCCGACGCGCCTTCGCGGCTCGTACCAGGCTAACTTCCAGCCCCGACGCGGCTCCGCTCCGTGACCCAGCTCGCATTTCAGCAGCCCTCGAACCATGTTGTTCCTCCTAGATGGCACGTCTTCTGCGCGTTCTGGCATTGACGGCTCACTCTCTGCGAACCACTGGACCGGCGCCCACGCGCAGCTCGGCGCGTACCTCCATTTCGCGAAGCGCTCTTCTGTCTGGCCCATAACGGGCGGGATAGACATGTGCAGCGGGAGGATTGGGGCGGAAAGAGCCTATCTGCGATGTTTTTGAGGTGGTTTTTGCCTTGGAGGGTGATGCGTCGAAATTTGGAGGTTCTCCAGCACCGGAAATCGGGCTGGCGATGGGTTGAGCAGTTGTTTGTTTTCTTTCAGGTTTAAATTCTCTATGTGACGTTTGCGTGCAAACGCAACCATCTGGTTTTACGCCACTTGTGGCGAACTGGAAGACTTTGTTATGGGCCAGAGTTGGCCCTTTTGAAGCGGTCTCTGGGGCCGAAAGTGGCCCTTTTGAATTCGGCGCAAAAAAAGGAGCCTGTGGAAAACTGAACTGTTTCTGTGGAAAACTCAGTTGCTGCGGGCCGAACTTCTTGGCCTTCGAGATCCGGATAATCATCCGCTTGTGTGCGGTGTGGGTAACTTGGACATATCCCGCTCGCCCGAGCCTGGCCATCCAGCGCTTCAGCGTGCGTTCAGCGATTCCCGTGTCCTGGCTGATGACCCGGTAGGTCAAGGGTGACCCGGCCAGCACCAATCCCACGCCGTCCCGTTCGCGCGTCTGGCGGTGAACCAGCCAGCCGAACAGCCAAACAGCCGGGCCCATGCCCTGGAGATGCTGTTCCTCCCAAAGGCCGCCGCGGATCCCGCTATTGAGCTGCTTTCCCCGCAAGTTCCATGCTCCTCAGAAAGTTGCAAATCTGTGTTCTATGTTCGACGCAAAACAACGTCCTGCCCCTTGACTGGCGGAAACATTTGTTTCATCTTTCTGCACTCCAGCTCACGGCTCGGCGACGCTTGGTGATGTACCTCATGTACTGAGTAGTACAGAATATCTAATATTGACTTTGTAGATATCCAGCGTATCCTTCCAATCCCAGCCGCATTTGGTCAGCTTGCGGATGGCCCGGAGACTCGACCAATGAAGACCACCAAGCCGCTGCTCGAATACCTCGCCACCTGCTCAAAGATTTCGCTCGAATCGTTCGAACTCGCGCGCCTCAATGACCGTGCAAACCTTCGGAAACGAATGATCGAACTCATGGACGAATTGGTCGAAGTCGATATCCAGGCGCGCATAGCGGAATGGATTCTTGTACATCGGCGCAGCCAGGCCGCAATACGACGCCGTTCGCCGCGCAACACCCCCACTGCACTAAAGGACTCGTCCCTTCCGCTTCTGACGTCGAGCCAGGACCGGAACGAGGACGGGTGTGATTTGCCGCTGCTCGGCCCGAATCCCGTCATACGCGCACTTCGCAGAGCCTCCATCGAGTCGCCGACCCCGGTCTCAGGGCACGTCGCACCAATCACTGAAAAATCGAGACGTATCGCGTGATTCTCGCAACTGCGGCCTTTCACAAAATCACCGTCGCCGATGTGTCGTAACTCCCCACCGGAGTCGCCTCGCCGGATTTGCACTGTTCGATATCCCCCCGCCCTCGCCAGCGGCGTACTGCTGCTGTCGTGGCACGCTGACTCTGAGCAAATCTTCAAGTAGGTCGTGGGACTCGCTCTCATGCCGCCCGCATATTTCTGTCGGCCTCGTTCCGGTACAACGACCAAGGAACGAGTGATCGAGTGACGCAAGATCCTTGAATGAGTGTTTCTTGGAATCCGCGCTCACAAGACTTGACGAAGAACGCCGCGTTCGGCTTTCGACTCTTGCCGTCACCATTGTCACCGCCCTCCATCGTCTCCTCCTTTGTAACTGGCGCGGACTTCGCGTATTCCTCGCTGGCTGACTCACGATTGAAGCTCGGTTGCCACTCCTGTGTGGCGTGAGCGCAAGCGTTTTCGTTAGAATGACTTCGTAGCTCGTTTCCATCTGACGTGGTCCGCTTGGTCAGCGCTTTCTTCACGCCACGCTTGTCGCGTGACGATGAATTGCTCGCCGAGTTTTTGTGAGAATGACTTCGTTGCTCCTCCCGATTTGATGTGGTCCGCCTTGGTAGCGCTTTCTTCACGCCCGCGTTTGACATATTGCGATGAGTTGCTCGCCGAGTTTTTGTGGGAATAACCTCGTTGCTGGCCCTGATTTGATGTGGTCCGCCTTGGTAGCGCATTCTTCACGCCGCGCTTCACATATTGCGATGAGTGGCCGACGAGTTTTTGTGGGAATAACCTCGTTGCTCGCCCTGATCTGACGTGAAATGTTCTGCGGATTCAGCTTTGGGTTCGGCCTCGCCGCTCTTGTTGCTCTCGTCCCGCATCGCTCTGTTCGTTACTGCTGCTGATTCCTGCCATCGCTCACCAGCGTGCATTTCACCCTTCTCTTTCCGTCCCAATACTGATTAGAAGAACGCCCCAAAACCCACACTACCCGCCCCGCGGAGTTTAGAAAAAAGGGATAAGACAATTCACGAAACACGTACATTAGGTGCATAGAACACGCGATCGCGATTTGCGAAGACCGCACGGCTGATGATCCTGTCCTGCGCCACACGGTCAGGCTCAATTCTGCGTTTCGAACACTGCCAAGGCGGCTTGCTCGATTGCACGCTTCTAAGTTAGTGTGTTGCCGAAGGAAGAGCGCGCGTCATAATTGAACTGCAATTCTTAGGGAGACTAAATGACCGATCGCATCGAAAAGGACTCTCTCGGCGAGAAGCAAGTTCCCGCGGACGCCTACTACGGCATTCAAACTTTGCGCGCGGTGGAGAATTATCCGATCAGCGGATATCGCGCCGATCCCAATCTCATCCGCGCCATCGGATACGTCAAGAAGGCTGCAGCCCTTGTAAACATTGGCCTAAAGCTCATTCCGCAAAATATCGGAAACGCGATCTCCAAGGCGGCAGATGAAGTTATCGCCGGAAAATTCAACGATCAATTTGTCGTCGACGTGTATCAAGCGGGCGCGGGAGTTTCGTTCCACATGAACGCGAACGAAGTGATTTCGAATCGCGCGATCGAAATTCTCGGAGGAAAACGCGGCGACTACTCCGTGTGCCATCCGAACGATCACGTAAATTTTGGGCAATCCACCAACGACGTGTTCCCTACTTCGATGCGCCTCTCGACACTGTTCGCGATGGATGGCGTGCTCGCTGCGTGCGAGAAACTGGAAAAATCTTTTGCGCGAAAAGGGAAAGAATTCGACAAAATTTTGAAGTCTGGACGCACGCACATGATGGACGCAGTGCCCGTCCGACTGGGCCAAGAATTTCGCGCGTACGCGACCGCAATGCACCATTGTGGTGCATGTATACATAATGTGTTTGGGTTGCTCTCCGAGGTGGGTTTGGGGGGTAGCGCGGTCGGAACAGGGGTCAATACCCACCCCAAATTTCAAAAACTCGTGGTGGCGAAACTGGCAGAAGTCTCCGGCCAAAAACTGATCGCGACGGACGACATGCGCTACGCGATGCAATCCAACCTGGCGATGTCCACCGCGTCCTCGACGCTGCGCAATCTCGCGCTCGAACTGATTCGCATCACGAACGACCTGCGCCTGCTTTCGAGCGGACCAAACACGGGCCTCGCGGAAATTCTTCTGCCGGCGTTGCAACCGGGCTCGTCCATCATGCCGGGAAAAGTAAACCCCGTGATGGCGGAGCTGACCGCGATGGTGGGCTTCCAGGCGGTCGGCGCGGACGTGGCCA
>DATFQU010000225.1:0-13312 GCA_035264005.1 Candidatus Acidiferrales bacterium
CACACTTGCCTGCTGTTCGAAGAACAGCATCGAACAGCATTTCTTCCTATTCGCACGTCTCTTGTGCGATGTATTCAACCCGCATCTCACTCACCAAATCGCGAAACGTCTCATGCTCCGCATGCAATTTGCCTTTCCAACTCCAATTCCCCGCCTCCAACCTCTAGAACAATTGCAGCGTCCACAAATCGTGCAAGTGCACCACGCCCTCGACTCGCTTCTCCGCATCCACAACCACCACCGACGTAATCTTCCGTTCTTCCATCAGCCGCAGCGCACTTGCCGCCAACTCCGTCCGCTCGAGCGTCACGGGATTTTTCGTCATCGCCTCCGCCGCCGTCAAATCCAGCGCTTCTTTTTTCCGCTTCTCCATCAATCGTCGCAAATCGCCATCAGTCACGATCCCGAGCAGTTTTCCGCCCTCATCTGTCACCGTCGTCATCCCCAGTTTTTTCCGGCTGATCTCGTATGTCACTTCCGCAATCGTAGCTCGCACCGCCACTCGCGGAATCGCGTCACCTGGGTGCATAACCGACTCAACGCGCCTCAACTTCGACCCAAGACTCCCCTTCGGATGCAGCGCCGCGAAATCCTCTTCCCGAAATCCTCGCCGATCCAGCAGCGCAATCGCCAGCGCGTCACCCATCGCTAGCGCCGCCGTCGTCGAAGCCGTTGGCGCCAAATTCAGCGAACACGCCTCTTCCTTCACCGCAATGTTCAGCGTCACATCGCTTGCCCCCGCCAGCGTCGAACGCGCATTGCCCGTCATCGTCACTAATCGAATCCCCAACCGTTTGATCGGTTCGAGCAACGCCAGCAACTCTTCCGTCTCGCCGCTCTGCGAAATCGCCAGCGCCACGTCTTCGCGCATCAAAATCCCCAAATCGCCGTGCAACGCTTCCGCCGCGTGCAAGAAAACCGACGGCGTGCCCGTGCTTGCCAGCGTCGCCGAAATTTTTCGTCCAATCAGCCCAGACTTGCCCAGTCCCGTCACCACCACGCGCCCATTGCACCCAAGAATCATCTCCACCGCGCGCTCAAACTGCTCGTCGAGCCGCCCAATCAATTCCGCAATCGCATCCGCCTCGATGCGCAGCACGCGACGCGCCGCCTCAACGCTGCCCGCAGCCTTCGCCGCCTTTGGCGTCGCCTTCATGCTTTCTCCCATTCGCGCACCAGTGAATCGATTTTCATCAGTCGCTCCGCCAGCGGACGGAATTTCTTCAGCGCCAGCGCATTCGCTCCATCCGAAAGCGCCTTCGCCGGATTGTCGTGCACTTCCATAAACACTCCGTTTACTCCCGCCGCCACCGCCGCACGCGCTAGCGGCTCGATGAACTCCGGCTGCCCTCCGCTCGATTTCCCTTCTCCGCCCGGAAGCTGCACTGAATGCGTCGCATCAAAAACTACCGTATATCCCAGCTTCCGCAAAATCGGGAATGACCGTACATCCACCACCAAATTCTGATACCCGAACGATGCGCCCCGCTCCGTCACAATAATCTTTTCGTTCCCCGTGCTCGCAATTTTCTCCACCGCGTTCGCCATCTCCCACGGCGACACGAACTGCCCCTTCTTGATGTTCACCGCGCGCCCCGTTTTCCCGGCCGCGATCAGCAAGTCCGTCTGCCTGCACAAAAACGCCGGAATCTGAATCACGTCGCAAACCTCCGCCGCTGCCGCCGCCTGTGCCGTCTCGTGCACATCCGTCAAAATCGGCAGCCCGAATTTCTTTTTGATCTTCGCCAGGATCCGCAATCCTTCTTTCATCCCCGGCCCGCGAAACGATGTCGCCGACGACCGATTCGCCTTGTCGTATGACGCTTTGAAAATCAGCGGCGCTCGCAGTTTGCTCGCGATTTCCGCGAGCCGCTCCGCCATCATCATCGCGTGCTTCTCGCTCTCGATGACGCACGGCCCCGCAATAAAAAACAGCGGCGCGCCCCGCCCCATCTTCACTTTGCCTACCGAAAATTGACGCGTCTTCTCGCTCATTTTCTGCGCGATTATGCCTTGAACTCCGCCTAGCTCCAAAGCCTATGCAGGATCTCTCCCCTTTGCAATCCGTTATTGGACTCCCGCAGACGAACAAGGTATCCTCTCTCGCAAATGCCCGCTTGGCCTATTTTCTTCCGACCCGATCGTCGTATCCGCGCCGGCTGGCGCTTGCTTATCTGGCTATTCATTGCCGCCGCCATCGACTCTGGACTCGAATTTCTCGCCAGCCTCGTACTCCCCGGCGCGAATAATCATCCTTTCCTCGACCCGCGCTGGTTGCTCACGGGCGACGCTTTGCTCTTCATCGCAGCCATCGTCGCGACTCTTATCATGGCCCGCATCGAGGACGCATCTCTCCGCGATTATTACATCCCGACGCAAAATTTTTTCCGCGCGCAATTCTGGCAAGGACTGCTCTGGGGATTTCTCGCTGTTTCGCTCTTGGTAGGATTAATCGCCGTTTTTCACGGCTACCGAATCACCGGCGTTGCCATTCACGGTGGCGCCCTTCTTCGCGCCACGCTCTGGTGGCTCATCGCCGCATTCGGCATCGGCGTCGCCGAAGAAATCGCCTTCCGCGCTTACATGCTCCGCACTCTCGCTGACGGCATCCGCTTCTGGCCCGCCGCCACTCTTCTTTCCGTCGGATTCGGCGCTCTGCATTATTTCGGAAAACCCTTCGAACGCTGGGAGGATTTTGCTTGCACCGCCCTCCTCGGCCTGTTCGGCTGCCTCACGATTCGCCGCACCGGCTCACTCACCTTCATCATCGGATTCCACGCCGCCTTCGATTGGGCGGCGATGTTTTTCTATTCCGGACGCAACGCGGGCGAATTCGGCGTCGGCCATTTGCTCCAAACGTCCTGGACTGGCCCCGACTGGCTCACCGGCGGCATGCTCGGCCCCGAAGCCAGCCGCCTCGTCTTCATCGTCATCGCTCTTCTCCTCCTCATCTTTCCCGTCCTTTATCAGCCAGCGCCGTCCCCCAGTTGACTCCCGTCCGCAGGCGGCTTATCGTTTTTCTTACTTCCAAAGCGCCAAAATTGTTTTGTGAGGACCTCCAATGCGCCTTCCAGCCCTAGTAGCGACTGTTCTCGCAGCACTTCTCGTCGCAGGCTGCGCCTCCACGCTCTCGCCGCTGTACTTGAAAACCGATGCGGTCGCCGATCCCGCAATCGTCGGCAGCTGGCTGAGTACCGACAAAGACAATCCAGGTAGCGTTCGCGTAGAAGCCATGAAGAATGGGTCCTATCGAGTCAGCATGCACTACAACGAATCAGGCGATGATGCGGTCTATGAGGCGCGATTGGTTAAGCTCGGCAGCGCATCCTTTGCCGATTTGATTCTGACCAAACTTCAACACAGCAACCAGAATCTCGATCTTCCGTGGGGCGCGGTCCCGTTGCACGAGATTGCAAAGTACCAAGTTACGACTGATGACCTTGCCGTCTTCCTTATCAGCAACGACGCGCTCAGCGACTCGGCTCAGCACCCCGGTTTTCCCCTTCGGTTTCAGGACACCAAACCAGATAGCGACTGCGTGATTACTTCCACCACCGACGAGCTTCGCCGTTATTTTTCAGCGCACTCAGCTGACATCTTTAGGGAAGCGACGCACCTCAAGCGCCAGCACTGACATGACATCTTAGACGCCTGCCCTCACGAAGCCTTTTCCAGCGAAATCGTTCCTCTCGTCGTCCGCAAAATCATTCGCGGCCCACCCTGATTCAATGCGCCGCTGATTCGTGCTCCATCCCGGCCAACTCTCCCGCTCACGTCATTTAGCTCTGCGCCATTTTCATTCGTCGTCACGGGAAAATCGCAGTGAAAACTCGAGCGCCTTCCACCCACATAATCCAAATTCACACCCACGGTCGACGGCATCCGCACCACGATGCTCCCTCTTTCCGTTTCCAAGTCTGCATTTCCAGCAATGCTCTTAGCTTCGATCACCGCCTCTGCGCGATTTGACGTCAATTCCAGTCTGCCTTTGATCGCAACGTCCGACAGCCTGACGTCCCCGCGGTTCGTCTCGATGCGGATTGCGCCCGCCGTCGACTTGACTGCGATCGCCGATCGGTTGCTCGAAATCCGGATGTCGCCCTCGATCGACGAGACCGCCATGTCTGGCCTGTTGCCATCCAACTCGACGTTCGTCTCTCGCGGCACGGCAATGGTCAATTCAACCCCATCGCTCACGTTCACACAGAAGACGCAATTCCAATCCGGATATTCCACTCTGACGCTCACATGGTCGGGCAAGTGATCGAAATTAACCTTCGTTCCCGCCATCCATTCCTGCCGCTCCTTGTCAGTGCCTCCGGTAAATATCTTGCGTACGCTCACGGTCACCTGATTCGTGTCCGAACCCGTCACATGTATAGTCCCTTTGCGGTTCTCCACCACCAGCGTCCCGCCCGCACTCATCGGAAAGCTGCGCTGAAAAGACTCAGGATTCGAGTCTTGCGTCGCCTGTCCGAAAATCGCAGGCGCACTGAGTCCAATCCCAACCACAAATACCACGCACACACCAGCCAGCCAATTCAGTCGAGTTTTCATCAGCCACACCTCCGCCTGTCCATGAAACGCATGCTGGCCGCCAAAAGTTCACTTCGCGCATTCTACATCCGTCTTCCTCCACTCACCCAAATCACCTTTTCTTTATTTCCAGCGCTGACAGGCCTACAATCAAACCACCAGGGCAAGGGGTCCTTCATGTCCCGCATCGCAACGGCGCTCGCATTGGCCTCACTGCTGGCCGGAATGACAGCGGCGCCACCAGATGTTCCCCAGTCTCCACAGATCCGCGTCTCCACCCGGCTCGTCGAGATTAGCGTGATTGTCCGCGACAAGAACGGCCCAGTTTCGAATCTAACCAAAGATGACTTCACTGTTTTCGACCGTGGCAAGCCCCAGCAGATAGGCATTTTTATGGCGGACGCGGCAGCTGCCGCGCAACAACCTCCCCAGCAGTCGCTTCCGCACAACGAGTTTTCAGATCTTCCCCATTACGGGGCTACAGCCCCACGCAGCGTTACTATCGTCCTCCTCGATAATCTCAACACGCTCTATGGCTCCTCTCCGGAAAGCCAGTACGAGAGTACGCCCTTTTGGGTCGAGGACTTGGCGCTGCAAAATGCCAGGTCACACCTCATTGAGTTCATCCAGAAGCTTGACCCGCGCGACCGCGTGGCCATTTACGGTCTGCGCGACTCGCTGCGCGTCCTATGTGACTTCACTAGCGACCGCGATCAGCTCCTCACGATCCTGAAACACTATGACACTAGGCCTATCACGAATGCTGCTGTAGCTGAGCCGAGCGCACAGCATCCTCCTGTCGCTGAACATGCGGCCGATGGATTTGAGAATGCCGGTGTCTTGTTTCACGCCGGAGTTGTGAATGGAAATCGCGAAGCTGAGACCATGGCCGCGTTGCAGCAAATCGCCTCGCACGTCGCCAATATCCCTGGACGCAAGAATCTCGTCTGGCTCACTGCGAATCTCCCCTTCTCAGGCGCTGCCCTGGCCCGCATGCTTACTCCTGCCAATATCGCCGTCTATCCTGTCGACGCGCGCGGCCTTCTGGCAATGAATTTCACGAAACAGGCCGGGATCGACGGAAATGCCGACGCGGACGAAGTGTCCGGTGCTGCCGGGCATTATGACAACATGCCTGGCCAATCCGAGCAGCCCATCGGCATCGCGACCATGAAAAAGCTCGCCGACGATACTGGCGGCGAGGCCTTCGTCAACACAAATGACATCACTGGCGCCATCCGTAAGGCCGTTGAAGATTCCGCTGTCACCTACACGCTAGGCTTCTACATTAATCGCGATGCGCTCGATGGAAAATTCCACGAGATCAAAGTTGACGTCCATGAAAAAGACCTGACTATTCGTTATCCCAAGGGCTATTTCGCCTATCCGGACACAGCTCCCACAAAAAACGAAGATCAATTGCGGCTGCTTTCCGCCGTGCAGAGCCCCTTGCAATCTTCAGTGATTCCGTTGCAGGCCAGTCTATCCCGCGTCAATCAGCCAGAACCCAATTCGCTCAGCCTTTCCTGCTCGATCGATGTTCACAATCTTCGACTGGTCCAGAACGGCCACCTGCGCAAAGGCGCGGTTATCGTCTACGTGATCGAGCAAGACCAAACCGGCAAAGTCGTCTACCAATGGGACAAAGGCTACAACTTGCAAATCACCGATGCACAATATGCCGCGTTGCTTAAATCCGGCATACCTTTCCACCAATACTTACATCCCAAGGCTGACGTCACCACGCTGCGCCTGCTCGCCGAAGACCCCAGCACCAGTCAGTTCGGCAGCCTGATCATCCCACTGTCCCAAATCAACTGAGTCGGTGCGTTTCAACGTGCGTTTTGCTGCTTTTGACTCTGTCGTGTTCCGCTTCGGCCCAGATCTCTTTACAGCCGTGAGATAATGTCGCCAGGTTCAAAATTTCGATGCAGCCGTCACGGCAGCCCGCGCACACCCCCCACCAAGTGCCCAATCCACCTGACCCGAATTCTAATCGGGACACTAAATTATTAGAAACGCCCCTAAGTTGCACAAAACAAACGACCGCATACCGCTCTAATCGGGACAAAATACGCGTTTTCAGTCTTGGCCTGTTCGCCCAATTTCTCAACCTATTCTCAGCGAAGTATTTAGCGTATCCCGCGGCGCCTTTTTGCCTTCAATTATTAGAAATTAACCCAAGTCACACAAAACAAGGCACCTCGTTTTTTCTAATCGATAATTTTTGTGCGCTTTTCGCCCCGCTAAACACAATCGAGGAACAATGCTCATGACCGAACTTCAAAGCCAGCTCCAACGAATGTCCCGGCCGCTCGCCGAAGTCGATCCCGAGGTCGCTGACGCCCTCGACGACGAGGTCCGCCGCCAGGCCACCGGCCTCGAACTCATCGCCTCCGAGAATTTCATCTCCGAAGCTGTGATGGAAGCGATGGGTTCGGTTTTCAGCAACAAATATGCCGAAGGCTACCCGGGCAAACGCTACTACGGTGGCTGTGAAAACGTAGACCGCGTCGAACGCCTCGCCATCGAACGCGCGAAGCAGCTTTTCGGCGCCGAACACGCCAACGTTCAGGCGCACTCCGGAACGCAAGCCAACATTTCCGTGTACATGGCCGCGCTGCAGCCCGGCGACACCGTTCTCGGCATGAATCTCGCGCACGGCGGCCACCTCACGCACGGTCATCCGCTGAATTTCTCCGGCCGCACTTACAAATTCGTTCCCTACGGCGTCACGAAGGAAACCGAGCAAATTGATTACGACGAAGTCGAGCGCCTCGCCCGCGAACACAAACCAAAAATGATCGTCGCCGGTGCAAGCGCCTACGCGCGCATTATCGATTTTCCAAGGCTCGCGCAGATCGCGCGCGCGGTCGATGCTCTGCTGTTTGTCGACATGGCGCACATCGCTGGACTCGTCGCCGCAGGAATTCATCCCAGTCCGGTGCCTCACGCGGACTTTGTTTCTACCACCACGCACAAGACTTTGCGCGGCCCGCGCGGCGGCATGGTCATGTGCCGCGAAAAATTCGCCAAAGAACTCGACAAGCTCACTTTTCCCGGACTGCAAGGCGGCCCGCTCGAACACATCATCGCGGCAAAAGCCGTTTGCCTGAAGGAAGCCATGGAGCCCGGCTTCCGCGATTATCAAAAGCAGGTCGTAGCCAACGCGCGTGCGCTTGCCGCGGGTGTCGCTGCCGCAGGTTTTCGCATCGTCACCGGCGGAACAGACACGCATCTCTTCCTTGTTGACCTGCAATCGCGTGGCCTCACCGGACGCGATGCGGAAACGACGCTCGAACGTTCCGGCATCACCGTAAACAAAAATGCCATTCCCTTCGACACGCAGCCACCGCTCAAGGCCGGAGGCATTCGCGTCGGAAGCCCGGCCGTGACCACGCGCGGCATGCGCGAAAAAGAAATGGCGCAGATTGCCCGTTGGATCACCGAAGTTCTTACGCAGATCCAGCCCGCTCCAGCGAAGCCCGCCATAGATACGTCAGCAGCTGCCATGGCAATGGTCTCTGAAGGTGGCCCAGCGAAACCAGCCGCCCCGAAGAGTGCCGCGCCCGCCGCAGAGAAACCGCCGGTAGAGCCGTCCGAAACCGAGCGCCGCGTGCGCGCCGAAGTTGCGAAATTCGCCGCTGGATTCCCTCTGTACGCGCGCCGCCTCGCCGCCGCCGACGCCGCGCAACATCACCGCTCCGCGCCCACGAGCGCCTAAGAAAGTGCTCCACACGATGAGAATTTTGCACATCGTGCCCCGAAACTTCCTCGCACCTTCGCGCGTATAAAATGACAGCGGGTTGGAGGGAAATATGAAGAACAACCCTGGAAGAGTCGCGGGATTCTGGTATTTGCTTCTTGTCCTCGTTGGCCCCCTGCGTCTCATGTACATTCCTAACAAGTTGTTTGTATCCGGCAACGCAACTGCCACGGCCGCCAACATCGCCGCGCACCAATGGCTCTTCCGCTTCGGCATCGCAGCCGATCTAGTGGGTGCGGTCGTCTTGATCTTCCTCGTGCTGGCCTTTTATCGCCTGTTCAAAGGGGTAGACCAGAACCTCGCCGTGATGGTAGTGATCTTCGGCGGCGTGATGCCCGCCCTCCTCTATTTCGTCAATGTCGTAAGCGACCTTGCCACGCTAACCGTCGTGAGCGACGCTGACTTCCTCTCCGTCTTCGACAAACCTCAGCGCGACGCGCTGGCCATGCTCTTCCTGCGACTGCACGACCATCAAAACACTGCTGCGGAAATTCTCTGGGGTATGTGGCTGTTCCCGTTGGGAGTTCTCATATATAAGTCGCACTTCTTGCCGCGATTTTTGGGCATCTGGCTCATCATCAACGGCATGGCCTATGTGGTCCTCAGTTTTACCGGCGTATTGCTGCCGCAATATCAGAACGCCGTGTTCACCATCTCTCAGCCCGCCTTGTTCGGGGAAGTCGCCACGATGCTCTGGCTCTTCATCAAAGGCGCAAAGCCGCCAGGGGTGGATGCGGTGCAGCGTGTGCGCGGACTCGCAAGCGCCTGAGAAATGCGCGGGGCCGCAGAAACATTCAAATAGCTGCGATTTGCAGTTCGGTCACTTGGCCGTTGCGAATCAGGAATGCGCGGGCGGGCTGCGGCGCACCTGGCAAAGGCGAAAGAATGAAGTACGGCGTATCCGGATAGAACGCACGCTCGATGTCCGTGCGTGACGGAAAATTGTCTCCGCGCGGATGCGAATGATAAATCCCCATCAATTCTAGCCGCTTCGCGCGAATCACTTTCATCACGCGAAACAATTCCTGCGGCGCAATTTCGTACGCCGTCGCGGGACTTGCGTGCGCGTTTCGCGCCAGGAAGATCTCGCTGATGATTCCATCGCGCCCGGCCAGCAACCCGCAACATTCCTGCGTTGCGTTTTTCGCTGCTTCGTCGCGCATCGCCGCAATAACTTCGCGCCAGATTCGAACTTCACCGCTCATGTTGAAAAAACAGTACGATGCAGCTTGGCTTGGGAGGCATCCTCAATCCAGTCGCCGCGCTACCGCAATGAGTCCCGCGCGCTGACGCGTTCCCGGCCCGTCCGGCAGTATGTCCCTGTCAAATTGCTCGCACCTGGAGAGGAACTCTTTGAACACAACTTCATCATTCACGGCGCGCTGTATTGCCTCGGGCGTGCACAACGCCGCCAGTGAACCCAAGCCGCTACACCGCAAAACTTTCATACCGCAATTTTCCAAGGCCGATTGCAGTTCCCCGGGTGTGAACGCCTTGAGCGAACCGAGATAATTTTGAGTCAGCCCTTCCGTCAGAGCTTCGTTGTCAGGAAATTGGTCTTGGTGCCATTCCCCGCGACTGAGCATCGCCTCGACTGCCGGAACCAATTTCCCGGTTTTGAAAAGACTCGAGCTAGTCCACGACGCAATCATCTGTGCGCGGTGTGAGACGGTCAATATCACTGTTTGCCTAGCGACGCGGCACGTCTCGCGAATCGCCCCTCGCGCCTCCGAACCGCAGAACGATATTGCGCCATCCATGTTCAGTACGAGATCGAACGAGCGGTCTGCGAACCGCCGCAGGTCAGCGGAGTTTCCTTCAACGAATTGTATGTTCGCCGCGTCATTAGCTCTTTCGCGCGCGATTTTCAGCATGGCCAGCGAGAAGTCCAAGTGCGTCACGGCGAAACCGCGCTTAGCCAAGGGAATAGAGAACGCGCCAGTGGCTGCGCCCACGTCGAGAACTGTTGTCACACCCTGGAGGTGCCGCTCAATTTCCCGCCAGCGCAAAGCACGATTGATGGCTTCGTCAGCGGAGTCGCGATCCTCTTTCTCGGCCTTGGCATCCCACCATTGTTTTTCGCGATTAAAGTCTGTCTCAGGCACGCTCATTGTTAAGACATCATAGTGCTTCGTCTCGCGCTGTCTAGTCTGATTTTCGTTACGCCGAAAAGCGGGTCCATCTGCGACATGATGGAGGCACTGCATCTGGTCGAAAACGGAGGAGCATTGGAAGATAGACGAGGCGCTGCGCGGGCGGCGCCTCGGTGTAAGTGAGTCGTGAACGAAGCTAAGCTTTTGCGGCTTGGCGGCGGAGGAACGTGGGCACGTCCAGGTCGTCCGCAGCGACTTCCTGAATCACGTCGGTGACGTTGCGCGCGACTTGCGCGACAACATCATGGTGCACATGCTCCGGCTCCGGCGGACGCTCCGCCTTCCACGTCTTCGGCAAATACGAAGGCCGCGTGTGCGTCTTCTTATTTGCGACTTCGCGGAAGCCCGCAGCAATCACTGTGATTTTCACGGACTCCTTCATCGCGTCGTCCATCACCGCGCCGAAAATAATGTTGGCATTTTCGTGCGCGGCTTTTTGAATGATCGATGAGGCTTCGTGAACTTCGTGCAAGCTCAGCGTCGACGAGCCAGTCACATTGATCAGAATCCCCTGCGCGCCCTGAATGCAATTGTCCTCGAGCAGCGGGCTGTTGATGGCGCGATTCGCCGCATCGATCGCGCGATTCGAGCCGGTTGCAACAGCCGTGCCCATCACCGCGTAGCCCTGGCCGGACATGATGGTTCTCACGTCGGCGAAGTCGCGGTTGATGATGCCCGGAATAGTGATGATGTCGCTGATGCCCTGCACGGCCTGACGCAAAATATCGTCGGCGATGCGGAACGCCTCGAAGAAACTCGTTCCGTGTTCGACGGTTTCCATCAGGCGTTCGTTGGGAATCACGATGACGGTGTCCACGCAGCCGATCAGTTCGCCGAGAGCCTGCTCCGCCTGCTGCATGCGACGCTTGCCTTCGAATGCGAACGGCTTCGTGACCACCGCAACTGTCAGCGCGCCAAGTTCGCTCGCGAGATTCGCGACCACGGGCGCGGCTCCGCTGCCCGTGCCGCCGCCGAGACCGCTGGTGACGAAAACCATGTCGGCGCCGTCGAGCGATTCGAGGATTTTGTCCGTATCCTCGAGCGCGGCTTTGCGCCCCATTTCAGGATTAGCGCCCGCGCCCAAGCCCTTGGTGAGCTTGCTGCCAAGCTGCAATTTGAGCGGCGCTTGCGAAAGCTTGAGCGCCTGCAAGTCCGTGTTGGCCGCGATGAATTCGACGCCTTCCACCTTGGCGCGAATCATGCGGTTTACGGCATTGCAACCGCCGCCGCCGACGCCGAACACTTTTATTTTCGCGCCGTTTGTTGGCTCCTCTGTGAATGAAACACGCAGTCCTGCATCTTTAGGCGTCATGCTGTCCTCCCCTCAGTTCCCCGCAAAAATTTACTGCTCAATTCCCCGCAAAAAGACTTTTCAATTTTTCCGTCCAACCGCTGGAACGCTGCGCCGCATGCCGCCGCGCCCGCGCGCCATAGAGCACCAGGCCGACGGCAGCCGAGTACTCGGGCTGAGAAACTCCTTCGGTGATTTCCGTCAGTCCACGTGGCGAAGCCAGGCGCACCGGCAAATGAAAAACTTTTTCTGTCAGCTCGACCAGCCCGCGAAGCTGCGCGCCGCCACCCGTCATCACGATCCCCGCGGGAATCTGCGAATCGAGGCCCGCGCGGCGCAATTCATCGCGCAGCATGGTCAATAACTCTTGCGCGCGCGGTTCGACGATCTCGCAGAGATTGCGCGCAAAAACCGTGCGCGGCGGGCGGTCGCCAACGCTGGCGATTTCAATCGGTGTGTCTGCGCCCATCAGTTCGCGCCAAGCGCAGGCATGCGCCCGCTTGATGCTTTCCGCTTCCGGAATCGGCGTGCGCAGGCCGACAGCGAGATCGTTTGTGAAGTGGTCGCCGCCGATAGCAACCGCAGCGCTGTGGCGAACCATGCCTGCGGTGAAAACAATCATTTCCGTCGTGCCGCCGCCAACGTCGAGCAAACAGCAGCCGAGCTCACGTTCATCCTGCGTGAGGCAAGCTTCCGCGGAAGCGAGCGGCTCGAGAACGGTATCGCTGACCACGATGCCGGCCTTATTCACGGCAGTGACCACATTCTGCGTAGCCGTCGCTGAAGACGTTACAATGTGGACGTTCACCTCGAGCTTGTGGCCCACCATGCCGATGGCGTCGCGAATGTTGTCCTGCGAATCCACAAAAAACTCCTGCGGCAAAACGTGCAAAACTTCGCGGTCTTCCGGCAGTTTCACGCTTTTCGCCACTTCGACGGCACGGCGAACGTCGTCGCGGTGAATATCGCGCGGGCGCTGACCGAGCGCGATGCCGCCGCGACTGTTCACGCCTCGCACGTGACTGCCAGCGATGCCAATCAGCGCAGACTCCACCGGAACACCGACAATATTTTCCGCCTCTTCGACTGCGCGGCGAATCGAGCTGACCGCGAGTTCGAGATTCACAATCTGCCCTTTGCGCCAGCCTTTGGACTCCGCTGCGCCGAGCCCGGCAAACTTCACCGCGCTGCTCTGCTCCTCGATTTCACCGACGAGCGCGCACGTTTTGGTGCTGCCGATATCCAATCCGACTAAGTAGCGATCCTTTTTCCCCAAAACTTACTTCTCCCTCTTAAGATCAAAAAACGCCAGTTTAACGTGCGCTCTCGGTTGCGCGTTTTTTCGCATGATGCGCCTGCTTCGGCGTTTTCGCTGTTGATTTCGATCTGGTCCTGGCCTTCCCTCTCGCCTCTGTTTTGTGCATTGGTTTGTGTGCTGGCCGCGACACTCCCGGCTTCGCTTCTGATGCAAGTCGAATATGCGGTTCAACTGGCTTCGGTTTCGTGTGAACCGGAGTGGCCGCGACGGGCGCGGACCTCACGACAGCAGCTGGCTTCGTGACCGCA
>DATFQU010000226.1:0-6841 GCA_035264005.1 Candidatus Acidiferrales bacterium
GAACTTTGCGCCTTCCAGGCCAGCCACGCGAGCCGTGATTTATCTGTCAGCAAATTCATCGGCTCGAATCCTTCATCGATTGCAAACTTCGTCGCGCCTTGGCCCGCGAGAAAAGTGTGATTCGTCCGCTCCATCACCACGCGCGCAACCTTTGCCGGATTTCTTATTTTTTCGATCGCCCCCACCGCGCCGCACTTCCGCGTCGGCCCGTGCATCACGCAAGCGTCAAGTTGCACCACTCCGTCTTCATTGGGCAGTCCGCCGTAGCCTACGGTGTTGTCGTTCGGATCGTCTTCCACCGGAGTTACGACCGCCAGCACCGCGTCCATCGTGTCACCCGTCGTGCGCAGTACCTGCATTCCCGCGTCCAAATGATGCAGTCCGTTCATCGCGGAAATAATGCACAGCCGCTTTCCATTTGTCGACGCGCTTTGCGCGGGTTTCGCCGCTGCGATTTCGCCGCCCGCGTTTTTCTCGTCCTTCGCCGTCACCGCGCCGAACACGCTGCTCGCACTCGCCGCAATTCCGCCGGTCAGCGCGCTCACGCAAAACTTCCGTCTCGTCCAAATCGGCCAATCTTTCATTTTCGCCTCGCTCCCGAAAGATCACGTCCTGCGCGCGCAGCATATTCCCGTAGCGCCTTTCCTTCAAGCGCAGCCTGTCTTATTCCACGCTCGCGCGCCGGTTCAACTGACGGGGTCGCTGTGTGAATTTTCCTGATCGTGACACATGAGATCAGGATTCAACCTGATACGCGACTCAGGTTCGAACTCGCTTGAGCCGCCGTTCGGATGGTGCTACTCTTCGTTTCGAGAGTTTCGAATATGGGCAAGCTTCATGTTCTTTTCGCCGTCGTCGTCGCTTTCATTCTTCTAGGAATCATCGTCATCTTATCCGGAAATCCTTATATCCTCGGTTCTGGCCGCCTCGCCGAAGCTGTACCGAAGAGTTGGCTTCAGCCTCTCCGCCCGCGCTCGCGCTCGTCCAAGTAACTCTGACGCGCCCGCGCTTCCCGCCCTCCTGTGTTCATGCTAGTTTTTTCTCGGAATGCTCTCGGCCCTCAAACCATCGCTAATCTGCGCAACTCTCTTGGCAGCATTCATCGGCCTTTGTTCAGCTCTATCTCCTTCATCTGAAAACGCCGCCGCATCCTCGCCGACGTTCTACAAAAACGTCCTCCCTATTCTCCAGCAGCACTGCCAGGCCTGCCATCGCACCGGCGAAATCGCGCCGATGCCTCTCGTCACGTATACGCAAACGCGCCGCTTCGCCAAGCAAAACAAATTCAACACAACGCACCGCATCATGCCGCCCTGGTTTGCTGATCCGTCCGTTGGTCATTTCTCCAACGATCCTTCGCTCACCGCGGAAGAAATTGCAACTCTCGCCGCATGGGTCGACGCCGGCGCCCCCGCCGGCAATCCCCGCGACGCTCCTCCGCCGCACCACTGGGCGAGCGGCTGGATTATTCCTCAGCCCGACGACGTCATCACCATGCCCGCGCCCGTCTCCATTCCCGCCACTGGCGACGTTGAATACACCTACGAAATCGTCCCCACGCATTTCACCAAAGACGAATGGGTCGAAAAATCTGAAATCCGCCCGTCAAGCCGCGCCAACGTCCATCACGCCGTCGTTTACGTTCGCCCGCCGAATTCCAAATGGCTCGCGGACGCGCCCATCGGCGTCCCATTCACCGCCTCCACGCTCAAAAATCCGCAAGACCAGCGCGACGCCAAGTGGACCGACGCCGACATTCTCCTCGTCTACGCGCCCGGCAGTTCCCCTGACAACTGGCCCGCTGGAATGGCGAAATTCATCCCTGCGGGCTCGGATCTCGTTTTTCAAATGCACTACATCACCAAGGGCCGCGCCACCTCCGACCAAACCAGCATCGGCCTTGTTTTTGCGAAGCAGCCGCCCGCGCAGCGCATCCTCACTTTGCAGCTCACCAACGACTGGTTCATCATTCCGCCGAACGATCCCGACTATCGCGCCGAAGTCCACGGCACTTTGCCGAACGATTGCACGCTGCTCAGTTTCTTCCCGCACATGCATCTGCGCGGCAAAAAATTCGAATACAACATCGTTCGCCGCGAGCCGAGCGGCCGCGAATCCTTCGAACCGCTCCTCCGCGTCAATTACAATTTTTACTGGCAATTGAGCTATCGCCTCGCCGAGCCCCTTTTTCTCAAAGCCGGGACTGAACTCCAGGCCGTCGCGTGGTTCGACAACTCCAGAAACAATCCGCACAATCCCGATCCCAACGTCGCCGTCCGCTGGGGCGACCAAACCTACGACGAAATGATGGTCGGCTTCTTCGACGTCGCCGTCCCGGCCTCCATCGACAAACAGCACTTCTTCATCCGCGCCAACCGCGCAACTTCAAGCCAATAGCTTTGTCGTCCGTCCGCATAGCTCATTAGGGCTTTGGGGGGCAGAACGTACAAAAACAATGTTTGATTTGTGTTAAAAACATCCAAGCATGAGACTGAAGATGCTTCTCTTGATAATGTTGACTGGCCTGCTCGCCAACATTGGTGCGACTAAGCAATCCACTACGACCGGGCCCAGTGAACAAACTTCGTTCATAGGACTCATGATACAGCGCCCCGTGAAACCACCCGAAAGCGTCATACAATTCCTGAAAGAGAATCCGCAGATTCTCACAACTTCTCTCGGGAAACCCGTCTCTGAGCCATTCGCTGCTGATTGGTTTTCCGCATCAGTGATTCACCTCGGCGCTTCGGATGGGGCTGACCTTATTGTCATTGGAAAAGGCCCGCTGTTGGGCCCGAGTGGCGCCCTTTTCTTGCTTTTTCGCAAAACGGTCGCTGGTTATCAGCTGATTTTTCATGAGCGCGCGCAATTCTTTGAACTCGTCGATAGTTCGTCGAACGATTTGCGGGATATTTCGATCATGCCAGAGACCGAAGGGCCGGTTTTGAGCCTCATTTACCGGTTCAACGGTCAGGACTATCAGCTGCCAAAGGAGCAGATTTCATTCAGCACGGAAGACGAAGGCGTCCAGCGGCCCGCGAGCTTGCCCGAGGATGTTCTGAACATTCTGAGAAGCGACAAACGCGTTTCAATTTGTGAACAGAACGAGAGCATAGCGCCCAGCCAGGTACCAGGTGATTGGTTCACCGGCTCGGAAATCCATCTTGCCGGACCGAATGAAACGGATCTTGTCGTGCGGCCGGGAACACCCTCCAGCTGGAAACCGGGTACCGGTGTGCCTTCGCCGAATCGCTGTCTATTCGGTGCGAATACCATTCAGTTCTGGGTGTTCTCGGAAGCGTCTCATGCGAAACTGCTTCTAAGCGTCGGCGCGCACGACCTTACAGTGCTCGATACGCGCGGAAGAGATTATCGCGATGTTGAGGCAGTCGTCGGAAGCTTGAGAGGGGTCTACACAACGGTCTTCCGATTTGATGGCGAGAGGTACCAATCTTATCGGCGCAATTACACACCTACCGGCTCGAACTAATCGCATAGCATCGTTCACGGACCTGTGGCCAGATATCAGCGCTACACACGTTGCAAAAAATTGTTCCTATTCGCGTATGGTTTTGCGCGCGGTGTATTGTTTTTCCGCCCGGCGAGCCAAACAATCTTCTCCTTGCCTCAATCCCCGTTCGAATGTCACAGTAACCGCTTGATCACGACCGCATTTCAGCCAAAGAAAGGCGCGCAATGAATCGTTTCGCGAAGCTCGCATCTATTTTCCTCGCAGCCGCACTCGTGACCTCCGTCGCATTTGCAGCGCCTGCGTCCGGCAACGATACGCCGCCCAATCCCTTGCCCGCTGTCCAGCAGGCCATTCGCGCAATGTCCGGCGTGCGCGAAATCTCCGAAGCCGTCGTTTCGCCCGACGGCCGCCGCGCCGCGTGGGTCGAATCTCTCGCCGGAAAAAATGGCGCGCCTTCGCGCAATTTCGCAATTTTTGTCACCGACCCGATCACTGGCAACCCTCCGCACCGCATTTCCGCCGCCGGAACAGGATCTGCAGCCGCCGAAAACGAAGTGGCCTGGTCGCCCGACAGCCAGCGCCTCGCGTTCTTCTCCGACGCCGCGCACGCCGGCGAACCGCAGCTGTATGTCTCCTCGCTCCTCGGTGCTCCCCGACAGCTCACTCACGTCAAAGGCGACGTTTCCGCTCCTCTTTGGTCTCCCGACGGTAAAACTATCGCCTTCCTCTACATTCCCAACGCGCCTCGCGCCGCCGGCCCGCTCGCTGCTGAAACCCAGCCCGAAGGCGTCATCCGCCAGGACAACTACGAGCAGCGCCTTGCTCTCGTCGACGTCGCTTCCGGCAGCCTCTGGCTCATTTCTCCCGCTGATATGTACGTCTACGAATACGACTGGTCGCCCGACTCCGCGAAGATCGTCGCCGCCGCCGCGCACGGGAACGGCGACGATAACTGGTACGACGCGCAAATCTACATCTTCGACGCGCTCCACGCCGCTGCGCCGCAGTCCATCTACAAATCCGACATGCAAATCGGCACGCCGAAATGGTCTCCTGACGGAAAATCCGTCGCCTTCATCGCCGGGCTCATGAGCGACGAAGGCTCCATCGGCGGCGACATTTATGAAGTGCCAGTTGCCGGCGGCGATGCGCGCGACATCACGCCCGACATCAAAGCCTCGCCCGCTTCTCTCACCTGGTCCGCCGACTCGCACTCCATCGTCTTCGGCGAAGTCATCGACGGCCAAAGCGGCATCGCTTCCGTCAATCTCGACTCCGGAGAAATTTCTCAGCTATACACCGGTGCTGAGCGCCTAACGTCCAGCGGATACAGCGTGGGCGTTTCGCTCGCGCGCGATGGCAGGGACGCCGCGGTGGTGCGTCAGTCCTACGCGCAGCCACCGGAAGTTTGGTTCGGCCCGATTGGCAGTTGGGGGCAAATCACGCACGTCAACAGCGACTTGCATCCCGCCTGGGGCAAGTCCGAAAGCCTTCACTGGGCGTCCGATATGGGCGATCAGAAAATCCAAGGCTGGCTCCTCTATCCAACGAATTACGATCCCGCGAAAAAGTACGGCCTCGTAGTTAATGTTCACGGAGGCCCCGCATCGGCCACGCTGCCCACGTGGTTCGGCATTCGTTCGTATTACGCCGTTTTACCCGCCGAAGGCTATTTCGTCCTTTTCCCGAATCCTCGCGGCAGTTACGGCGCTGGCGAAGCCTTCACCAAAGCCAACGTGAAAGACTTCGGCGGCGGCGATTTTCGCGACGTCATGGCCGGCGTTGACGCCGCCCTCACCTCGCTCCCCATCGATCCCAACCGCCTCGGCATCACCGGATGGAGCTACGGCGGCTACATGTCCATGTGGGCCGTCACGCAGACGCATCGCTTCAAAGCTGCCGTCATCGGCGCGGGACTTTCTGATTGGCTCAGCTACTACGGCGAAAATCAAATCGACAAATGGATGACTTTCTATTTCGGAGACACCGTCTACAACGATCCTGCCGTTTACGCCAAAAGCGCGCCCATCACTTTCATCAAGAATGTGCAGACGCCATCGCTCATCGTCGTCGGCGACAGCGACGGCGAATGTCCTCCGCCGCAGTCCTTCGAATTCTGGCACGCGCTCGTCACTTTCGGCGTGCCCACGGAATTTGTAATTTATCCGCACGAAGGCCACGGCTTCTCGAATCCCGCGCACAGCCGCGACATCATCAATCGCGCCGTCGCCTGGTTCAACTCGCACCTTGGCGCTTCGGAATAGTGGAGGCTCTGTTTTGACCTGATCTGTCCGTAACCTAGTGGGGTGATGAGCTGACGTCGGGGCAAGCAGGAAACTTGCGTGCTAGCTCATCGTCTACGGTTTTACCGCGTATATTCCAGTCATGCGGACCTCGGACGTCAGGAACGATCCGATTCTCCCCGACGACAATCGGAGGCGGATTGTCACACCCCGCGCTACAAGCCATTTGGCAAGGGATTCTGGTGAATATCGTGACGACTTGCGGTGTCTCAAGTTTTATTGTCTTCCACTGCTGGGGAGGTGTTCGCAGCATCTGCTCGTGCTCAGCCTTGCTCTTCTTCCAGTCGCCTTCCGTAAGAAAATAGTACGCGTCAACTCTCAGCGTTCCGCGCAGCGCTATTTCGCGGCGCGTTTGTCCTTTGAGGTTCACTACTGGCATTTTTGGGGAAAGACAGTATTCACCGTGCACAATGCCGCCCGGCGCAATTGCTGTTGCGCCCCAACTAACGATGTCGGTTGCTCCGTAAAAGTTTAGCCATTCTCTCTTGCTTTTCTTGCCGGTGCCGTCCGCAACTTCGTTTACTGATCCTGAGATTTCAAGCCCTGTGTCGGGAAGGAAGAGTGAGCTGGAAGAATTGTTTATTCGATCCAGGCTGACGCTAAGGCAGCCATTCTCCCAGCTCAAGGGTCTGGTCAATCGAATCTCGAGAGGTGAGGAAGACGGTTGTTGTGTCCGACTTGTTTCAGCGCGGGCCGGAGCGTACCAAGAAACGAATAGCCACAGGCATGTCGGTAGCCAAAGCACAACTGCAACTCTGCTGGAGAGTCGCACTCTGCGTGAACCGCCCTTGATCCATCGCTTCAATGGCGAATGCACCATCATACCGGGAGGTGAAGCGAAATCGCATTCTACGCTATCACAGCATGTTCCGCTCCGATGCTCCCGCCCACGAAACTTTCTCCTCGGATTTTGCGTATTGACAGGCGAGTCTGCGCGTTTCACAATCCGCGCAATTCGCGCCGCGAACAAGGCGAAAAATAACGGACATGGTACGCCTCGAAAATCTCACCAAGGAATACGACCTCCCGCCGGTGAAGGGAAAGCCTGCGCAAGTCGTTGCCGCTG
>DATFQU010000227.1:0-12241 GCA_035264005.1 Candidatus Acidiferrales bacterium
GTAAAACTCCGCGTTCACGGCCGACGCCTTCAGCGCCGTGGCAATATCGGGACGCGTCTGCTGAAACGCCGGATCCCACAGTTTGTCGAGCGAAATGTATTCGAACTCAGCGCCGAGCGTTTCCGCCTTCCACACAATGGCGCGCTCTTCAATAAAATCGAGAACTCCTATGAAATTGTCTTCCTTGCCGAGGGGAAACTGAAGGGGAACAGGGTGGGCCGAGAGGCGCTGCCGCATGGTACGAATGACATGGTCGAAATCCGCGCCAATGCGGTCCATCTTATTGACGAATGCAATGCGCGGAACGCGATACTTGTCCGCCTGCCGCCAAACCGTTTCCGTCTGCGGCTGCACGCCCGCTACCGAATCAAAAATCGCCACCGCGCCGTCCAGCACACGCAGAGAACGTTCCACTTCGACAGTGAAATCCACATGGCCCGGCGTATCAATAATGTTGACGCGGTACTGCTGGCCAAAGCGCTTCCACGAAGCCGTCGTCGCCGCGGACGTGATCGTAATTCCCCGCTCGCGCTCCTGCTCCATCCAGTCCATCGTGGCCGTGCCTTCATCCACTTCGCCAATCTTGTAGGTCACACCCGTATAGAACAGGATGCGCTCCGTCGACGTCGTTTTTCCGGCGTCGATATGCGCCATGATCCCGATGTTCCGCATCCGGTCGAGTTGGAATTGCCGAGCCATCTGAAAATTCCCGCCTACCAGCGGTAGTGAGCAAAGGCCTTGTTGGCCTCCGCCATGCGGTGCACATCCTCCTTCTTCTTCACTGCTCCGCCCTTGCTGTTCGCCGCGTCCATCAATTCGTCCGCCAGCTTGTCCGTCATATTCTTTCCGGAACGCTGCCGCGCATACAAAATCAGCCAGTGAATCGCGAGCGACTGTCTTCGAAAAGGATTCACTTCCACAGGAACTTGGTAGTTCGCGCCGCCCACGCGCCGTGTCTTGACTTCCAAAACCGGCTTGACGTTTTCCACGGCCTTCTTGAACACCGTCAGCGCGTCGCTGTTCGTCTTCTGCGCAACGTTCTCCATCGCCGTATAGAAAATTTTCTGCGCCGTAGCGCGCTTGCCGTCGTACATCATGCTGGAGATAAACTTCTGCACCAGATCGCTCCCGTAGACCGCGTCTCCGGGGATCCTGCGCCGTATTACAAATCCTTTGCGTGGCATCGAGCGTTATCTCCTACTTCTGTGCGGCCTTTGGCCGCTTCGCTCCGTATTTCGAGCGTCCCTGCTTGCGATTTTCAACCCCAGCGGCATCCAGCGTCCCGCGAATCACGTGATAACGAACGCCCGGCAAATCCTTCACACGGCCGCCGCGCACCAGCACGATCGAGTGCTCCTGCAAGTTATGTCCAATGCCCGGGATGTATGTCGTAACTTCCGCCGCGTTCGTCAACCGCGCCCGGGCGACTTTGCGCAGCGCTGAGTTCGGCTTCTTTGGCGTCTGGGTATACACGCGCACGCAAACTCCCCGCTTCTCCGGACACCCTTCGAGCGCGGGAGACTTCGTCTTTGTCCGCAGCGCTTCGCGCCCGTGTCGAACCAGTTGTGCAAACGTCGGCACTCGTATCCTCCAAAGAAAATCCACTTACAATATGTTTTGCGAAGCCTGTTAAGCCGCGCAAACGCGCAAGGTGGCAGAACAGAACGGGCCTTATGACCCCGAAGGAACCGGCAAGGTACTCCGCGCGGGCGTGCTCAAAAAATCAGGAACACATCCACTTCACTTGCGGAGAGCTTCAAACGGCTTTGCGGGGCAGGCGCCCCATTTCGGCCGTTCCCCAAAACCCCGTTCCTTCGTTCTCTGTTCCGGAGTCAGGGGGAAACCCCTATCAAGCACAGTTACGCCTGCAAGACCACCAACAAACCAGCGAGTATAGGGAAGACACTTGAATATGTCAACTCTAAATCTTAGGGAATTATACGCTTAACTCCCTAAAGGTTTTACGAGCATGAAAAAGTTCTCAGCAGAAAGGGGCGACGGCAATAAAAGGGCGGCTACGGTCACCGCCCCTTTATCTCGCTATAGACCTCGAAATATCTGTTCCAGAAGTCGGAGTGCGAGTCCGATGTTCAGAACGATTTTCATTATGAGGTCAATTCGGCGAAGTGAGACGCGGCGTTTTGCCATTTGTCCCACTCCTTTTTGCTGGGTTTCCGCCGTCAGCAAGGTATTTGACGGTCACCGATAGAGGGCAGTCCCCATCGTGGTATCGGCGTCTTATTGTAGTTACACACGCCGATACCACGGTGAGTCTAGCACTCTTGCGCGACGGGATTTTTACCATTAGGAGCAATTAAGCTTTGATAACTCAGTCTGCGTCCGACAACAGCCTTAATGAAACTCTCAAGCCGTTCCAACGAGTGTCGTTTGACGTTTCCTTCGTTCAATCGCCACGCGAATTCGTTGACGTAGCGGTGAATGTGCTTTTGGCTCGCCTTGTGGTAGACGCCATGCAATCCGCGCCGAAGTACAGCGAACACACTCTCGATTCCGTTTGTAGTGACGCCGTTGCGGGAGTAGATGCCAAGTCTGTGATTTACGGCTTCGTGCTTGTATTCGGTTCGGAGACGTCGATAAGCTTGATACTCGTCGGTTTGAATCGTCGCGCCTTGCTCGACGTTTTGACGGACAGCCTGAATGAGGGAGAAAGCGTTAGTTCCTTCAATCGGCAACGCGCGAGTACGGCCCTTGCGTTCTCGCATTCCGATGATAGGAGTTTTGTTCGCTGTACCGGAACTCTTGAAGTTGAGCCGTTGCCGCATGTGCTTAAACTCCTCTCTGCCGCCTATGTAGATTTCATCCACTTCGACAATGCCTTTGAGCAAGGACGAATCACCAGCGCACGCTTCTCGCAGACGTTGCAGCATAAACCATGCCGAAGCCTGCCGGATTCCAATCTCTTTCGCCAACTGCATCGAAGAGATTCCTTTGCGAGCCGTGGCAAGCAGGTACATCGCATAAATCCACTTGTGAAGGGCTATGTGCGACCTTCCGAAGATCGTCCCTGTTCGCACAGTGAAGTCAAAAGAGCAGGGATTGCAACGGTAGTACCCGCCTTTACGGACGGTGATTTTGCCTGTCAATTTGCACTTCGGGCAGATAGGGCCGTTCGGCCAGAGGCGGGATTCAAGGTGTTTTCTAGCGGTCTCAGCATCGGGGAAGAGTTCAAAGAGTTTGAAGGTGCTTATCGTGCTTCGGCTCATCTGGGCTTAACCTCTGAGTCAAATACTACAGCAAGCCTTGCTGTTATGTCAAGAGGAAATTATAATGAGCGCAGAAGTAGTCTCAGCAGTAGCTAGAAAGTCTGAGCACGGAGAGCCGCTTTATTTTCAGCACACCAGTTTTTATCCTGAAATGGCGACTTCTACTCCTTGGGAGTACAGTACAAACGACATGACCGTCATAGTTTCTGTCTACACTCCTGAAGGATTTGTTGTCGGCGCAGACGGTTTGCGTATGAGCGCCAATAAGAAGACAGTAGTTTCTAATTCAACTCAGAAATTATTTCATTTTTACGCAGGCAACATACGGCTAATTTATGGCTGGTGCGGGAACACTCAGTTTTTCGGGCGTAACGGCGAGTGCTTATTTGATTTTATCGCGCAAACGGAGCCGCTGTTAAGTGCTGCGAGCGTGTACGCACCTGTAGATTGTGTCGCATTTCTTCATTTCATTAGGATTGGACTAGATACGCTATTGTGGAATTCTAAGCTTGTAAGACGGGGAGATTCATTTCCGTTAGATATACAAGGGGAACTAGCGAGAATGCTTTTGATTGGATATTTTCACAGCACCCCTTTTAAGGCTGAAATTAAGATTCTCGTTGAAGATCAAATGTTAAAGCCTGTTATGATTTCGCAATGTCAACTACCTTTGCATCCGTTGAAGGATATTTTCAGTGGCAGTCAGAGAGCTTTTGAAGGATTTGAAAGTGTTCATCCCGCCGATAGAGTCGAAGCGCTCAAGTTTGTTCGGAATTACATTCAAGCCTGCATTGATAGACCTGATTCATTGCAGACCTACGGCGGTCATATTCATATTGCCGAATTAGATCAAAACGAATTTGATTGGGTTGAGCCTCCCATTTAGTTTTCTTGTTTTGGCCTGCCGCCTTTGCGGTTCTTTCGCATAGCGGCGATCTTACGGAAGTACTCCGGCCCGCGCTTGGCGGTTTGTTTTCCGCCAATGCGACCAGAGTAGGCGGTGATTTCAGAATCTTTTATAGGGCGGTCACAATGGGGACAACGAAACATATCAGGAACTTAATGCAAGCCTTGCAGTTCGGCAAGGAAAAACATAGGGAGTTAAGCGTATAATTCCCAAATCTTACAGTTTCTTGCTGATGCCGCAGTTCCTACTCCAACGCTAAAGCGTCGCATCCGCTGTGGGTTGGCCGTTCGCGCCTTAACTGAAACTTTTGCGATCTAAGGCGGTCTAATACTGCCCGTTGCCACGTGTTTTCAATCACTTACGGCCTCTTCGGACCATCAGTCGGAAATTAGACGCTCCGAGGAATACGTTCCCGAAACCAGCGAACGAATTGCGTCTCGTCTGACGCCTACTGCTATGTCGCGAATCTGTCCCGGCAGATTTCGTACCAACCTCGACGATACCGTTTCCGTAAATCGGCGATTGCGCGATTTCTGGAAACACTAGCTCCACGCAAGCTTTACGCAGCAATTCAAGCTCACTACACTGCTTTCACTCGCAATGGTTTTCATAGAACACGCAAAGGCCGCTCTGCGAATCGTCGCGTTCTGCATCTGCGCCGCCACCGTGGCTTCGGCAGCTATTTCTGCGCAAACAGCCGCTCCACAGGCGTCGACGCAAGCAAAATCCGTCGTGGCATCAGCTGAAACAAACAAAGCCAGCACCACTCCGCTCACAATTGAACTGTATTCTCTGAAAGCTCGCTTTGAGAACGACGGCACAGGTACTCGCACACTCGACGTACGAGTAAAGGCTGCCACGGACGAAGGTGTCACGGAACTCAAAACTCTTTCCTTCGACTACAACTCATCCAATGAAGAAGTCCATCTCACCTTTCTCCGCCTCATTAAACCCAATGGCAGTGTCGTGGAAGCTGAGGCCGACGCCCTCACCGATGGCCCCGCGCCCGCCGCAAAAGACGCGTCGGGATTCTCTGAACTTCGCGAAGCGCATGTTACCGTGCCACCGATGGCGCCCGGCGACACCCTGACGTACGAAGCCGTCACGCGCATCGTCAAGCCCCCCGCTCCCGGAGAATTCTGGTTGTCCCACAATTTTCTCTCAGCGCGCCCCGCGGTCGATGAGGAACTCGAAATCAATGTCCCAGCAGGTCGGGCAATTCACATTCAAACGTCGCAGCAGTTTCCGCCGAAGATTTCCATCGCCGGCGACCGAAAAATATATTCCTGGAAGCGGCTGAACGCACAGCCCACGCAAGACAGCGCCGATCAGGAGTCCAGTAAGCCCCCGGATGTTGTCTTGACCACATTTGCCAGTTGGGACGGGCTCGCGAAATGGTTCGCCGCGATGGAACGCAGCGCAACCGCCTCGTCCGACGACATCGCGAAAAAATCAACCGACTTACTCGCGGATAGAAAAACCGACGCGGACAAGATTGAAACCCTCTACGATTACGCCGCCACGCAGATTCACATCGTGCGCATTCCGCCTGAGCAGGCCGCGTTTCAAATTCACGATGCCGCGAAGGTACTCAGTGCCGGTTACGGCGATCAATCGGACAAGTGCGCGGTGCTCACGGCGATGCTCAATAGGGCAGGTTTTCACGCGGACATAGCCCTGCTTCCCAAGGGAGACAAGTTCGATCCCGATCTGCCCTGGCCCGGCGGCATCGAGCGTGAAGTCGTCCTCGTAAGCGTGGACAAAGAAATCTACTGGATGGATCCCTCCGAGGACACGCTTCCATTCCGCATGCTCCTGCCCAGCTCTCGCGGCAAAAACGCCTTACTTGTGTCGATGAGCACCGCGCCACATTTCGTCGAAACTCCGCTCGATCCACCGTTTCTTTCCACGCAGGATGTGCAAATCACCGGAAGAGTCAATTCCTTGGGGAAACTGACCGCTCGCGTCCAGTACACGCTGCGCGGCGACAATGAGTTTGCTCTGCGCACAGCCTTTGAACGCACGCCGCAATCGCAGTGGAATTCCGTGGCCGAAACAGTTGCCACGCTCGACGGCCTGCATGGAACCGTCACCGACGCCAAGCCGACCAATCCAGCAGGCACTCGCGACCCTTTCACACTCACTTTTGTCCTGACTTCGCCGGATTTTCTCGACTGGTCGCGGCCACAGGTGTCAGTGCCGCTCCTGTTGCCTTCGTTCGGCCTGCCGGATCCGCCTTCCGACTCCGCCAAAGCGATCGAGATCGGTAGTCCCTTAACCGTGACTGCAAAATTGACGCTGAACCTTCCTTTAAACGATTCCCCGCACGTAGGCGCCGGCACGGCGGTGAAACGCGGCTATGCTGACTATCAATCCACGTACAGCGCGCAGGAGCACTCCATCACCGCGCAGCGCTCCTTGAGCTTCACTTCCAGAGAACTCCCGCCTTCAGCGCGAGGCGACTACCAATCCTTCGCGTTGGCCGTTCAAGCAGACGAGGGCCAGGGGCTAATCGTCGACAACATTATCCCCGGCGTCCCATCCGAGGCTTCCGTCCCCGAGCTGATGCAGGCCGCCGACTCCGAAATGCGCGACCAGCACTTCTCAAACGCCCTTCAACTTTTCACGGAAGTTGCAGAGAGAAATCCGCGACAAACCAATCTGTGGCTCAACATGGGCACGGCGCAGGTGGAACTCGGGAAATATGATGACGCGATCGCTTCGTTCCACAAACAACTCGAGGCCAATCCTAAGGACGAATCGGCTAACACCCGCCTTGGTGTAGCGTTATACGACGAAAAAAAATACGATCAGGCCGAAACTGCCTTCCGAAAACAACTGCAGATCAAGCCCTTGGATGCCGACGCATACACCTACCTGGGCGCTTTGTACATTGACCAAAGCGAGTTTGACAAAGCCCACGCTGAGCTTGAAAAAGCTGCCGTCCTGAACCCTCAAAGCACCGGCGTTCAGGTTCGCTTGGGCCAGGCTGACTTGGGCTTGGGAAAAACAGACGCGGCCTTGGCGGATTTCGAGAAAGCGTCCACGCTTTCCCCATCGCCGCTCGTTGCCAATGACATTGCGTATGCCCTCGTCGAGCGCAAAACGTCTCTCAATCGCGCCAAAGAGTATGCTGACGCAGCAGTGGGTCCGACCGAAACCAGTCTTAGCCACATCGACTTCAATCACATCACCTCCAGTGATCTCGTCGCCCTGAACGCTCTCCCTGCATTTTGGGACACTCTCGGCTGGGTCTATTTTCAGCTAGGCAAAACCGCCGAAGCCGGGCCATTGCTCGAAGCCGCTTGGCGGCTTAATCAGATGAGCGACACTGGAGATCATCTGGCGCAACTTCATGCGGCGCGCGGCGAGAAAGATTCGGCCGTCCGTATGTACGAGGAAGCCCTCGCTGCCGGCACCGCTCAGCCTGCCACGCGCGACCGTTTGAAGAAACTCCTCGGGCCTTCCGCCACAGACGCCACCATCGATGCGCGCGTGAAGCACGGAAGCTCGGAACTGGTTCGCGAACGCGCCATCTCGCTCGGCGCCACGACGCTAACCGGAAAAGCCGAGTTTCTCCTTTTGCTGGAACGCACCCCCGCCGGAACCGTCGCGCGTGACGCTCGCTTCATGCTCGGTGACGACAAGCTTGGCACGCTGACGGCGCGAATTCGCGGCATTTCGCTTCCTCCGCTGCTTCCGCCGGGCTCGCGTGCCAGAATCATTCTGCGCGGCACCGTAGCTTGTTCGGCAAAGGTCAGAAAGTGCGAATTCCTTTTCGACCGGCCTCGCGATCTTCTCTCCCAACAACAATAATTTGTGGAAGTCGATCACCCGCGCGGGCTTGGCTTCACCGTGTGCTAAACTTCCTATTCTCGGTCGACCATGAAAATCGGATTCGTCAGCCTTGGCTGCCCCAAGAACCTCGTCGATAGCGAGGTCATGATGGGCATTCTCGCGCGCTCGGGCCACGAGATCACGCCGCACGCCGACGATGCCGACGTGCTTGTGGTCAACACCTGCAGCTTTATCGAACCCGCGCGAAAAGAATCTGTCGATTCGATCCTCGAAATGGCCGAATACAAGAAGTCCGGCCGCGCGCAAAAATTGATTGTCGCTGGCTGTCTCGTCGAGCGATACCGCAACGAAATTCGACAGCAGATTCCCGAAGTCGATGCCGTCATCGGCACTGGAGAAGTCGAAACGATTTTGCAGGCGTGCGAAGGAGAAATCGGCCCGAAGGACGGCAGCCTGCCCGAATTCCTCTACCACGACCTGACTCCGCGCGTTCTCTCTACTCCGCGCCACACCGCCTACGTCAAAATCAACGAGGGCTGCGATCATCCCTGCGCCTTCTGCATCATTCCCCAGTTGCGCGGACGCTTCCGCAGCCGCCGCTTCGAGTCCGTCATCCGAGAAGCCCGGAATCTCGCGGCATCCGGCGTCCGCGAAATCAACCTGATTGGCCAGGACACGACCTTCTACGGCGAAGACCTCGGCATCCGCGACGGATTGTCCCTGTTGCTCGAAGAGCTCGCCAAGATCGACGATCTGCCATGGGTTCGCTTTCTCTATTGTTATCCGAATCGCATCACACAGAAACTGCTCGACACCATCGCGCGCCACGACCGGCTCGTGAAATATCTCGACATCCCGCTCCAGCACGCCAGCCGCAGCGTCCTCGCGCGAATGAAGCGCGGTTCACACGCGGACGCATTTCTGAAAATGCTCGAACGCATTCGCAAAACAATTCCCGGCGCGTCGTTGCGCACTTCGTTCATCGTGGGATTCCCCGGCGAGACCGAAGAAGACTTTCGTGTGCTTTGCGATTTCGTGCGCGAAGCAAAGTTCGACTGGATGGGCGTATTCCCCTATTCCGACGAAGAGACTGCCAAGAGTTTCGCGTGCTCCGGCAAAGTTGACGCCGACACGATGTCGCGCCGCCGCGACGAGATGATGGCCATTCAGCGCAAGATCTCACGCCAGAAGTTGCGCGCCAAAATCGGCAACACCTTCACCGCAATGCTCGAAGGCCCCTCAGCAGACACCGAACTTGTCTGGCAAGCCCGCCTCGAAGGAATGGCGCCCGAAATCGACGGCAAGGTCTACGTCACGGAGATTTGCGGCGTGAACGAAGCCTCCCATCTGCCTCCACCCGGAACCACCGCCCGAATCGAAATCACCGAAGCCCACGACTACGATCTTATTGGCCGCGCGACGGAAATCATATCCGAAGGCGCGGTCAACGCGCGTGCCGCTGCGCTTGCGCAGCCATTCCCAATACTCGCGTGAACTCCGCGGAGTGCACAGTCATGGAAGCGCGCTGCCCCATCTGCAAGAAGCCGACCGATTCCGAAAAAGACAAAGATTTCCCATTTTGCGGCGAACGTTGCCGCGTCACAGATCTCGGCAATTGGGCCAGCGAGAAATACAAAGTGTCCGAGCCTGCGATTGACGAGTCAGAACCCGAAAGTCCGCGATCAGCTTCTCCGAGCAGCGAAGACGAATCATGAACACTCAAAGTGACTCAGCCGCTGCCACCCCCGCTCGAAAGCCGCGCCTTTCCTTCTTTCTCGCAACCGCCGCCGGCGCCGGCTACCTTCCCGCCGCCCCTGGAACTTGGGGCTCCCTGGCTGGGATTTTGGTGTACGCCATTTTCAGCTATCCGCTGACGAAGTTGCGCACCGGCGATGTGTTCGGCCTGTCTTGGCCGACGTATTATGTCCATTCGCCGCTGATTTTCGTCGGCGGTGTGCTGGCCATTCTCATCGCGGCAATCGGAGTGATCGCGTCGTCTCGCGTCGCAAGATTCGTCAGCCGAAAAGATCCCCAAATTGTCGTCATCGATGAGGTCTCCGGCCAATTCCTCACATATCTCCTCGCGCTCGCGCCCCTTAACTGGAAATATTTGCTTTTGGGTTTTATACTTTTTCGAGGTTTCGATACTTGGAAACCTTTCCCAGCGCGGCAAGCGGAATCCTTGCCCAGCGGATGGGGAATCATGGCCGATGATTGGATGGCGGGAGTCTACGCAGCAATTGGGCTTTGGATCGCACGTGCAATTGGACTGTGAGTCCCTAGGGACGTTTCAGTGAAAACAAACGGAATCCCGACAATTGAACGCGTCCAGCCATCCGCGGCAATTCCCGGTGGCGAAGTTGCCATTCACGGCGCCGGATTCACCGGCGGAAATCACGCTCGGCCCGAAGTACGCTTCGGCAGCGCTCCCGCCAGCGTGCTCTTGGCCTCTGCGAATCTCTTGATCGCGCGTGTACCGGACGGTGCCGACAGTGGCACACTTCGTGTCAATGCCGGACAAACTGCAAGCCAACCCTTCCCCGTCGCATTGGGCGCGCTCATCGCCGACAATCTCAATCCTGTAGCGAATCCCGCCGTCGACCGCGAAGGAAACGTCTACGTCACCTTCAGTGGCCAGCGCGGGCAAAAAGTGCCCGTCTCGCTCTACAAAGTAACGCCCAGCCTCACCGTGAAGCCTTACGTCACGCAACTCATGAATCCTACAGGCCTCGCAGTTGGCCGCGATGGCGCACTCTACGTTTCGTGCCGCAGCGATGGAACTGTGCATCGCATCCTCGCGAATGGGAACAGCGAACAATGGGTCGAGGGCATGGGAATCGCAACCGGCCTGGCCTTCGATCGCGCCGGAAATCTCTACGTCGGAGACCGCAGCGGAACGATTTTCAAGATCGGCTCTGACCGTCAGATTTTCGTCTTCGCCACGCTTGAACCTTCAATGGCCGCCTATCACCTGGCGTTTCATCCCAGCGGTGATTTGTACGTGACCGGGCCGACCACCTCCAGTTTCGACCGCGTTTATCGAATTACGCCCGCCGGCGAAGTGGACGTTTTTTACAAGGGTCTCGGACGTCCGCAAGGAATGGCCTTCGACCAAGCCGGAAATTTGTATGTCGCAGCTTCGCTCGCAGGCAAACGCGGCATTGTGCGGATTGCCTCCGACGGCCAGGCCGAGTTGGCGCTCAGTGGAAACAATGTCGTAGGACTGGCAATCGAGCCTTCAAAACGCGCTTTGGTCGCAACCAGCACGTCGCTCTATTCTCTCGATTGGGCCATTCAAGGCGCCCCGCTACCTGCCTGAGAGAAAACTGCCAGTGCTGAAACACAACTTATTCTCGCTCTATGCGTCTATAATTTCAGGCACTGACCATCTGAACGCCCGGAGGCGTGCATGCGCAAAGTCCTCGCGGAATTCTTGTCCGATATCCATCACGGCCTCCGCCAGTTTCGCAAGAATCTTTCGCTCGCGATTATCTGCGTCGCCGTCCTGGCCATCGGCATCGGTTTCGCCACCGCCGTTTTCGCCGTTTTGTATGACGCGCTCCTCAAGCCTCTTCCCTACCGCGACTCTACCCAGCTCGTCTACGTCCACAACGAATTCCCCGGCTCGCAGTTAGCGACGACCGCAGCCTCTGGGCCCGATTATGTGGACCTGACCACGCATCACGACGTTTTCAGCGAGACAGCGGCGTATTATTTCAACGATTTCACCATGACCGGCACGGGCACGGCTCAGCACGTTGACGCTGTCAATACCTCTGCCACTCTTTTCCCTATGCTGGGCATTCAACCGCGGCTTGGACGCACCTTCACGCCCGAAGAAGACCGTGCTGGTGCAGCGAAAGTCGTAATCCTCAGTGACGCGCTATGGCGCAGCGCCTTCGGTGCACAGAACAATGTGATCGGCCACTCAATCTCTCTCGATGGCAATCCCTATCAAATTATCGGGGTCATGCCTGCGGACTTCAACTTCCCCTATCCGGCCACCCAAATGTGGGTTCCCTTGGCCCTGCCGCCGTCGCGAGTCTCCGAAAACGAGCGCGGAGATAAATGGCTGCAAATGATTGCGCGTGTCGGGCAGGGGCTTACGCCGGAACGCGCCGAGGCCGTGCTTGCCGGAATCAGCCCCGCGTTTGCCGCTGCCTATCCGGACGACTATCCCGAAAAAACTGGCTGGCGTTTTTCCTGCACACCTATAGTCGAACAGCAAACAAAAAGTGTCCGAAGCTGGTTGCTCCTCGCATTTGGCGCCGTTTTTTGTGTGCTGCTCATCGCCTGCATCAACGTTTCCGGC
>DATFQU010000228.1:0-3456 GCA_035264005.1 Candidatus Acidiferrales bacterium
ATCGAGAAACGCACGGCGGCTGAACCGAAATGGCTAGATGGATCTTCTGCAGAAGATGTGCACCATTTCGTTGAATCCACGCTGACGGAAATGCTAGGCCTACTCGGACGGAAACTGCACACGGGCCGAAGTCGGAACGAAATGGTTGTCACTGAATTTCGGATGTTCATCAAGCAAGCAGCAATAGATATTCGGAGAGCGGTGTGCAACCTGAGTGCAGCGTTCCTCGAACAAGCTGAGCATTACTTTGGCTGCCCGATGCCTGGCATGACGCACATGCAGCCCGCGCAACCCATCTTGCTTTCGCATCTCCTTCTAGCCCATGCGGAAGCTCTCTTTCACGATCTGGATCGCCTCGATTTCGCCAGGAACACCTCCGATGCGTGTCCGCTCGGCGCCGGGGCTTTGGCAGGATCCGCATTTCCAATTGATCGGGAAATGCTTGCGAAGGACTTGGGATTTGCGCGGGTGACGCGGAACAGCATCGACTCGGTGAGCCGGCGTGATTTTGCCCTCGATTATCTTTTTGCGCTCACCGTGCTCGCCAGCCACCTCTCACGTTTAGCTGAAGACATGATTCTCTTTGCCTCGCCATGCTTCGGGTTTGTGATTTTGCCCGAGGAATATTCGACGGGCAGCAGCTTGATGCCACAAAAGAAAAACCCCGACGCATGGGAGTTGATCCGCGGAAAATGCGGGCGCGTGACCGGTGCACTGATGGCTCTCTTCGTGACAGTGAAGGGCTTGCCCTCCAGCTATCAACGGGACTTACAGGAGGACAAGGAACCGCTTTTCGATGCACACGATCAAACGTTCGCGATGACGAAAATCGCGGCAGCTGCGATAGCCGGAACGAAATGGAATGAGGAGAAGCTGCGTCAGTGCGCTCAAGAGAAGGGGTTGGTTGCCACCGAGGCGGCCGACTATCTCGTAGCCAAAGGCGTTCCCTTCCGCGAGGCCCACGAAATTATCGGCAAGCTTATTCACGACAGTGAGCAGCAGGGCCAAACTTTTGCGGAATGGCCACTGCAAAAGCTGCGCACATACTCAGCTGCATTTGCAGCGGACCTGTCGAACGCACTGACAGTCGAGGCGTCCTTAAATCGGCGCAATTCACGGGGCGGGACGGCACCGAGCGCTGTACGCAAAGCGTTGGATGACGCAAAAGAACGTCTCGCGTTCGCGGAGAAGAAAGCGTGAGGGCACGGAAAGCACGTCTGAGTGATGTCGCGGCGATTCATGCACTGATTGCGAGTTACGCCGCTCAAGGGATTCTTTTGCCACGTACGGAGGAAAATGTCCGCGAGCAGATATCCAATTTTTTCATCCTTGAGGAAAAGCGTCAGCTCGTCGCCTGCGTATCTCTCGAGAACTACGGATCTGACCTTGCTGAAATCCGCTCGCTGGCGGTGAGCCAAGAAATTCGTGGCCAAGGTTTAGGCGGAAGACTTGTTGAATTCGTTTTGGCCGAAGCGCGGCGAAAGAGAATCGCGCGTGTGTTTGCCGTAACACATGCTCCGGCATTCTTTCTGCGGCAAGGCTTTTCGGCTTCTTCGCGGCGCGACATTCCAGAGAAAGTCGAACGCGACTGCTGCACTTGCCCAAAGGCAAGGAGCTGTCGCCTCACAGCGGTGATTGCGACGGTGATTCCTGAACGGGTTACACTGCCAATACTGGACGGCATCGCAAGCCAGTCGCTCGCCTAATGAACCCGCACGTTCCCGCTTCGGCTCGGCCAAAAGGCTTCCGCTTCGCGGCGACTGCCTGCGGACTGAAGAAGTCAGGTCTCGATCTGGGCCTGCTCGTCAGCGAAGTTCCCGCCGCAGCCGCATGCGTATTCACGACGAATCTTGTCAAGGCAGCACCCATACTCGTCTCGCGAGCACATCTGAAGCGCTCGGAATCAAAAATGAGAGCTGTCATCGTCAATTCCGGGAACGCGAACTGCGCAACCGGTGACGCCGGCCTTGCGGCATCGAAGCGAACCGCCGCGGCTACAGCGCGGGCGATAGGCTGCCGAGCCGAGCAGATTCTTGTTTGCTCGACCGGAGTAATCGGTCTGCCGATGAGGACTGAGCGAATTCTGCGCGCGATCCCGACATTGCAGGTTAACGGCAATTCGGCGCCTGGTTCATTTGAACAATTCACGCGCGCCATCATGACGACCGACACGCGTCCAAAATGGACGGCGGCACATTGCATTATTGGAGGGCGCCGCGTGCGACTACTGGGCTGCGCTAAAGGCGCGGGAATGATTCATCCGCAGATGGCCACCATGCTGTCATTCATCGTCACAGACGCTGCGGCTTCGCCGACTGTACTTCGTCGAGCTCTGCGCCAAGCAGTTTCGAAAACCTTTAACGCAATCACCGTTGATGGGGATACTTCGACGAACGACACGCTCGCGCTACTGGCAAATGGCGCATCGGGTGCCGAAAATCTGCGTGCGGGTGGTGCCCATTTCGACAAATTTGTTGCCGCGCTTGAGTCCGTTTGCCGTTCACTCGCCTTGCAGATCGTGGCGGATGGCGAAGGCGCACAGCGGGTCATCGAAATCGAAGTGCGCGGTGCAGCTTCTCATCAAGCGGCGGCTCGAATTGCAAGCACGATCGCGAACTCGCCTCTGGTGAAAACGGCCTTAGCCGGCGGCGACCCAAACTGGGGCCGCATACTTGCTGCCGCCGGACGCGCGGGTGTTCGATTTGACCCGGAGCGCGTCGAAATTAGCATGGCTGGCATAACGATGTGCCGTGGCGGCTGCGCGCACAGCTTTAGCGAGAAAGCCGCCCATGGCAAACTCCTCAGCAAGCATGTTCCCATCGTTGTTAACCTACATGGCGGCAAGGGTTCAGCACGCGCTTGGACGTGCGATTTCACCGCGGACTACGTGCGCATCAACGCCAGTTATCGCAGTTAGGAAACGCGGCCAAATTAGGCCGAATCTAGGCAATCGCGGTATTTCGCTTGGACTTCGCGGGCGATTCGGTCGCCTCCACGCGCCCTGCAACGTAGCGGTATGTCTCCAATGTTGCGCTCTCAACTCCTTGCCGCACAAGACGGGCGACGTCGAGACCCGACTCCGCGGCTTCGAGCTCGGCCGGCCTTGCATACAACGCGGGGCTTCGCGGAAGGAAAACTGGGCAGCAATCATGAAATGGTTCAGCGGAGGTATCATGCGTGCCGATTTTCCTCGCGGTTTCGATGATTTCCATTTTGTCCGTTCCAACTAGAGGGCGAAACACGGGCATTTTCGCAACGGCTTCGACAGAAACCATGTTGCGCAGAGTCTGGGACGCAACTTGGCCGAGACTATCACCCGTGACGAGAGCAAGCGCACCATTGCGCCGCGCGATTGTTTCTGCGATGCGCAGCATCATCCGGCGATACAGCAGTACGCGGCATGGTTCCGGCGCGTAACGTACGATCTCCCGCTGAATCTCTTCGAAGGGAACGCGG
>DATFQU010000229.1:0-6996 GCA_035264005.1 Candidatus Acidiferrales bacterium
CAGTTCGGCGGCCAGCGTTTTGGAGAAATGGAAGTGTGGGCGCTCGAGGCATATGGCGCGGCGCACATTCTCCAAGAGCTGCTCACTGCGAAGTCCGATGATGTTTACGGCCGCGCAAAGATTTACGAGGCCATCGTCAAAGGCGAGCCGGGAATTGAGCCCGGTGTGCCGGAGTCGTTTAACGTGCTCGTTCGCGAATTGCAGTCGCTCTGCCTGGATGTGGAATTGATGAAGCGGCAGAAGCCGCAAGTGGAGCAAGCTGCAGCCGATTAATCGCCGTTTATTGCGGCGGCATGACGAATTTATTGTCCCGCTTTGCCGGGACGGGAGGTTAGCCCTTGTATCGATCAAGCCCGTATGATCGCGCAAGCCAGATCGCTGATTTCGATTCGATTCGCATCAGCTTGGCAAGTCCAGAGAAAATCCGTTCATGGTCTCACGGCGAAGTAACCAAGCCCGAGACCATCAATTACCGCACGTTCAAACCGGAACGCGATGGATTGTTCTGCGCGAAGATTTTCGGTCCGGTGACGGACTGGGAGTGTTTGTGCGGAAAATACAAGCGAATGAAGCACCGCGGAGTGATCTGCGACAAGTGCGGTGTGGAAGTCACGCTGAGCAAAGTGCGCCGCGAGCGGCTGGGGCATATTGAACTCGCGTCTCCGTGTTCACACGTGTGGTTTTTCAAGGGATTGCCTAGCCGCATCGGCTACTTGCTCGATATTTCCATGCGGGATCTCGAGCGCGTGCTTTACTTCGAAGCGTTTGTCGTCACTGACGCCGGAGAGACGCCGGGAATCAAGGAAAAGGATCTGCTGCTCGACGACAAGTACCGGGAGTTGCAGAAGGAGTTCGCAGGAAAGTATCGCGCAGGAATGGGCGCCGAGGCGATCAAGGAGTTACTGCGCCGCGTCGACATCGAGAAGCTTTCGGAAGAACTGCGCGAGAAGATGAAGGTCGATCCGAGCCTGCAGAAGCGAATCAAGTATGCGAAGCGGCTGAAGGTTGTCGAGTCATTCCGCAAGAGCGGCAATCGTCCGGAGTGGATGATTCTGGATGTGATCCCCGTGCTGCCTCCGGAGTTGCGGCCCCTTGTGCCTCTGGACGGCGGGCGATTTGCGACTTCGGATTTGAACGATCTCTATCGGCGCGTGATCAACCGCAATAACCGGCTGAAGAAACTTATGGAGCTTCATGCTCCTGACGTCATCGTCCGCAACGAGAAGCGCATGCTGCAGGAGGCGGTGGACGCGCTCTTTGACAATGGGCGCCGCGGCCGCGTTTTGCGAGGAACGAACAACCGTCCGCTCAAGTCCCTTTCTGACACTCTCAAGGGCAAGCAAGGACGTTTCCGCCAGAACCTGCTGGGCAAGCGAGTCGACTACTCTGGCCGTTCGGTCATCGTGGTCGGGCCAGAACTCAAGCTGCATCAGTGCGGCTTGCCGAAGAAGATGGCTCTCGAACTATTCAAGCCGTTCATCTATCACCGGCTGGAAGCGGCAGGGCATTGCACGACCATCAAGCAGGCGAAGGAATTGGTTGAACAGCAAGAGTCAATTGTGTGGGACATCCTAGAAGAGGTCATCCGGGAACACCCAGTGCTTTTGAATCGCGCGCCTACGCTGCACCGTTTGGGCATTCAAGCATTTGAGCCGGTGCTGGTAGAAGGCAAGGCGATTCGGATTCATCCGCTGGTTTGCACGGCGTTCAATGCGGACTTTGACGGCGACCAGATGGCGGTGCACATTCCGTTGTCTCCTGAAGCGCAGGTCGAAGCGTCGGTGTTGATGCTCAGTTCGCACAATATTCTTTCGCCGGCGAATGGCGGGCCTTTGGCCGTGCCGACGCAGGATATGGTTCTCGGAATTTACTACCTGACGAAGTCCAAACCGGGAGCGAAGGGTGAGGGCCGCGCGTTCGGCACCATTGAAGAAGTTCTGATGGCGCTTGAAACGGGCGAGGTGGAGATTCTGACGCCGATACGTCTGCGGTTTACCGGCGAAGTGGTCGATATGACCACAGCGTACGACGATCAGGATGTTACGCATACGGAATCCGTGACGCTCAAAAACCAATTCCTGCAGACCACGGTGGGCCGCGTGATCTTCAATGATCACTTGCCGGAGGAAATGCCCTACGTCAACGGCTTGCTCAAGAAGAAGGGCACTCAACAGCTGGTGCAATACTGCTATTTGCGTTTCGGCCTCGAACGTACAGTGAAGATGCTCGACCAGTTAAAGGAACTGGGCTTCCTGTACGCAACTAAGGCTGGAATTTCAATCGGCATCAGCGACATGTTGATTCCAGGAGACAAGGCGAAGCTGGTCGATACGGCAGAGCGGGAAGTGGTGAAGGTGCAACAGCAGTACCTCGATGGCGCGATCACCAACGGCGAGCGTTATAACAAGGTGATCGCGATTTGGAGCGACGTTACCGAAAAGGTGGCGGACGAGATGTTCAAGGCGCTCGAGAATCAGGATAAAGAAGGCACCATGAACCCGATTTACGTCATGGCCGATTCCGGAGCGCGAGGATCGAAACAACAAATTCGCCAGCTCTCCGGGATGCGCGGGTTGATGGCCAAGCCTTCGGGAGAGGTTATCGAGACACCGATCACATCGAACTTCCGCGAAGGATTGGATGTGTTGCAGTACTTCATTTCCACGCACGGCGCGCGCAAGGGCTTGGCTGATACAGCTCTCAAGACGGCGGACTCCGGCTACCTGACGCGGCGGCTGGTTGACGTGGCGCAGGACGTCATCATCAACGAATTCGATTGCGGCACAGCGGACGGCATTTACGTCGAGCCAATTCTTGAAGCTGGCGTCGAGGTTGAACCGTTGCGCGACCGCGTGATCGGTCGCGTTTCGCTCGAAAAGATCAAGGATTACGAAGGCAATGTGATTGTCGAGATCAACCAGGAAGTCACCGAAGATCTGGCAAACGCGATTCAAGCTGCCGGCATTGAGCGAGTGAAAATCCGCTCCGTGCTGACGTGCGAGTCCCGCCGCGGAGTTTGCGCGCGCTGCTACGGCCGTAATTTGGCGACAGGCCGATTCGTCGAGATGGGCGAGGCGGTTGGCGTCATCGCAGCGCAATCAATCGGTGAGCCTGGCACGCAGCTGACGATGCGGACATTCCATATCGGCGGAACGGCAACGCGCGTTACCGAGCAATCCAAGGTAGACGCGAAGAACAACGGCTTCGTGAAGTTCATTGATCTGAAGGTCGTCGAAGGCCGAGGCAAGACGTTCATCGCCATGAACCGCTCTGGCCTTATTGCAGTGGTTGACGAAAAAGGCCGCGAAAAGGAGCGCTACCACGTTGTTTACGGCGCACGGCTCAAGGTGGAAGATGGCCAGCCCGTTACCATCGGCCAGACCATGGCTGAATGGGACCCGTATACGTTCTCGATTCTGACTGAAGCGGGCGGTACGGTCCAATTCAAGGATCTGCAGTCGGGAGTCACCATCGAGGAACAGGTCGATGAAGTTACAGGACTTTCGCAACTCGTGGTTACGTTGCCACCGGGAGATGAGAAACATCAACCAGCAATTCTGATCCAGGATTCGCGTTCCACCCGGAGCATTCGCAAGAAATACCTTATGCCATCTCGAGCACACTTGATGGTCGCCGATGGCGACGAAGTGCATCCGGGCGATGTACTGGCGAAGATTCCGCGCGAGACTACGAAGACGAAAGACATCACCGGTGGTCTCCCCCGCGTTGTGGAATTGTTTGAGACGCGCAAGCCGAAAGATCCCGCGGTCATCAGCGAGATCGACGGCGTGGTCAAATATGGCGAGATCGTCAAGGGCATGCGCCGCATTTACGTGGAAAGCGAGGACAGTAAGACCATTAAGGAGTACTCGATTCCGCGCGGCGTGCACATCAACGTGCAGGAAGGCGAGCACGTCCGAGCCGGTGAGCCTCTGATTGACGGCCCGCTCAATCCGCATGACTTGCTTGCGGTTCTGGGGGAAAAATTCACGCAGGCTTACCTGGTCAACTCGGTCCAAGAGGTTTACCGGCTGCAGGGCGTGAACATCAACGACAAGCACATTGAAACCATCGTCCGGCAGATGATGCGCTGGGTGAAGGTGGAAGATGTGGGCGACACGCCATTCCTCCTGGAAGAGCAGGTGGACAAGTTCCGTTTCCGCGAAGAGAACGATCACGTGATTCGCGACGGGAAGCGACCGGCAACCGGACGGCCTCTCTTGCTGGGAATCACGAAGGCGTCGCTCTCGACCGACTCCTTTATTTCAGCGGCGAGCTTCCAGGAAACGACACGCGTTCTCACGGAAGCGGCCATTTCCGGCAAGGTGGATTACTTGCGCGGCCTGAAGGAAAACGTGATCATGGGCCGGTTGATTCCGGCGGGCACGGGCTTAGACCGGTACCGCGGGGTTCAGCTGCTCACCGAACTGCCGAAAGAAGAGCCGGAGGCGGAAGAACCTCAGCTCACTCCGGAGGAAGCGGCGGCCTTGGACTTTCTGCGAAAGGACAGCGACACCGTCGCGGAAGGCTGAGTCTCAATTCAGTCATGATGGGGCAGCGGCGCGTGAGGCAAACGCGCCGCTTTTTTCTTTCATTCCTGCTTTCTTTGCCCGCGACATTTAACTGGTTGAATCTCTGGAAACCGGGTTTTCTTTACGGTTTGTGAGAGAAATCGCTCAGCCGCTACAATAGTCCGACTACATGAGACAGGTTGTCGGCAGAGGTTGCCGGCCAAGTTTCGAATCGCATGGCAAAAATAAGGAAAAACAGCGGCAACACCACTCTGCGGTCGGAGTCTAGCGATCGTACCGGCTCCGCTGGTTCTCTCCGTGAAGAATTGTTCGAAATTATCGCTCGCTCGCAGCAAGGTTTCCGCGAATTGATAGACAGCTTTGACCGCATCGCTTTTAATATTTCGCTCGATGGCAAGTTCCAGGTGGTCAACCGTCAATTCGCTGATGTCCTAGGCTTGCCGTTCGCGGCAATCGTTGGCCATGCTGTCGAGGAGTTGATGGCCGAGCCGAGGCGCGAAGAGCTTGCGCGTGCATTGCCCCACTTTCTCGAAAAGCGCTGCTGGACAGGCGTAGTGCCGGTGCGCTGGAAGTCCAAACAGGAAGTGTGCTTCTACGATTGCACTCTGTACGCCGTAGTGAAAGACGGCCGAGTGACCGGCGTCACCGGCTTGGCGCGGGACATTTCTACCCAACGAGAGGCTGAATCGCGTTTTACCGACCTTTTTGAGACCTTGCATGAGGGAGTTTACTTTGCGACGCCCGACGGAGAGTTACTTGACGTCAACCCCGCCGCCGTGCACATGTTGGGCTATCAAGACAAGGAAGAGCTGCTCAAACAGCCCATCGAGCGGCTCTTTGACAACGCTGCGGAACACGCCGCGCTGTTGGAAGCACTGCGGAAATCGGGCTCCGTTCGTGACCGCGAATTAAGCTTGCGGCGGAAGGATGGTTCGCTCATCCGTACGCTAAATTCCAGCGTGGCCATACGCAATCCCAGCGGCGAGTTCGTTCGCTTTCAAGGCTCGCTGGTGGACATAACCGAACGGGGTCAGATGGAGCGCCGGCTTCGCGAAGAGCAGGAATTTGTCCGCCGCCTGGTGACATGTTTCCCAGATATCATCGTGGTTCTCGACAGGGAAGGCCGGTATACCTTTGTAAGCCCCCGTGTGCAGGAATTTCTAGGCTATTCGCCAGACGAATATCTCGGGGCCAGCCTCCATGAGCGCCCGCATCCGGACGATCGCGAGTCTGTGCTTGCTTTCTTTCGTAGTCTCACAAACGGCGAAATTAGCTTCGGCGCCGTGGAATATCGGACGGCACACAAGAACGGCGGCTGGAGAATCGTGCGAGCGAACGCAAGTCCGCTGACCGATGGCGAGGGGAAGATCATAGGAATTGTTGCCTCTGCGAGAGACGTCACCGAATCAAAACGCCTGGAACAGCAGTTGCTGCAGTCGGAAAAGCTCGCAGCAATTGGACAAATGGTTTCCGGTGTGGCGCATGAACTGAATAATCCATTAACTGCGATACTTGGTGTGAGCGATCTGCTGCAAGAACGGACGACAGATGATGCGTCACATCGGCAGCTTCGATTGATTCACAAACAAGCACGCAAAGCGGCGGAGCTGGTGCAGGGATTGCTCATGTTCTCCCGCCCATCGCAGCATAATAGTAGGCAAGTCTACGTGACTGAATTGATAGATCGCGCGATTGAATTGCAGAAGGCGGAATCGGAAGCCCGGCACATAACTGTCGAAGCGCATGCCGCGCCAGACTTGCCGCCCATTGAAGCAGACCCACAGCACATGACCCAGGTTTTCGTCAACCTGTTGGCAAACGCGCAAGAAGCGATCGCTTCGGTGCGCGATCATGGCCACGTGTCCATTCATATCAAGTTCTCGGGTGGCCAACAGGAGATTCTCGTAGATGACGATGGGCCTGGGATCCCGTCCGACGTTCGTTCGAAGATATTCGATCCCTTCTTTACTACTCACCGCACAAGCGGTGGCTCGGGCTTGGGTTTGACGATTTGTTTGGTGATCGTCAAAGAGCATGGCGGAACGGTCGAAGCGCAAATGTCGCCTGCCGGCGGGGCCCGCTTCCGTGTCCTGTTGCCATCGGTAAAGAGCGAAGCCATTGAAACAAGAAAACCGACTGGCGCTGCTCGCGGCCGCCTGAAAGGGCGATCTATCCTCGTCGTCGACGACGAAGCCGGTATCCGGGATTTGGTTCACGAGGGTCTGAGCGCGCGCGCAGCGATGGTCGAGACCGTTGAGACTGCTGCCGAGGCTTGGAGGCACGTGGCGTCCCATTCATACGATTTGATTTTGTGCGATGCCAACTTGGGAGATGGAAGCGGGGCGCAGCTATTCGAAAGGATCGCAAACAACAAAGGCTCACAAGTGCCGCAGTTTGTGCTGATGACCGGAGAACTGCTTGATACCAAACAGATATCCGACTGGGAGAAGAAGGGCGTAACGGT
>DATFQU010000230.1:0-4815 GCA_035264005.1 Candidatus Acidiferrales bacterium
TTTAACAGAAGGGAATGCCAAACTCGCTGGCCGCTACGCCTTATTGCGCCAGTACTTCGAGTCACGTTTGGCGCTTTGGGGATTGGACAAGCGATAAGTTTGGTTATTGCGGTTGCGTTACAATTGAAGGGAAATGGATGAAGATCCCAGGGACGAAATGCTGCAGGATGAAGTGCCACAGGAGGAAAGGCCACAGGGACTGGTTCGCATAGGCGGGGGAAAGGTTTTCAGCCGCGTTGCAATTCTGCTGCTCGTGCTGTGCGCGATTGCCGTGGGCTCTGCAACAGGACTGCTTTTCGTTTACAACAGCGATCTACCGCAGATTCAAGAATTGGAAAATTACCGCCCGGATGTGGTGACGGAAGTTTATGCGGATGATGGAACGTCGATCGGGACGTTCGCGCTGCAGCGCAGAATTCTGGTGGCCTACGATCAAATTCCGCCAATTCTTCGCGACGCTGTAATTTCGACGGAAGACCGGCACTTCATGCAGCACTGGGGTGTGGATTTTCCGCGCGTAGCGGAGGCGGCGTGGGCAGACCTGGCTCACAGAAGAATTGTGCAGGGCGCGAGCACGATCACGATGCAACTCGCGGGCGGGCTGTTTCTGAACCGGTCAGACCGAAGCTTCCGCAGAAAAATCGAAGAAGCGATGCTGGCGATTCAAATCGAGCGGCATTACACAAAACAGCAAATCTTTACGATGTATGCAAATCAGATTTATTTGGGCGGGGGCAATTACGGATTCGAGGCAGCTTCAGAGTCATATTTTGGAAAGCCGGTTGGGCAATTAACTTTGCCGGAGGCGGCGCTGCTGGCGGCAATCGTTCGCGGGCCGATCTATTCGCCGGTGCTGTATCCGCAGCGTGCTATGGCGCGGCGCAATCTAGTGCTGGATCTGATGGCAGAGAATGGAAAAGTCACGAGGGCGCAGGCTAAGTCGGCGCAGCAGATGCCACTGGGACTGAACCTGACGTATCCGCAGAACAGTACAGTAGCGCCGTATTTTGTGGAAGAGATCCGTCAGAAGTTGGAAGACGAATTCGGTCCAGAGGCGGTGCATCAGGAAGGGTTGCGTGCGTATACAACTCTGAATACGGCGATGCAGCGCGCGGCGGTGCAAGCGGTGCGCGATGGGTTGCATGCTTATGACCGCCGGCATGGCTGGCGCGGCAATCTGCCGAACATTTTTCATGAGCATCTGGGGACGTTGCGAAGTTACGAATCTCCGGAGTGGCGAGGTACGATCCAGCCGGGCGACTATGTTACGGGATTAATTACCGCGGTGGACCGGAGCGCGGCGGTGGCAAAGATTGGGCCGTACCGGGCTGTGATTACGGCACCGGATTTCGCGTGGACGGGCGAAAAATCGCCAGAACAGCTTCTGCAAATCGGCGATCTGGCGAACCTGCACATTGAGAGCATCAACGGAAGCACGGTGAAAGTGCAGCTGGAACAGGTTCCTGCTGCGCAAGCCGCGCTGATCGCCATTGACAATGCGACGGGCGAAATCAAGGCAATGGTTGGCGGATATAACTTTGACGAGTCGAAGTATAACCGTGCGGTGCAGGCGATGCGGCAGACGGGAAGCTCATTCAAGGTGTATGTGTACGCGACGGCGCTGGAGAACGGGATGACGCCGTTTGATACGGTGCTGGATGAGCCGATTACGTATGTGAGCGGCGGGAAAGAATATGCGCCGCACAATTACGACAATACGTTTGAGGGACGCATCAGCTTGCGGAGGGCGCTGGCGGATTCGCGAAACGTGCCGGCGGTGAGAATTTTGGATCAGGTGGGCATTGCAAACGTGATCGCGAACGCGCGGTTGTTCGGGATTACGAGTCCGCTGCCGCCGTATTTGCCGCTGGCGCTGGGCGCGGCGGATCTGACACTGCTCGAACACACGTCGGCGTTTACGGTGTTTCCCGATGACGGAATTCATATTCAGCCGCACATGATGCGGCGGGTGACTTCGTATGACGGGGCGATTCTGGAGGAGACGCGGCCGAAAGTGACGGACGTGCTGCCGCCGGATGTGGCGCGAACCATGGTGGCGATGCTGGAGGATGTGGTGCGCTTTGGCACGGGCGTGCATGCTCAGGCTCTCGGGAGGCCCTCTGGAGGCAAAACCGGAACGACAAACGATTTTACCGATGCATGGTACATCGGATTCACGCCGCAGATCACGACGGGGGTTTGGGTGGGATTCGATGACCCAAAAACTTCACTGGGTTCGAAGGAGACAGGAGCGCGGGCGGCGTTGCCCATTTGGCTGGAGTTCATGGAGCAGGCGAGCAAGGGAACGCCGGCGGAGAGTTTTCCCAACGTGACGTCGCTCGAAGAACTTGCAAAGAATGCGCATGAGAACGTGGATGTTCCGGACATGGCTCCCCCGGCGGATGTGTCGGAGCAGGGGATTCCGCAGAAAGAGTCGACGGACGGCGCGCGTCAGCCTGTCGTTGCCGGAAATCCCACAACAAGCAAGCCCAACAGTGGAGAAGAGCCGCTCGCGGGAGATAAGGCGCCTGTTGCGACGAAACCAGGTGCTCCGGCAATGCCGCTCGCCGGAGACAAGCCAGTCACGCCGGCTAAGCCTGTTAACACGAGCAAGCCGCAGTCAGCGAAGCCGCAGACGAAACCCGGAATGCCGCACAGCGTATAGGCCCCGGTTGCGGAGCGCGCCATTAATCCTCAGTTGCTTAAGGACTCGCTCTCGGTGCGTGACAACGGGACGGTCGGGCGAGGAGTTTTTGCGTTCGACTGCGCGAGTCGCAACCACGCGATAAGCGCGAAGCTTCCCATCAGGCAAATCGAGACGACAACGCAAGCGGCGACAATCGAAGAGACTTTCCACTGCGCGCCAGACGCGTCGGTTACACCGGAGATTCCGTGGTGAGGAATTGCAAGGACGAGATTTCCAGCGGCGAAAGCTGCGTAGAACAGGATTGGCAAATGCCAATCGTTCGGCGGTAAAGGCTGTGACGCGATTGGCCGATTTCGGAGATAAAGAGCGAACGACTGATAGATGATGTAGACCACGAGATACCAGCCAAAGAAGTTGCTGATGGGGACCCCGAAGTACGGTCCGCCACGCTTCCAAATCCATGCATGCATCACTGTGGACCAGATGGGGTCCATAGCCAAATCCCACGCAACCATGATGAGGGCGGCCAGAAGGGGTACTGTCACGACGCGAGCGCCTTCGAGAGAGCTTCGAAAGCTTGTGAGAAGTATGCTGGCGAGACACCAGGATAGATAGGCCATTCCAACATAAGCTAAGCCGAGGAACACAGGCACGACCAGGATCTTTGGGCCCATCAGACTTGTGAAGTAATAGTGTCCATACGGAAAGCCTGTGCGGACGCCGAGGTTTTCGAAAACGTTCCCGACGACGAGACAGATGGCAATAAAGACGAGAATCCCTCGCGTGCGATAGAGCAGCGCGCCGTGAATTAAGGCGAAGAGCGCAGGAGGAAGTACGTGCAGGGCTACGACTGTGAGCATAGATGCCCGGGCGGGGAAGACTTGGAGAACTCGTGAATAAGCGTAAACCGCCACAAGCGCCCAGAGGATAATGTTCACGTATCGCTGGAGTTGGGAGGGGTTGTTCATCGTTGCGGGGCTTCAAAACGGATCCCAGCCTCCGGCGTGGAGGGGCGAGGTACGATCGTCGCGGTCAATCAGCACGATTTGCCGGTCGCGAGTGATTTCACCGATGTGCGTGATCGGTTCTTTGCGGGCGATGTTGCGAAGGCGACTCGTGAGTTTTGGCGGGACGGTGAAGAGGAGGCCATAGTCTTCGCCACCATGTAGGGCGAGCGAGAGCGAATCGATTCCGCGAGCGAGCATGGCGCGGGGTACTCGGACGGCGGGAAGACTGTCGGCGCGAATCTGCGCGCCGACGCCGCTGGCGGCGCAAAGGCGGGCTAGGTCGGTCGAAAGACCGTCGGAGACATCCATCATGGCGGAGGGGATGCGCCGGCGAGCGAGTAGTTGGCCTAGGGCGATTGGGATTTCTGGGCATAGGTGTGGCCGGAGATATTCCCTCAGTGAAGGCTGACGAGAAAGGCCGCGAAGAGTGATTTCGAGACCGAGTTGGGCGGCACCAAGCGTGCCGGTAATGTAGATGAGATCGCCGGACTTAGCGCCGGAGCGCGGAACGGCCAAACCGGCCGGGATTTCGCCGAGCACAGTCATGCAGATGGTTACGGCAGCTGAGTGGGAAATATCGCCGCCAATAAGACGCGACCCAAATTCACGTGCAGCGCGGTGCATTCCCAAGGCGAAACCTGCCATCCATTCTTCGGTCTTGCGCGTGGGCAAGGCAAGCGCAAGCAAGAAGTAACGCGGTTTTGCGCCCATGGCGGCAAGGTCGCTGGTGGCGCGAGCAAGCGATTTATAGCCGATGGAATGCGGAGGATAACTCGCCTGGAAGTGAGTGCCTTCCAGGCTGAAATCAGTGCTGACCGCCCATTCGGAACGGCGGGAAGGGCGAAGTACCGCCGCATCGTCGCCAATACCCACGGCCAAAGCTCGATTGTCTCCGTTATGTGCAATCGATGGAATGAGTTGCGTAAGTCTGCGAATGAGCAAAGTTTCCCTGTCCCTCTGACCAGTTGTAATTCGCGTTTTCACGGCTTATAACTATACATAGACAGTACTTTGCCCGCCGGATTATAGGTCAGTCCGGAAGGTAAGGCGAGCGGGCTCCAGCCCCTGCGAGAGGAATTTTGGTTGACTCTGCGGAGGGCAGCACTTATATTCGCGGCCGGTTTCGGACCGAGTCTCGCGGTTCAAACTCTTGATAGGCGT
>DATFQU010000231.1:0-41860 GCA_035264005.1 Candidatus Acidiferrales bacterium
GCTCCAAACCGACGCGCCCTTGGCCGTCAGCTTCCAGGCTGCCTGGTACGTCGTCATCTTCGCGTTCCTGTTCATCATGATTCGCCTCTATCACGGAGCGCCGTTTTGGTCATCCCTCTGCTGGAAGCGTTTCCGCCCCCGCACCGTGGCCATCGCCGCGCAGTATTTTTCTTGCATCGTCGGCGGGGTTGCTTTGGCTGTCGCCGTCGGCGTCGCTTCCAACCTCATCGGAGAAAAAAAGAATCTTCCCATTGAGCAGTTGTTTAGCACACGGCGCGATGTCCTCTGGCTCATGGCCTTCGGCATCGGCGTCGCTCCATTTGTCGAGGAGACCATTTTCCGCGGCTTTCTCTATCCCGTCTTCGCGCGGAAGTGGGGAATCCCCGCCGGAATATTTATCACCGGTGCGCTTTTCGGCCTCATGCACGCGGCACAACTTTGGGGCGGCTTCGCGCAGATCGCTCTGCTCATCGGAGTCGGCATTGTCCTCACGTTTGCTCGCGCACGCTCCGGCTCCGTGCTGTCGTCCTGGCTCATTCACGTCGCCTACAATTCGTCTCTTTTCGCGGCCTTTTTCCTCAGCACTCATGGTCTGAAGAACATTCCACCCATTCACTGATCTTCTCGGCCATTCAGGCGGTTCCGCCGCTGGCTGAACGCGCACGGTGCCTCGTTCATGTACAATTGCTTCTTGCATTGAGTTCCGGGAGGTTTTTGCTTGCGAAGCGTCGAACCAATTCGCTGGACCGGTGACGGCGTCGTCCTGCTCGACCAGCGCCGCCTGCCGTCCGAAATCATCCACATCACCTATACCGACTATCGCGAACTCGCCGCCGCAATAAAGGATATGGTCATCCGCGGCGCGCCCGCCATCGGCGTCGCCGCTGCGATGGGTATCGCGCTCGGTGTTTCGCGTTCGCACGCGAAAACTATCGACGAGTTGCGCTCCGAATTCAGCACGATCTGCGACACCTTTGCACGCACGCGTCCCACCGCTGTCGATCTTTTCTGGGCCATCGAGCGCTTCAAGCGCAAGTTCGATGCGCTCGCGCAAAACGCCACACGCAACAGCCTCAACGCTATCAAAGAAGCCCTCGTCGAAGAGGCTCACCGCGTCCATCGCGAACGCCAGGCCGCCGACGAGGCCATCGGCAAGCTCGGCGCCGAACTCCTCCCCGCAAACGGTCGCGTGATGACCCAATGCAACGCGGGCGCGCTCGCCACCGCCGGCATTGGCACCGCCCTCGGAGTCATTCGCATGGCCGTCGAGACCGGCCACAAACTTGAAGTCCTCGTCCCCGAAACGCGCCCCTATCTACAAGGTGCGCGTCTCACTGCCTGGGAACTTCATCAGGACGAAATTCCCCTCACTCTAATCACCGACAACATGGTCGGCCACTTTCTGAAGACCGGCGGAGTCGGCGCAATCGTCGTTGGCGCAGACCGCATCGCCGCAAATGGCGACACCGCCAATAAAATTGGCACCTACCCCATGGCCGTTCTCGCCCGTGAACACCAAGTGCCGTTTTTCGTCGCCGCGCCTGTCTCGACCTTGGATCTCTCCATCCCTTCCGGCGACAAAATCCCCATCGAACAGCGGCCCACCGCGGAAGTCACCCACATTCAGGGTAAGCGCATTGCTCCGGACGTGACCGCCGCCAATCCCGCCTTTGACGTGACTCCCTCGCGCCTCATCGCTGCGATCATCACCGAACGCGGCGTCGCCCGCCCTCCTTACGAAGACTCGCTCAAACGCCTGGCAAAATAGTTGCTCCGCTTCCTCTCCCGCCCATTGACTCTTGCCCTGTCGCACAGCTATACTCCGCGCTCTTTTCGGCAGGGGGCTCGCATGGCGTTTCAACGTGCAGCACGGCAGGACGAGATACCGCCAGATCAGATCCGCGAATTTGACGTGTCTGGCAAAGCCATCGCGATCGCGAATGTCGACGGTAAGCTATTTGCTATCAATAGCGTATGCCTCCATCACGGCGGTCCGCTAGGCGAAGGTGACCTCGAAGGCTCTCTCGTCAGCTGCCCCTGGCACGGCTGGCAATACGACGTCACCACGGGCAAGCTCACTCAGCAGCCGGATGCTGGCGTGGAATGCTACTCTGTGGAGGTTCGTGACGGCGATGTCTTCGTCGACTTGGGCTAGCGCTTTTGTGAACCAAACTTTGTTGCTCAATTGCTACGTTTTTCGTTGTTTCTTTTGCGCTTCGATGTATAGTTCGCCAGTTACAGCCAGGCCATGACGCGCTCCGTAACCAGACCACATCACTGGCTGCTCGCGGTTGATCCCCGGATCTATCACTGGGACACCCTTTTTGTCAAAGGCAAGGAGATGTGGCGCCACGCCGGCAGCAAACCTGACGCCCTGCGCCAGATGAAACAGATGCGCCGCGGCGACCGCGCGCTCTGCTACCACGGCAAACCGGAATATGCTCTCTACGCCATCGCAGCCGTCACGCGCGACCCTTATCCGGACCCGCACGATCCTACTCCAAAGCATCTTGTTATTGACCTGCGCGCACTGGAGCGACTGCCGCGCCAAGTCTCGCTTACCGAGCTCCGCGAACAGAAGCTTCTTCGCAAGGTCAAGTTTTTGAAGAATCCGCGCTTGACCATCTCTCCGCTGACCGACGAGGAATACTCGGAAATTCTCCGCCTCGCGGGAATTGTCGCTTCTCCTGGTATTCCCCTGCCTTAAGCCCGAAAGCATTTCCCAAAACTGCAAACAGAACTAAGATAGGCGCCTATAAATTCGCTTCGGGGCGTTTTGGGAGGCATGCAGTGAGAAAACTTTTCGCGACAGGTTTTATGTTCCTGATGTCACTAGGCGCGTGTGGTTTCGTGTGCGCACAGACAAAATCAACTGCCAGCGATTGCAAACTGCTCGCAGGAATTCCTTCCGGTCACACGCGCGTGATCGACATGACCTACCTCATTAATGATCACTCGCCCTCGTGGCCCGGCGACACCCAACCTTTCACCGCCGTTGTCAATGCCACGCCTGCCAAAGAGGGCTACTTTACTCGCAAGTTCACCATGCTCGAGCATTACGAGACGCACATGGACGCGCCCGCGCACTTTCCCCCGGGCAAAGAAACGCTCGACCAGATTCCCGTTGACCGATTCTTCGGTCCCGGCATCGTCATCGATATTCGCGATAAAGTTGTGAACGATACAGATTACCGTCTTACGCCCGAAGACGTTCAGGCCTGGGAAGCCCGCTACGGCCGAATTCCTGCCGGAGCAATTGTCATTCTTCGTACCGGATGGGCCTCACGCTGGCCGGACGAGAAGCGCTACCGCAACATGGACGCAAAAGGCGTCATGCACTTCCCGGGCTACTCCCTCGCGGCTGCGAACTTACTCATCTCGCGACGCGTCAGCGGGCTTTGCATCGACACCCTCAGCATTGACTACGGCCCGTCCGCGAACTTCGAAGTGCACCGCACTACGCTTCCAGCGGGCCTGTTTCACGTGGAAAATATCGCGAATCTCGATAAGCTGCCGCCGACCGGCGCGTTCATCATCGCTGCCCCGATAAAGCTGGAAGGCGGATCCGGCGGCCCAGTACGGGTTTTCGCGATTTTGCCCGACTGAAGGCCGAACCATTTCCAACGAAACGATGCCGCAACTGCGACTGGTGACTCGAGTCGGTTTCTTGAAACAACGCTTTTCGAGGGGACATCCTTGCCCGAGCTTCCTGAAGTTGAAACCGTAGTTCGCGGCCTGAAAGTTCTCTTGCCCGGCCGTGCCATCACGGGAGTTCGTCTCGGAAAAACCGACTTCATCGACCATCCCGCCAAGGTGGACGAACTTCTCCCCGGCTCGAGAATATTGGCCGTCCGCCGCCACGGGAAATTCATTGTCCTACATCTCGAAAAACCAGTGCCGAACGCGCCGCCCACGCCCCTTCACTTCATCGTTCACCTCGGAATGACCGGACAGCTGATCGTGCTTTCAGCGTCAATGCCCGCTGCGCTCCATACCCACGTATGGATTTCGCTCGATAACGATAAAGAGCTGCGCTACATCGATCCGCGCCGCTTCGGGCGAATGCTTGTGGTGCCGGCGAGTCAAAGCGAATCGGTCTTGGGCCCGCTGGGTGTCGATCCCCTTGACGTCAGCGCGATCGAATTTGAAAAGCAACTGGCCGCCAAGCGTGCGCGAATCAAAGCTGTTCTGCTCGATCAACGCATGTTCCGTGGAATGGGCAACATCTACACCGACGAGAGTCTGTGGCGCGCGCACATCCATCCCGCGCGATTGGCATCCTCCTTGCGCTCTGAAGAGGTCGCACGCTTGCATCGCGCGATGCAAAAAATCCTTCTTGAAGCGATTCGTCTTGGAGGGTCTTCAATTTCCGATTACGTTAACGCCGAAGGCCTGCCCGGTGAATTTCAAATTCGCCATCGCGTCTATCAACGCGAAGGAAAAAAATGCAGCCGCTGCGGAGCACGCATTCGCCGGATCATTGTCGCCGGACGCAGTAGCTATTTCTGCCCGCGTTGCCAGCGGGCTCCGCGTCAACGCCAGAAATAAATCAGTCCAGCTCCTGCCAGCATGAAAATCGCGCCATAAATGAATCCAGCCGCGGGCGACACGGCGCTCCAGAGAGCGCCCACCACGATGCTCGACACAAAGTCACCCGCGCCATTCACAGTCGCCAGTACCCCAAATCCTGTCCCGCGAATCCCCGGATCAAGCAACTCCGCCGACATCGACTTCTCGAGCGCTTGCTGAACTGCCATGTGCACTCCTGCGAGCGCAAAGAGCGCTCCCAGCCTCAGCAAGCTTGTTGGCGCGAAAATAAAACCCACGCACATCACTGCTCCAGCACCGTATCCGGCCGCAACCAATCCTCGCTTGCCAACCTTGTCCGCAAGTGCTCCCACCGGATATGCGCGGATATGCGATCGCTGCAAACACGACGTTGTGCACCGTATAGAGCGCAATCGCCAACGCCGACGCACGCGCGATGCCGTACTGCGCTGCAAGCACTTGACTCGCTCGCAAGATCAGCAGCGTCGGCGCGAAATCACCGATGCCGTGAGCGAAAACCCCGACCAGCAATCGGCGGAACGCTTGCGGCAATTGCTGCAAGCTTCCCGCAAAACTGACTGCCCGGCGCGAACCAACCGATTTCCCCGTTGGCACAAGCCAAAAGAAACACGCCGACGCTGCCAATCCCGGCAAAATCGTCCAACGCAGCGCTGCGCGTATCCCGGACAGCGAAACCAGCGCAACCGCCGTCAGCGGCCCCGCCACGGCCCCGACCGTATCCATCGCGCGTTCAAATCCAAACGCCCGCCCAAGCTGCGAAGGCGCGACTGCATCCGCAAGCAAAGCATCCCGAGAAGGACTCTGTGCGCCGCGCCCTGCCCACCCCACAGCGCGCAAAATCAAGATCACCGGCCAGGATTGTGCAAACGCGTATGCGAACGTCGTCAGCCCTACGATGACATATCCACCGCCTGCAATTGGCTTACGCCATTTCGGCCGGTCCGCTATCCACCCGCCCGCAAGCTTCGTGAAACTGGAGAGCCCATCCGCAACGCCTTCGATAATTCCAAGAGCGACTGCCGGAGCGCCTACGAGCGCAAGCAATGCTGGCAAAAGCGCCGTCGCTGCTTCGTGACCCCAGTCCGAAAAAAGATTCGCCAGACCTATTCCGAGAATTCCACGCGTGAACCAGCGCTGGTTGGCGGCGCTGGCCCTGTCGTTCGTTCGCTCCACGGTGCAATCTTAACGTGATGTCGGCCTTTGTAGGTTATCCGCGAGTGGCTTTCGCCAACGGCTTCGCGAAAATCCGTTCTGGCCATAAAGCCACGGGAGTGAGCGCTTTTTCGTAAGCAGTCGTCGTATTCCCCGCGCCGTGGTCGAGATCAACGCGAGTCTCACAGTCTTGGCATCCTCATCTCTAGCAGAGTTCTACGTCTGCAAAAGCAGACAAATCCAAGACGCATGAAAGCTTTCCCGAAAACACGTCCAGAGTGGTCGTGACCACGTGGGATCGATGAACGGCTGCTGAACCCTTATTGCTTCCCGAGGTCGCGAAGCTTCTCGCTAAGCGAGGCAACTTCTTTGGCTGATTCGTGGATGCCCTTCAGATGTATCCGGACGGGACTCTCTTCCGCGACTTCTTCCAATGCCAGTTCCATACGGCTATAAATCACTGTCGCGTGTTCCGTGAGCTCGTGGCTAAAGACGCGTACGCTTTTCAAAACATGGGTGAGCTTGTTTCGATAGTGCTGGTAATTCTGCTCCGTCTTTTCTCTTACCATTGCCAAGTACCATTCCTCCCTGCGATTTCCCCTAGCAGAGAACACTCTGCTTAAGATTTGGTCACGTGGCCCAGGTTCCCGAGTACCTTGCTAACCACTTCTCGAAAAATCGTCCGTTCGCGCGCGGTAACATTTCGCCAAGCGACTTTTGCAACTTCCGCCGCAACTGCCATTCCCTTCTTAACGACGGCTAGCCCTTTGGGCGTCAGCTCTATGATCACTTTTCGTCGGTCCATTGGGGTCCGCGTGCGTGTAATGAGGGCCTTCTTCTCCAGCCGGTCGAGCATACGGCTCATGCTCGACACGTCGAGGCCATTGTAAAACGCCAATTCGACCGGGGTGTTGGCCTCCCGTCTCGCACAATTCAACAGCACAATTCCTTCCCGTGACGTTATTCCGAGCGGCGCCAGCGCCTTGTCATGGGCTCCCAGCAGGGCGCTCATCAGCGGTCCAATCAGCATCCTCCCGACAAAGACCGAATCAATCTGTACTTTCGATCCGTCTGGGCCCATCTTGTCAATATACTTGCATATACAATATTTGTCCATACAAATATATTTCGGTCAGCACAAATGTAACAACACACACGTTTTTCAGGCTTAACGATGAGGGCGCTATAATTGAGCGTTCCGGAGGTTTCACGTATGCAGCTTGTAGAGTGTCGGGTATGAGAGCCGTGGTCCAACGCGTAACCAGCGCACGCATCGTTGTCGAAAGCGACATCGTTGGGCAGATCGCTTCCGGTCTCATGGTCTTGCTGGCGGTCGGCCGTGAAGACACTGCTCCGGTCGCCGCTTCAATGGCCGAGCGCATCGTCAATCTGCGAATTTTCAACGATGCCGAGGGTAAGATGAACCGCTCGCTTCTCGAGACTGGCGGCGCTCTTCTCGCCGCCTCACAATTCACTCTGTATGGAGACGCGCGCGGCGGACGCCGGCCCAGCTTCATTCAAGCCGCTCCGCCAGAACTTGGCCGACGGTTGTACGAAGAATTCCTGCGCGCAGTGGCGCAGCGCGGCGTGCACGTCCAAACCGGCGTTTTCCAGACGCACATGTCCGTCGAACTCGTAAACGATGGCCCCGTGACGATCCTCCTCGATTCCGATAAACTTTTCTAACCTCGGGGAGGCCGATGGCTCACGCCACAAATACACCGGCGCTCGCGATTCGCCTGGCCGTGCTTGCCGATGCGCCTCAACTTGCCCCGCTCACCGCCCAACTCGGTTACGCCTCAACGGCAGACCAAGTCGCGGCGCGGCTAGGCGAAATCCTTCAGGATGCGAACCATGGCGTATTTGTAGCCGAGATTGGATCGCGAATCGTCGGCTATGTCGAAGTCTTTCCGTTCTGCGTTGTCGCAGCCAATGCCCGCGTCGAAATCGGCAGCCTCGTCGTCGACGAATCATCACGCTCGCAAGGCGTGGGACGCTCGCTCATGGAACGCGCCGAGGAATGGGCACGCGCGCGCGGTTACAAGGAAGCGGGTGTGCGTTCCAACGTCATTCGCGGCCGCGCCCACAGCTTCTATGAGAGTCTTGGCTATCGAATCAACAAAACTCAGAAGTCCTTCCGCAAAGCTCTGTAGCTCTTGAGATCATCCTTCCTCCCAGAAATCCCCGTTGATTCATAAGAACACGCTGGGAACTATGCGCCCTCGCGCGTTTACATCGTGTTACGATACATTTACCTGGCCTTGAAAACTGCTGCCAAAACGCACGTCGACTATCGCGCCCTAGCCGAATTTCGTTATGAGGTGCGGCGCTTCCAGAATTTGAGCGAGCAAGCTGCACGCGCCGCTGGCATCGAGCCTCAGCAGTATCAGGCGTTGCTTGCCATCAAGGGATTGCCTGCTTCGTCCAGCGCCACCGTGGGCCTGCTTGCCGAACGCCTTCAAATCCAACATCACAGCGCCGTGGAACTAGTGGACCGCCTCGAAGCGCACGGCCTCTTGAAGAGGGCGCGCAGCCGCAAAGACCGCCGCCAAGTCTTGCTGCGTCTCACAAGCTCTGGCGAAGAAATTCTTCGCCAGGTCGCGCTTCCGCATCGCGCCGATCTTCGTTCTTCTGGGTTGACCCTGCTGCGCGCTCTTCAGACCGTGATGGCTCACTCCGGGCCACGCATCACCGGACGCAATCGCACAAAATACCGCGAATAATCACGAAATTAACTGGCGTTGGCTAGTTACGAAGGTCGTTGGGTCTGAACCACGTTATTTCTAATACTCGACTCCCGCCTCGCTGATATTGTTCGCTCCACCGGTGGCTCGCGTGTCAAGCGCTGAAAGGATGTCTGTCTTCGTGAGAACGCCTTCCAGCTTCCCTGTATCCGCCGCTTTCACTAGCAGCATGTGCTGGCCGTTTTGACCCATCAGCAGGCGCAGCGCCTCTTCCAGATCACACTCCGGCACAACAATCCTCACCTGGCGGTCCATGACATCCCGCACTTTTGTTTGATCCCATTTCTGGGGCGAGACTCTCGCCAGCGCGCTCACGGAAATCGTTCCGACCACCTCGCCTAGGTCATAAGCCGGATAAACAGCATGCGAGTGTTGAGCATTGATGCTGTCTGCAAACTGCCGGAGCATCGAATCAGCCTCGACTGAAACGACGCGCTTTTGCATCACTTCGTTCACAGCCATCTTCGAAAGTTCTGAAGCCCTCAAGCCCTCGTGCAGGCGCTGATCGCCCGAAACGGAAGCCTCCCCCGAAACCGCATAGGCTACTGCTGCGCCGATCAGCGCAGGAATGATGTACGCATGTCCGCCCGTCGCCTCAGCCACGAAAACGACCGCCGTCAGCGGCGTCTTGTATCCCGCAGCTATGAATGCCGCCATTCCTACAGCCGCGTAAAGGTCAATCGAGGGGCTGTGCGCGATGGATTGCGCGAACGCCGCACCAAATGACCCACCCGTCAAGAATAGCGGCACGAACATCGCGCTCACGCCTCCCACACCAAGGGAAAAAAGCGTCGCCGCCAGCTTCAGGAATCCAAAGACGACAAGCTCCAACGAGTTGTGCGACTCCTGCAGAATCATCCGCACTGCTTCGTAGTTCGCGCCAATCGGTGCGAGCCCGCCCTTGTAAATCGACACGAACAGAAGCCCGCATGCGCCCGTCAAAACTCCGCCCACGGCCATCTTGATCCAGTGCGGCACCGAAAGTTGCACGCAAAAATGCCGCGCACGGCGAAATGTAATGTCGAACGCCATCGCGACGAGCCCGCAGATCACTCCAAGCAAAGCCGACCACAGCAGGTCACGCCGCGTGTAGGTCTCCGAACTGGCGAAGTCGAATAGCGGTTGCGCCCCTAAAAACGCGGCCATTGTCGCGTAAGAAGTTACCGACGCGATCAGCGCCGGCAGCAGTGCTTCATGCGCCAAATCATCCTTGTACGGCATTTCCAGCGCAAAAATGATTCCCGTTAATGGCGCGCGGAACACTGCGGACATTCCTGCTGCCGCGCCGCTAATTACCATGATCCGCCGGTCGCGAGGCAGAAATCCGATTCTGCGCACCTTCGCCCACAACCACGAACCCAGAGCGCCGCCGCCGTAAATGCTGGGGCCCTCCAAAGCCGCGCTGCCGCCAAAGCCCACCGTCGCGATGGCCGCAATCAGCTTCGGCAGAAACGGCCGCATCTGGATGTCGCCCTGATGATCGTGGTAGGAGCGAATAATTTCTTCAGTAGAGTGCTGGTTCGGATCCGGTGTCATGAATTGCATGATCAGGCCCGCGATGATGAACCCCCCGAGCACTCCCGGAATCATGATGAACGGATGTGCGAGATAAAAACGGAGGATCGGAGGCCACATCCATTTCAAAATCACTTGCGCAATCAATGTGATCAGAAGCCCAGTCAAAACTCCCATCACTGGCGCGACGATCAGCCACCGATGCAGGTCGCGCGAGTAAGTCGCCGTCAAATCTTCGTGCACAAACGCCGCATACTTCCGCAGCCGCGGATGGCTCATCAATCTCGATTGAAATCTCGTCATCATCTGAACGCCAGTTGCAGATGCAAAGTGAATCTCTCTATTTCCGGTTCACGCCCGCAAGCAGCGGTGCCTTCGAATTGTCGTGGAACCTATCAAGCTCCCTACGGTGAAGCGCTGCTAACTTCGTAAGTGTTGCGCGTCCGGCAACCGTAAGATCCACTCGGACAAACCGCCGGTCCCGCTCCACGTGTGTTTTACGGACGAGTCTTGCGCTCACTGCCCGGTTCACCAACGCCACCACGGCGTTGTGCCTCTCCTGCAGAAATTCCTGCAATTCCGAAATCGTCGCCCAGCCGCGCCCGGTAAATCCCGCGACGCCAAGCATCAGTTGATGCTGCTGGGGCGTTACGCCCGCTGCGCGCGCCGCCTTCTCGCTAAACCGCAAAAATCGCCGGAGCCCGTATCGAAATTGCGCTAGCTGCCGAATGGCGCGCAAGCTCGCGCCATGGGTTGGCCTCCGGGCTGACACTGGGTCTTTCACTTTCTGCGATTATATCACGACATGATATATCTGTGGGCGCTGAAGCCAAGTAATAAACACCGTAAGGAATTTCCTGATGAGGGACAGGCCGGCCTCAATCGAACAGACTCACCACCGCCTAAAATCCGCCCACTCCTCCGCCGCCGAACCCGCCTCCTGAAAATCCGCCGCCTCCAAATCCCGACCCTCCGGCTCCGCCTGCGCTTCGCGGCGAGGACGCCAGCGCATTTCCCGTTTGCATCGACATCAAGTTCAAGTCATTCACGAACAGATACGGCTGAAATCCTGCTCGATATGGTCCGGAATACCACTGCGGCGGCGTCTTGTAGATGTCCTGAAACGCGCTCGCCCATTTCTTCTCTACGTGCAATGCCATCGCGTACGGCAAAAACTTCTCGAACATCTCGGGTGTTTTCACCATGTGTTCGATTCGGTCTTTTTCCACGCGCCCGAGGAAGTCCTCGAATCCAAGTACCTTTTCCAATTCTCGTTCGCCGGCAACCGTGCGCGCCGACATAAAGTGCCCAAACAGCGCCACAATTCCAGCTGTGAAAAGCCCAGAAAGCAGCATGGTCAGGAACGAAATTCCGAGCCAATTGGAAACCGGCGTGGCCACAAAAAAGGATCCGAAAGCGATCGCAATTCCCGCGGCAAAGTAGCCTTGATGCATTCTGTCAGGCCGCTGCTTATAAAATTTCCCCGCCATCAATGCATCAAAAACGCGGTTGCGAATCGCCGGCAAGTGCACATAAAAGTGATTTTGCAAATCCGCCAGCGACACCTGATCGCTTGCGCCATCGTCGAAGAGTGCGCCAAGCAGTTCCTGCTCGTGCGGTTTCAAACTCGTCCACTCGGATGCAGCCTTCGTGCGGTGAAAAATGAACTTCTTGTGATGAACTAGTCCCAGCGCCTCGCTCGTCTCTTGCTGCTCGACCTTCAAATATCCGCGCACCGCCAAATCAATAATTGTCGCGGTGATGTCGCGCATCGCCACTTCATTGTCGACCAACGTCCCCGCTTCCGCCGGACTCATCTGGTCAGGCGGTTCATATTGCACGCTGATCGGGTTTCGTCTCGGATCGCGTCCGTTCGAATACCAGAACCATCCCATGAACAGCAACGCTGCAATCGGCAGCGCGAACGGCCAATTGCTCCTTAAGAAGAGAATCGTCTTCGCCAGCGCGTCCGGCTCGTGAACAAATCCTTTATCCCATCCGACAACGGCCGTCAGCCCTTCGTGATAAAACAGCGGCCGTTGCATCCCAATTTGCACCGCGTCGCCTGTGATCTTTACGTCGGCGTCCTGCCCCCGCTGCCCGTATCCTCCCGTGAACGCTTCCGCATGTAAACCCGTCACACCTCCGGGCAATTCGATTCGCGCAGATGCGTTCTCGACTGGCGCGTCCGTTTCATTTCCTGTAACGTTCCAATACAGCTCGTCGTGATCTTGAAAAAATCTCAGCGCATCCAGCACTTTGTACCGGATAACCACCGTCCGCGTCGCATCCACCGCGTCCGGCACATAAATCTTGAATCGCTTGTATTGTCCTTGCCGCGACACCTCATATTTCAGTCGATTCCCATTCTCGTCGGAGACGCTCTCTGGCTCCACGAAAAGCGTGTAATTCAAGCCCATCGAGCCGCGATACTCCACCGGAATGCTTCGGTAAAGCCCGTGCCACTCGCCCTCGAAATTCACCTTGAGCGTTTCTGTCACGTCGATTGTCGAATCCGCTTGCACGTCAACAATTACGTCGAAGTTCTGTATCGTGAGTTGGCGTGCGCTTGCTGGAAGGGCCGCTGCAAAAGCGGCCGCAAGCACAAAGAACAGAAAAACTGTGGCGCGGCGAAGGCTGCGCATCCTTAGTCCACGCCTATTGCGACGCGCCAGTCTGAAAACTTACCTTCGGCGCTTCGCGTTCTGCCGGCGCGCTGGTCTCAAAGAATTCGCGCGGCTTGAAGTTGAACATTCCCGCGATGATGTTCGAAGGAAACTCTGCAATCTTCGTATTCAAATCGCGCACCACCGCATTGTAATAACGCCGCGCGTTCTGAATGCTATCTTCCAGTTGATTCAGCGTATTCTGCAACTGGTTGAAGCTTTCCACCGCTCGCAATTGCGGATACGCTTCCGCGAGCGCGAATACTTGCCGCAGCGCCGAGGTCAGCATGTTCTCCGCTCCGGCCTTTTCCGCCGGACCTTGTGCGCTCATGGCCGCGTTTCGCGCCTGCACCACGCCTTCCAGCGTGCTCTTTTCATGCCCCGCGTATCCCTTTACCGTTTCCACCAAGTTCGGTATCAGGTCATAACGTCGCTTGAGCTGCACATCAATGTCTGACCACGCGTTGTCGCACTGCACCTTCAGTCTGACAAGTCCGTTGTACATCCCGATCACAACAAAAACCAGGATGACAACAATCCCCAGTATTACCCAGCCAATCATGGCGCCTCCTTCTTACAGATACGCATCCGTGCCCCTCCAAGTTGCGTGGTCGATATCCGCAACTCCGGCTTGACTTACTCGCAGCGAACTCACGAAGAGGACCGAGTCGAAGGGTCTGCTAACTGCTCCTAACGTTGCAAGCATACGTTTCGGCACTACACTTGTAAAGCGTCCGGCAAACCCGTGCGAGTCAAATCCGAGGTCTTTCAAGCCCGCTTCCTACGACATGGTGTTTACGGGCAATTGCCTACCTCATCTAGCCGTCGAATCAACACCTTACGCTATTTAATACGATTTATATATAGAACTTGGTATATCGCGCGGCTCGCCACCGTGTTATGCCTTTCCCAGCGGGGTCGTTAGATGTTCTGGGGATGTCCATCAAGGTCTGGGTTTTCTTTCCCCCACTATAGCCGCAACAAATCCTCTTACGGAGACATACTATGAACCGGGTGTGTAATTGGCGTTTCGTCGTTATCATCGCTTTAGCGAGTTTCGCATTTGGCTTCTTCTTTCCATCAAACAGCAACGCTCAATCCACAATCTCAACAGGAAGCATTTCGGGAAGCGTCACCGATCCGAGCGGCGCCGCGGTCCCTGGTGCTTCTGTGGTGATTACGAACAAGGACACGGGACAGAGTCACAAAGTACAAGTCACGGGTTCCGGAAACTACACGTCAGGCCCGTTGAATCCCGGCACGTACGTGGTCACGGTCTCTGCTCGGGGATTCAAAACCTCTGTGAGCACAATTGTTGTGCAAGTTGGAGTAGTCTCCACGGGAAACGCCAAGCTGCAGGTTGGGCAAGCGACCACGACGGTCGAGGTTTCCGGTACGCAAGTTGCGGTAAACACCACACAAGCGACCGTGCAAGGCGTTCTCACTTCGCAGCAGATTCAGAATCTGCCGATTAACGGCAAGAATTTTCTGGATCTTGCCCAACTAGAACCCGGCGTTCAGATCCAGGACGGCAGCAATTTTGACCCCACGAAAGTTGGTTTCTCTTCGATTTCCTTTGGAGGCCGCTTTGGCCGCACCGCCCGCATTGAAGTGGATGGCGTTGACGTAAGCGACGAAACGGTCGGAACCACTACCGAGGACATTCCAGCCATCGCCATATCTGAATTCCAGACCGAACAATCAACCCTGGATCCTTCCACTGAGCTCACCTCTTCAGGGGCCGTGAACGTCGACACCAAGTCGGGAACCAACGGTTTCCACGGCGACGCCGACTATCTGTTTCGCGGGAATCAAATCGCGGCAGCGTTGCCCGCTCCTCCGCTTTTTCCCACAACATTTCAGCGAAATTTCACCGACGGCGATCTTGGCGGGCCAATCATAAAGAACAAACTATTCTTCTACGTTTCCGGTGAACGCATTATGCAGCATGAGAGCTCCGGCGTGCCGGTCGCTTTTCCATTCACGGCATTTAACGGGAGCGCGCCGCTTCCCTTCAGCGAAGGTGATACGACGGATCGCCTCGACTGGTCCGGGCCCCACGGCATCCATCTGTTCTACCGCTTCAGCTATTTCAAGAATCTCGTTGACTCTGCTCTTGGCGCGGTCAGCTATCAGATTTACAAAAACGAAGACATCACCCGAAATCATGACATCGGCGCGGATTTCAATTCCGGCAATTTCGCCCACAGTTTCCGCTTTAGCTACCTCAAGTTCCAGAATAACATCGGCGACGCAGTGCGCGGAAGCAGCCTTCCGTTCGCCAATTTTCCCGTCAGCTTGCAGGTATCGAATACGCTGTTCACGGGGCCGAACCTTCTCGCGCCCCAGGAGACTCCTCAAAGCGACCGCCAGTTCAAGTACGACGGCAATTGGATTCACGGAAGCCACATCGTTCGCTACGGGGTCGACTTCGACCGAATCCAGGGCGGCGGCTTTGCCAAGTTTTTCGGTCTGGATCCGACCGTCATAGCCGGACAATCGAGTGCTGACACCGCCGCTGCGATCGCGAATGCCGCTAAACCGGGTGGCTGCGGAGCAGCTGACACCAACCCGGGGGGTCAAAGCGATCCACAATGCTATCCCATCGACACGGCAACGAGCGGCAACGGTCAGGGTTTTTCCACTGAAAACCCCGCCTTCGGCTTTCCTGCCGGCGGATTAGGGCCCGACAATAGGCTCGGTCTGTATGTCGGTGACACCTGGAAAGTCCGCCCCACGGTTGCCTTGACCGCGGGACTTCGTTATGACCGCGATACCGGGCGAACAGACAGCGACCTCAACAATCCTACTTTCGCTTCAGCGGTGAATGCGATCGCTCCGGGTTTCGGAAGCCCCGTCCGCCAGCCCAATGACGACTTTGGGCCTCAGTTGGGCGTGGCTTGGGACGTCGGAGGACATGCCACTACTGTGATTCGCGCTGGCGCGGGCATTTATTATGAAAACGTCATTTTCAACAACGTTTTGTTCGACCGCCCCTTGCGTCTGACCACAGGTCAGTTCCTGAGTTTCCCAACTGTATGCTCCAACGGCGTCGCCGACTCTGTCACATTCGGCCCCAACGGCCCCTTCGCGAATCAAAGCGTCACCGTCAATCAAGTCGAGGGCGCGCCTGTCTGCGGTGAATCCATCGGCAACGCTGCGAGTCAACTTGCTGACTTTCAGAACCAGTTTCAGGCGAGCGAGACCGCGCCGGGACCGAATCCCAATTTCCTTCCTACAAGTCTGAGCTCGGGCTCGTTCATTGGAGCAGGCTTGTTTGCCCCCAACTATCGCACGCCTCGTTCCTATCAAATGAACGTCGGCATTCAGCGGCAGATCATCCCTGGAATTACCGTTAGCGCCGACTTCGTCCGCAACGTTGCCTTGCGGACTCTCCTGAGCATTGACATCAACGACGCAGGCGACGTTCGCTTTTTCGATTTGGCAGCTGCGCAGTCGGCGATTTCAACAACCAACAGCTCCTTCGGATGCGCCACAGTCGATTGCGCGATTGCAGCAGGTGCTACTATGGCGGATTACGCCAACAATGGGCTTGATTCTCCCAGCGATCTTGGCGTCCAGCAGTGCAATAACGCCCTGAACATCAGTTGCGCGTTTCCGGGCAAGAATCCTGCCACCGGCGAACTTCCATTCCTCGAGCCGATTGGCCGCTCCGTTTACGACGGCTTGCAGGTCAAGTTGACGACTCAGAAATCCGCTCCATTCCGCGGCTTGCGGGCCGTGAACTTCCAGGTTGCTTATTCGTTGTCTCGTTTCACCAACACAGGCAGTGCGGCTCCCACTGGTCCTGGTTCCGGCGATCAGGACTTTGTTTTGACCGCGATTGACAATCGGAATCCGCTCGGTTTCAGCGGGCCGGAAGCTCTTGACCGCACCAATCAGTTGTCCTTCGGAGGCTACTTTACGTTGCCTGCTGGATTTCAACTGAGCACGATCGCTCACTTTGACTCTCCCCTCGCCAATTCATTGGTCGTCCCCAATTCGGGGTTAGGCGCAGGCGAGATATTCCGTTCCGACTTCACCGGCGACGGTTCCGTTGAGGATTTGCTTCCGGGCACTCACATCGGCGAATTCGATCGCGGCATCAACGCGGCAGGGATCAACACCGCGATCAACAATTACAACAGCACCGTCGCGAATCAAGCCACGCCAGCAGGCCAGGTACTTATCCAAAATGGCCTCTTCACCCTTTCACAGCTCCAGTCTCTTCAGGGTGTAGCACAACCGATTACCGACGCTCCCGCCGGACAGGCCGACATGTCCTGGCTCCGGACGTTTGACATGACTCTTTCGTGGGAGTATCGGATCAAAGAGCGTGTCACCATTAAGCCAAGCGTTTCGGCGTACAACTTGTTCAACTTCGCGAACTTCGATCCCACGGTCTCGCCGATGAGTGGCTTGTTGACCGGCTCTGCCTGTGCGATCAACGGCACCGTGCGGCACAATGGCGGTCAGTTCGACTGTCCATCGGATCGCGTTGGTCTTGGGACGGGCGTGTATTCTCTTGGCGCGCCGCGTACTCTCGAATTTGGTCTGAACCTGAGGTTCTAAATCTAACTCGGGTTGACCCGGTCCTCACATCTGACCGCCGAGCATCTCTAGGAAGATGCTTGGCGGTCAGATTTTCCTTTCTCTCCTAGCGCCCCAAAGCAGAATAGTTTATATGGCGGGAACGTCGCTTTTGCGTTATCTTTCCACGCGCAACAAACAGGCGACGCGGCTCCCTCTGGTATGCTCTTCAAAACTCACAGCGCCACGGTCTACGGCATCGAGGCTTATCTCGTGGAAGTCGAAGTCGACGTCGGCCCTGGACAGGCCGGCAACTTCAACGTGGTCGGCCTTCCCGATATTGCGGTCAAGGAAAGCCGCGAACGCGTAAAGGCTGCCCTAAAAAATTGCGGCTTCGACTATCCCGGCCATCAGGCCGTCACGGTCAACCTCGCTCCCGCCGACATGCGCAAGGAAGGGTCCGCGTTCGACCTCCCCATGGCGCTTGGTCTACTAGGATGCCAGGGCACATTTTTCGGCAAAGCGCTCGGCGATTACGTTTTTCTCGGCGAGCTTTCCCTGGATGGAAGCGTGCGCTCCGTTCGCGGCGCTCTGTCGGCGGCAATCGCCGCACGCGAGAAGGGAATCAAAAACGTCATCGTGCCGGAGGCAAACGCGAAAGAGGCCGCCGTCGTCGAAGGCATTCGCGTCTTCGCGGTCAAATCCCTTCCGCAAGCCACGGACCTGATCAATTCTCCCGAGTCCTTCGCGACCATCGCGGTTGACACGAAGCAGTTGCTGTCCGAGGCGAGTTCCTACCTGGTTGATTTGCGAGACGTCCGTGGCCAGCAATCCGCCAAGCGCGCCCTCGAAGTTGCTTGCGCCGGCGGGCATAACATTCTGTTCATCGGTCCTCCCGGCGCGGGAAAAACCATGCTTGCCAAGCGAATTCCCACGATCCTTCCGCCGATGTCCCTCGACGAGGCCATCGAGACTACGCGCATTCACAGCGTCGCCGGGGTGCTGGATGATTCGCGCGGCCTTGTTGGTACGCGCCCCTATCGCTCACCGCACCACACCATCAGCGACGCCGGATTGATCGGCGGCGGGGCTGTCCCGCGCCCGGGAGAAGTTTCACTCGGCCACAATGGTGTACTGTTCCTCGACGAGCTGCCCGAATTTCAGCGCAACGTGTTGGAGGTGCTGCGGCAACCGCTCGAAGATGGCGTCGTTTCCATCGCGCGCGCCGCGATTTCCCTCAGTTTTCCGGCGCGATTCATGCTGGCTGCTGCGATGAATCCCTGCCCTTGTGGGTTCTTCGGCGATGCCACCCGCGAATGCCACTGCACGCCGATGCAAATTCAGCGTTATGTCTCCAAAATCTCCGGGCCGCTCCTCGACCGCATCGACATTCACATTGAAGTGCCAGCTGTACGCTATAAGGAGCTTCGCGATGGCGGCGCGGTTGAATCATCTGCTACTGTACGAGACCGTGTGATCTCCGCGCGAAATATTCAGTTGGAGCGTTTTAAGGACGAAAGAAAGATCTACGCCAATGCGCAAATGCCCCCCAAGCTCCTGCGCAAACACTGTGAGATTTCCGCGGAAGGTGAAAAACTGCTGGAGACTGCCATTCAAAAACTCGGCCTCTCCGCCCGCGCGCACGACCGCATCCTCAAAGTCGCGCGCACTATCGCGGATCTCGACTCCTCTCCAGCGGTCCAGCCGCGCCACTTGAGCGAATCCATCCAATACCGTACTTTAGACCGTACGTACTGGGCGTAGTGTATCCGTTTGTCTATAGCGTCGGCCGATGCATCTAAAGTAGCGTGGGCGAAGTAAGCTGTAGTTGACTTGCGGTGGAGGCTCATGCAAGGATTGCCCGCCTCATTTTTGGCACATGGTCGGATGGCCAAGAATACCCAGCGCATTGAAATCACTTTGGAGACGCTTCTCGACAGCGTCGATTTGGCGGAAGAGATTGTCTTGAGTGTGGCCAGGGCGTGTGGCTTCGACGAAGACAGCTGCCACAAGATCGGCATGTCCGTGCGCGAAGCTGTCATCAACGCCTACAGTTACGGCAATCGCCGCGAACGCGGTCGCAAAATCGGAATGATCATCGAGCTCGAAGAACGCAAGCTTATAGTTCACGTCCTAGATGAAGGAAAAAGCTTCAGTCTGGCCGACGTTCCCGATCCGCTCGCCGAAGAAAACCTCCTGCGCACTTCCGGACGCGGCATTTTTCTCATGCGCGCTTTCATGGACGAATTCGACGTTCAGCGCGGCCCTGGCGGCGGCACCGAACTCATCATGAGCAAATGGTTTCCCAGAGCGCACTCCAGCACCGAATCCCGTTCCCACAAAACTCATTAGTTCGATAGATTTTTGTTGCTCACCACGGCAGGTGCGGATGCAACAGTCCGCGAAAAATCTCCAGGTATCTTGGCTGAAAAATCGCCATATCCCCAGCAAAGAATCCCGTAGTAAGCGCACAGCAGATTACGAATCGAACGATATCGCCTCCTGATTTCTCCTTCAGTCGTGAGTACGCCCACACGCAACCGATAATCAGCAGTAAATTGGAGAACCAGGCGGGAACCGCAATCAGCAAATCTGGCCTGTCCACATGACCCGAGTGAATCCATCCCCCGAGCTGCTGCAGGCCATCCCAAAAGAAACTCGTCGCAACAATGTTCGCGTAATCCCAAAGGCCCGCCGCGGAAATCCCGATGAAATATCCCCAGCGGTTCCGCCTCAGCCCCAGCGCCATCGCTGCGAGGTACATCCACGCTTGAAAGAAGTGCAGCCAGCGTATGTCCGCTTCGAAATACGCCGACACCGCGAGAACTAATACAAAAACGCAGCCTCCAATTAGTATCAGCCACTCCGCCGCCCCAATTCTTCGCTCTTTCTTCTGCATGCACAACAATACGCCGCCAGGCCCAAGAATGTTCCCGCCCCTGCCACGAATGCATCCTCTGGACACCGCTCATTTTTTGTGGTTAGAATCCCGCCGCTAGACGGCCTTCCTGTCGACTAGAATCGCGCTTCCGGTGTGGCGCGCTTCGTTCGGCAAAGGAAGGAGACCATCATTTCAAACAATAAGAGGTGAAGATTTGGACCGAGAACAGGGTGTCGTCAAGTGGTTCAATGCGGCCAAAGGATATGGTTTCATTCAGAGGCAATCCGGCGAAGATGTGTTCGTTCACTTTTCGGCCATTCAGATGGATGGATACAAATCTTTGAATGAAGGCCAGTTGGTGGAGTTCGAGGTGAAGCAAGGCCCAAAGGGTTTGCAGGCTGAAAACGTAACAGCCGTCTAGGCCTTTCGCTTTCGCATAAGAACAGCCGAAGTGGAATTCCCGCCGAGAGAATTCTCTTCCCCTTACGCTAAGGGTTCGGTGTGTTTTTGTGTTAGCATGGACTTTCCAATCGCTTGGAGCTGAATCGTGGTAAAGCATATTTCTCGTCAGGAGTTGAAAACAGACTCGGTACAGGAGGCGCTTTCGCATGGCGCCGAAGCAGTCCTGTCTCACAAGAAAGGTTTGGTCCTCGCCGTTGTTATCGCCGGAATTATTGCCGCTGGAATTTTTGGCTGGCGCTTTTATTCGCAACGCCAATCCGTCAAAGCGGAGGCCGAGTTCAACGATGCTTTGGTGACTTACGAGGCTCCCGTCGTTGCGGTCGGTCAGCCTCCTCAACCCAACGAAGTGACCTACTCCGACGCCAACAAAAAATTCCAGGACGCACTGACCAAATTCGCGATCGTCATCAAGGAGTATCCCAGCACGCGCTCGGGTCAGCTCGCGAAGTACTATTCCGCTCTCTGCGAGCAGCACCTTGGGAAAGCGCCACAAGCTATCGCTGACCTTTCTGAGATCGAGAATGGTTCCAATCGGGATTTTGCAGCGATGGCGCGTTTTGAGCTGGCGGAGATCTACGATCAAACGGGAAAATCTGACCAGGCCGTTCAGCGTTACAACGAGCTTCTTTCAAATCCGTCCGTGCTCGTCCCCAAGCCCATCGTCCTGCTCGCGCTCGCGGGACATTACCGGCAATCCAACCCCGCTCAGGCCGCAAAACTTTACAATCAAATTAAGACGGATTACCCCGACTCCGGAGCCGCCGACGAAGCCAATCAGCAGCTCGCGCTGCTCCCTACCGGCAAATCTTAGCCTATCATTTCTCGTAAGCTGAATTGCCAGAAGAATTCTGGCTTACTTGACGTGTCTTTTCGCCGCGCGATATTCCGCCGCGATTTCTCCAAGGCTCTTCGGCTGGTATGCCTGCAGCTGTCTCGCGAGCTTCAGCCCCGTCTCGAAACGGACAAATCGCGTCGGAATGTATGTCGTGGTCGAGCCTCGCGCATAAACATACTTGTAATGTTCATTGCGGTTCGTGATAGGCAGCGAAAACGATCCTCCGCCGATGCTCGAGGTGCCGAATCCCCCTCCGCCACCGAAAGCCAATAGGTTTGCGCGATCCTGCGCATGAGTTGGCACCACCAGAAATAAAAATGCAGTTGCGATCAGGGCTGGCTTCATATGCGCGATCCTCGCTTTTGCAAAGAGATTCCGCTGTGATACGAAATTGTGCTGCGGACGAATGTAACCGCAACGCCCCAGGAGTCCTGGCTCAAAGCATCCACGCGCACCACACGCGCGCACTCGGCATCCGCCCCGGTCTGTGAATGCCCTGCCGGGCACGCTGCATACAAATGCATGTCCTCGTGGTACGTGGGGCGCCGAGAGATAAAACAAAATCCGTCCCGCGATAAATTCATCGCGGAGAGCATCTCTTCCGAAGCGTCAGGAGTCTGGTGATATGGCCTCACGCGCGCCGGTACGGACAGCCTCACTCTGCGAGAGCGTCGGCGATCCATGGATTGTGTCGGAATCCAATCCGCAGCCGCACTCTGTTTCGTTTCGACTTGTTGCCTCACTCACTCATCTCCGAACTTTGGCGGCGAAGGGATTTGGGAGAGGGTGTTTCTGTTTCATCTGGTCCGCGCCTCTGAGCGAATTGCAATTTCCACTCCAGCGTAGTGCACAGAAAATACAGCTCTTATTTCTATGCCTCCACACTTACTTAACCCGCACTGTTCCCTCGGACTGCAAAACTTTGCTAATCTCACAATTCTCAAGAAGGAGCAGACAAAAATGGTCAACGACATCGCTGTGCGGAAGCTCACCGAAGCGGACCGCGACTCCTGGCTTCCGCTCTGGCGCGGCTATCAGCAATTTTACGAAGAGGAAATCCCTGAGGAAACCACGCGCGTCACGTGGTCGCGAATTCTTGATCCGCGCGAGCCCGTTTTCGGTGCCATTGCCATTGCAGGGGACCGTCCCGTCGGCATCGTCCACTGGCTTTATCACCGCTCGTGCTGGACAGTGGGTAATTATTGTTATCTTCAGGATCTCTTTGTCACACCGGACCATCGCGGCAGCGGCGTCGGCCGCAAACTTATCGAATTCGTCTTCGCCGCCGCGCGCATCGGTGGATGTTCAAAAGTCTACTGGCTCACGCAAGAAACCAACGCAAAGGCCATGCTTCTCTACGACCGTATTGCCCGCCGCTCCGGTTTCGTGCAATACGAAAAATCCGTCTCGTAGCCGCATCGGCCAAACCGAAAAAATACTCCTAAGCTCCCGTCGCGCGGCCGCTCTCCAGCTTAGCGGTCATTGTGATTTCAGCCTTGAACAATTTCGAGACGGGGCAGCCCTTCTCCGCCGCTTCGGCTGCTTTCTGAAACGCCGCCTGGTCGCCGTTCGGAACACGCCCTGTCACGTCCAGATGGATTTTCGTAATCGCGAAACCGTCGCTCACTTTTTCGAGCGTGACCGCTGCCGTCGTTTCCAGACTCTCTGCTGTGATTCCTGCATTTCCCAGTTGCGCGGAAAGCGCCATCGTGAAGCAACCCGCGTGCGCTGCCGCAATCAGCTCTTCGGGATTCGTTCCGCGCTCGTTTTCAAATCGCGTCTTGAATGAATACGGCGCTTTCGATAAAACGCCGCTTTCTGTTGATATATTTCCTTTTCCTTCCTTCAGCGAACCGTTCCAAACTGCCGTGGCTTTGCGTGCCATGTTACCTCCGATGCGAGTGAATTCAGATTTCCCTGCAGCACACCTAGTGTACGGCGGCGCAACCGGAAGCGCCACAAGCAACGTTGAACGCTCAGGTCAGGTAGAACACCGCACAGACCTTCGACGGTCACAGTTCGAGCATTCTTCTCCAGGCTGATGATGCGGCCGTGAAAACCGAAGTCACACTCCCGGCGCAAAAAAGTTTCCTGTATGCGCGGTTCTTTTCTTGACACTAAATACGCGCCTCTCTTAAAAATACATTTGCGGGAATGCGAACGCTTTCCTGCAATATTTATGTAGCTCGTTATAACTCGACAGCTTCGTTCGACAGCCTCCCGAGTCCCAGCCCGATGACGGGAATCGCATCGTGGCCCCTCAGGGCACTCAAAAAACAGTTGAAGTTGAGCCGGTCATTCCCCCGCTTCCTGAGGGCTATTCCTATGCCACGGTAAGCGACAAAATCGGCTCCATCGTCTTAGGCCAGCGCCGCCGTCGCGGCTGTTGAAACCCGATTTAGGCAGGTGTGGCTTGGGAATCGAGCTGCGTCGCTCGGACGCCGCCCGATACGAAGTAAAGTAAGCTCCATTCTATTAGCCAGTACGAATTGCGGCGATTGGACTTGAATCTGTCCTCTTCTCCTTGCACGATAGCGATTCCATGTTGCCCGACCTACGAATGCCACAGCACGCTTCGGCCGATGAAGCGGTTCACGTCGCCAAAGCGGTCTATGGTTTGGACGCGAGCGCGTCTCCGCTGCCCGGAGAGTACGATGACAATTTTCACGTCACGATCACTGGCGGCGGCTCTTTCGTCTTGAAGCTAATGCATCCGAGCAGGGAGCGCTCGTTCATTGACTTGCAATGTCGGGCTCTGCGTCACCTGGAAGTTCATGCTCGCGAACTGTCGCTGCCCCGCGTGATGCCAACGCAGCGAGGCGAGGACTTCGCGATCATTAGACTCAAGGAAGGCGAAGAACGCTTTGTATGGCTGCTTACTTTTCTCAATGGCACCGTTCTCGCAAAAGCCAAGCCCCACACGCCTGAATTGCTTCGCAGTCTTGGCCGCCTGCTTGGCGAAATCGATCGCGCGCTTCTGGACTTCACGCATCCCGCCGCGAAGCGCGAGTTGAAATGGGATTCAGCCCAAGCGTTATGGATTTGCAAGTATCTGTCACACATTGAGAATCCGTCCCGCCGAGCCCTTATTGAACGCGTAGTCGCGCAATATCAATCAACCGTCGTTTCCTTGCTTCCGATTCTGCGAAGGAGCGTGATTTATGGCGACGCCAATGACTACAACGTTTTGGTGCGAAGAGCGAGTGGCGTGCCGGAGACTGTTAGCGTCATTGACCTCGGTGACATGCACTATGGCTTGGTTGCATCCGAGCCTGCCATTGCAGCCGCTTATGCGATTCTCGGGGAAAGGGAGCCCATACCTGCCGCGACTGCAATCGTGAACGGGTTTCATCACGCTCTGCCTTTGGACGAGTCTGAAATCTCGGTCCTATTCCCGCTGATCGAAATGCGCCTCGCTGTGAGCCTCGTGAACTCCGCCTGCCGCAAAAAACTGCTCCCCGCCGATCCATACGTCACGGTCTCTGAACAACCAGCTTGGGAAGCGCTTGAGCGCTTGTCGAAAATCAATCCGCGCTTCGCTAATTACGCTTTTCGACATGCGTGCGGATTGCCACCCGTGCCGAAGGCTCCGCCTCTTGAGGAGTGGCTATTCGCCAACGGCCGGCATGCGACTTCTGTATTGGATCTGGATTTGCGACACGAACCTTGCCATGTGCTTGACCTGAGTGTTTCCAGCACGTTCTTGGGAGCGGACCCCAAAAATAGTGAGGTTCAGAAACTGGCGGAAGCGATTGAAAAGGAGGTGAAAGAACATAAGTCCGTGATCGGAGTTGGCCGGTACGACGAACCGCGCTTGCTATACACCTCGGCCCTGTTCGGCGACAGCGAGAATCCCACCGACGAGCGCCGCACCGTGCACATCGGCATCGACCTCTTCGTCCCAGCGGATTCCAACGTTCGCGCGCCACTCGACGGCGTCATACATGCATTCGCGGACAATCGAGCGCCGCTCGACTTCGGGCCAGTCGTAATCCTCAAACATTCCACCGGCGACGGCCATGAGTTTTTCACGCTCCACGGTCACCTTTCGCGAGAAAGCCTGAAAACACTCTCGGTCGGGAAGCGCATCGCGAAAGGCGAAGCTTTCGCAAAGCTTGGCAACACCCAGGAGAATGGTGGCTGGCCGCCTCACCTGCACTTCCAGATCATCGCTGACCTGCTCGACCTCGATCGTGATTTTCCAGGCGTGGCGCTGGCTTCCGAGCGTGCAATTTGGAAAAGTCTCTGCCCCGATCCGAACTTGTTGCTTCGCATTCCCGCCGAGCGATTTCCCGCGCAGGTGACTTTCTCCGAAACGCTTTCGCAGAGACGCGCGCTCCTGGGTCGCAATCTCACCGTCTCTTACAACAAGCCGCTCAAGATCGTCCGGGGTTGGCGGCAATGTGTCTACGACGACACCGGCCGTGCTTATCTGGATGTGTTCAACAATGTTCCGCTGGTTGGCCACAGCCATCCAAACGTCGTGCGAGCAGCCCAGAAACAACTTGCGCTATTGAATACAAACACGCGCTATCTCCACGAAAATATCGTTCGGTATGCCAAGCGGCTTACCGACAAGCTGCCCCATCCCTTGCGCGTTTGCTATTTCGTGAATTCTGGAAGCGAGGCCAACGAACTCGCCCTTCGCCTCGCGCGCGCAAAAACGAAATCTGATGACACCATTGTTCTCGAGCACGCCTATCACGGACACACGACCACCCTCATCGACATCAGTCCGTACAAATTCAATGGCCCGGGCGGAAACGGTCGCAAGCCGTGGGTGCACGTCGTTCCAATCGCCGACGACTATCGCGGCATCTACAGACGCGGCCAATCTGATCTGGGACTAAAGTACGCTCATCACATAGGCGAAGTCGTGAACCATCTACAAACCCAGGGACGCGGCGCTGCCACGTTCATTGCCGAAACAATGCCCAGTGTTGGCGGACAAATCGTATTCCCAGACGGCTATCTGGCGGAATCCTATCGCCACGTCCGTGCTGCCGGAGGCGTCTGCATTGCCGACGAAGTCCAGGTCGGCTTTGCCCGGCTCGGCACGCATTTTTGGGGCTTTGAAACTCAAGGCGTCGTGCCAGACATCGTCGTGCTGGGCAAGCCCATCGGGAATGGCTTCCCCCTCGCAGCCGTCGTCACAACTCCTGAGATTGCGGAGGCTTTTGACAACGGAATGGAGTTTTTCAGCACCTTTGGAGGCAATCCGGTTGCTTGCGCAGCGGGATTAGCCGTTCTCGATGTGCTTGAAAAGGAGCGCCTGCAGGAAAACGCACTTCGCGTCGGCGGCTACTTAGTCGCAGGCCTCAGGCAGCTTCAAGGGCGCCACGCGTTAATTGGCGACGTCCGTGGTTCGGGTTTCTTCCTCGGTCTCGATTTGGTTCGCGACCGCGAAACTCGCACTCCTGCCACGGAGCAGGCTGCCTACGTCGTCAACCGGCTGCGCGATCGAGGTGTCATGAGCGGGACAGACGGTCCACATCATAACGTGATCAAGTTGCGGCCGCCGCTGATCTTCTCCGAGGCCGATGCGGACTTGTTCCTCGAAACTCTGGATTCTGTCCTCGAAGAAGACCTCGCTCAGCCGGAATGACGGATTCGCGCCGCGCCACATTCGTTTTCGTCACGCACCCTAGCGAAAGGAAGTTGTGCGACGACACGGAATCGCGATCCGCTTAGTGACTCGGAATCACGAGCAGCTTAAAGCTCCCCGCAATCATTGGTCCGCGGCGGAAGCGCCTTTCGCGCTCCGTAGCATTCGGAGGCAGTGGAGGTGGCGGGCCGAACTTGGCCGTCACCGAATAAAGCGTATGCGTCGACGTGTCGCACTCCATCGTGCGCGCGCCCATGTCCGTCTTCACGTTGCCAAGCACGGTGAATTTGTCCGGCGAATCCTCGTGCACAATCGTGATGTCGCCCTCTCCCTCAGACGCGAAAGCCAGTTTGGCCCCTCCATCAAAACGCACCGCGTCGTTGCCTCTGCCGCCGATAGGCAGTGTGGCAACCACCTTGCCCGCGTCAGGGTTGAACGCTACCATCACGCCGCCGCCATTCTCGCCACCGCCATGACAACCAATGAAAATCCTCCGCGTCTCAGTGTCCATCGCGACCCCCGAAGGACCTTCGCACGGCGCCAAGGGCCACTGATTTACGACCTTTAGCGTGTGCGTGTCGATGTCAACAATCGTGCTCAAATCTTCCATCACGTTGTAGAGATGCCCTTTGCCGTCCGCCGCCGCTGATTCCGCCGCTCCGGGAATATCGACAACGCCGGCCACGTCGCCTGTCGCAGCGTCCACAGCGACATCCTTCTTACCGTGAGTCAGCCCAAACACGCGGTCCGAAGCAGGGTCGTAGACAATCCCATCGGAGCCGCCTATCGGTAGAATGATCTGCTTGATGATGGATAGTGTTTTGGGGTCGAACTCCGTAAAACTGCTCACGCCTTCTTTCCCTTCACTGTTACCGGAATTGCTAGTGAAACCGTGGTTGTCCTTCTTAGAAATCACGGCGCCGTGGCTGCGCGGAGTCGGAGCGAGCTTGCCGACGACTTGATTCGTGTCGGTGGAGATCACCAGAATCTCATCGCTGTGGGAAACAAACACGTGATGGTTCGCTTCATCAATCCCTAGGTAGTCCCAGAAACCTTCATCGGGCAACGGAATGGAAGCGGAAAGGTGATAGCCGGCCACAGTGTCTGACATTTGCGGCGGTGGCGGCGCTGACTCCTGTTGCGCGGCAAAACCGAGAAGCGCTGCTGCACCGATTGCGATAACACCGAGAATCCCTTTGTGCATACGCATCCTCCTGAACTCGGATGACTTCTTCGACGCTCGCCATCGACATGCGGTTTCAACGTGCCCGCCAGCAGATCGATTTTCCGGCGAAGCGTGCCTTTCTTTCCGCCAACAGCGTTGCACGCTTGTGAGATGATTCGTCGGCGCGTAGTGTAACACCCCAACAGAGTGAAGAGGCCTTCGCATATGAATGGCGCTCTGAAGGAACTCGCTGTGAACAAGCCGGAGCCATCGCGTCGCGGGCGATGGCTTGTTCTTGTTGTCATCGGAATCGCCTGCTACGGCGGCTACTATGCGTTCGACTACATCGGGCCTCTCGCGCCGCTACTCAGCCGCCAACTGCACTTTTCCAACACTGACATTGGCCTGCTCCAGGCCGTTTACAGCCTTCCGAATATCATTGCGATGCTCGTCTGTGGCGTGATCATCGACCGGCTCGGAACTCGCAAATCCCTTTCGATTTTTGGCGTGCTGATTTTCATCGGCCTTGTCATCACCGCGCTGAGTCCGCGCTTGGCCGTCATGATCATCGGTCGTCTCTTCGTTGGCTCCGGCGGCGAAGCGCTGGCGCTCACCGCAAACGTCGGCGTGGCTCGCTGGTTTTGGCGCAGCGAGTTGAGTTTGGCCTACGGGCTGCGCGGCTCGTCGGCGCGTCTCGGTTCACTCAGCGCGCAAGTTTCTCCCGCATGGGCGCCGCGCGCCTACACATACTGGCGCTGGCCGCTTCTTCTCGGCGTCGCTTTCGGCGCCCTCTGTCTTCTCGGAGCGGCGCTCTACTGGGCGCTCGATAGACGCGGCGAGCGAAGGTTCGCTCTCGGCCACGAAGCCCGCGCCACGAAAATACCACTGCGTGAAGTCTTCCGTTTCAATCGATCCTTCTGGTTGATTGCGGTGCTGTGCGTAACGTTCTACGGATGCATTTTTCCATTCGAAACATTCGGCCAGAAATTTCTGATCGAGGCGCGCCACCTCTCGCCGCAATCGGCCGCGCTCCTCGTTGGGATGGAGCCGTTTTTCTCGCTTATCGGCATGCCGCTTTTCGGTTTACTTGTGGACCGCTACGCTCGCCGCTCGTTGCTCATGATGTTCGGCTCATTGCTCATCGTTCCCGTATTTCCGATGCTGGCATTTACGCATATCCGTCCGGTGATACCGATGGCCATGATGGGCGTCGCTTTTGCTCTGGTGCCGGCGGTGATGTGGCCCGCGCTCGTCTACGTCGTGGAGAAATCGCGGCTAGGTTTGGCCAACGGCATGTTGGACTCTGTGCAGCAGCTCGGTCTCGTCATCATTAATTTGCTCATTGGCCGCGCCAACGATCACTGGCGCGCCAGCGCTACAAACGCCGCCGGATACCACGCCGGACTTTTGATGTTTACCGGGATTGCGGTTCTCGCTGTCGTGATCGCATACGCGTTGTGGCGCGTGGAAACAGGCCCATCCGCGCACGGCCTCGAAACGATAACCGTCAATCAGTAGCTTCCGCAATTCCATCCGGCGGCGCGTCCATCTAACCTTGACGAGCGCTTCGCGCCTGACTTAGAGTTTCGCGGGAAACACAAAATGAAAATCGCAGACATGAATTGGATGCAGGTCGAAGAAAAATTGAAGCGCGATAGCCGCGCTGTTGTCCCCGTGGGCAGCACCGAACAGCACGGATACTTACGCCTGACCGTCGACGCGATCCTCGCCGAGCGCGTCGCATGCGAAGCCGCTGACCCGCTCGGCGTGCCCGTCTTTCCTGTTCTCAGTTACGGCATCACTCCCTATTTTCTGGCGTATCCCGGCACGATCAGCCTTCGCCTCGAAACCTATCAGCGCATTGTTGCGGACATTCTTGACAGTCTCGCCACTACGGGATTCAAGCGCATCCTGTTCATCAACGGCCACGGAGGCAACACACCGGGCGGCTCGATTTTGCAGGAATGGATGAACGGCCATCCGGGAATCACCGTCAAGTGGCACAACTGGTGGAACGCGCCGAAGACCGCCGCTGAAGTTGCCGCGATTGATACCGTTGCGTCACACGCATCCTGGATGGAGAATTTTGCCTGGACGCGCCTTGCGGACGTGAAGCTTCCGGAGAATCAGAAAACAATGATCGACCTCGCACGCATGCGCACGATGGACGCGGCCGCCGTGCGCAAATACATTGGGGACGGCAACTACGGCGGCGTCTACCAAAAACCCGACGACCAAATGATGCGGATGTGGCGCGTTGGCGTCGAGGAAACGCGAGAAGCTCTCGAAGGCCCGTGGCCATGAACTCACCGTATGCAAATCCGTTTCGATGATCGAACTGCAATCGTCACCGGCGCCGCGCACGGTTTCGGCCGCAGCATCGCGTTGAATTTTGCCGCGCTCGGCGCACGCGTATTCGCCTGCGACGTCCTTGAAAACGAACTACACGAAACCGCGCGGCTCGCGAAAGAGAAATCAACGCCACTTGAGACTTGCGTCTTCGACGTGGCAAATCGCATCGAGGTACAAACTGCTGTCACCGAGATTCTCAAATCGACCGGCCGCATCGACGTTCTCGTCAACGACGCTGGCGGCGTCTTGGGCCAGGTCGGCCGTCCTCTAGAAGAAATTTCCGAATCCGACTGGCGCGCAATTTTCGCCGTAAATCTCGACGGCGCGTTTTACTGCAGCCAAGCTGTCGCTCCCGCGATGAAAGCCGCGCGTTACGGGCGCATCATTAATATCTCCAGCGGTGCTGGCCTTGGCATCAGCCTCACCGGCATTCAGGCCTACGCTTCCGCCAAGGCTGGACAGATCGGCCTAACCCGGCAGCTCGCTCACGAACTCGGCCCGTGGGGCATCACCGTGAACAACGTCGCTCCCGGTTTCGTACGCTGCAATCCCACCACGGAGAAACAGTGGGAATCCTACGGCGAAGACGGGCAGCGCCGCCTGATCGAGAGCATCGCGCTAAAGCGTCTCGGTTCGTCGCAGGACATCGCCAGCGGCGTCTTGTTTTTTGCGAGTGAGCATGCCGGTTGGATAACTGGACAGACCCTCGCAATTGACGGAGGCAAATAAGGAGCACGCCATGCCAGAACAAGTTTTGAAAGTCGGCTCGCTTTCCGCAGCGCGCGGAGAAAAAACGTACGGCGTAAACGAATTTCCTGTGCAGGGCCAGCCTTATCGCCTTCCCATGTGGCTGATTAATGGAGCGACCGATGGCCCAACGCTCGTCGTGACCGCTGGAGTCCACGCCGCTGAATATGCCAGCATCGCTGCAGCGCTCGACCTAGGCCGCTCTCTCGAACCGAAAAATCTGCGCGGCCGCGTGATCGTTGTGCCCGTGCTCGACATGCCTGCATTCGCCGCCCGCTCCATTTATATATGTCCGCTGGACGGTAAGAATCCCAACCGCGTCTTTCCAGGCAATCCCAACGGCACTGCCTCCGAACAGATCGCCGACTGGGTCTTCCGCAACGTGATCTCGCAAGCGGATTACTACGTTGACTTGCACGGCGGCGATTTGATCGAAGCGCTTGTTCCCTTCACGATTCTTTTCCGCACTGGAGACAAGAGTGTCGACGACAAATCGCTCGAAATGGCCAAAGTCTTCGGCATTCATTTTCTAATGTGCAGCGAAACACCCGGCTCGACATTCTGCGCCGCCTCGCGCGCCGGCATTCCGTCCATTCTCACCGAATCCGGTGGCCAGGGCATTTGGACTCCTCAGCATGTCGCGGATCACACCAATGGCCTCAACCGTCTGATGCATCACCTCGAGATGATTCCCGGAGGCGCACCGCAGCCCGTACCATTCACGTTGCTCGAGCGTTTTCTCTGGCTGCGCAGCGATCACTCCGGTTTCTGGTATCCAGCGACTGAAGTGGGCGAAAAAGTGAAAGCCGGTCAGAGTCTCGGCTCCGTGAAGGATTACGAAGGCCACGTCCTTCAAGCCGCCGTCAGTCCCGCCGACGGCATCGTGCTCTTCATCGTTACATCCCTGGCCATCAATCAGACCGATCCTCTCTTAGCCGTCGGTGCCTAACGTCGGACGCCCGCAACTTCTCTGCGATGCTGCACGTCGTAAGACCTAGCGACACGCGCGTCCAGTCGCCTTTTTCAGGGTAAGATAACGCGTTTTTATCTCAACGACGACGAGGTCCCATGCGCCGAACTATCGCAAGCTTTTCTCTGATAACCGCCGTCTCGCTCTGTGCTTTCTTCTCACTAGGAGCCACCAAGCTACCGCGAGCGTCCGCGTCCAAAGCGGCGAAGGCGCACGCGGCCGCCAAATACGGCAACGCCGATTCCATTAGTGAAGACGAGCTGAAAGTCTACGACTATTTCCTCGCCTCCGATCAGCTCGAAGGGCGGAACCTGCCCTCGCGCGGCTACGATACCGCTGCGCTCTATGTCGCGAGTCACTTGGCAGAATGGGGCCTGAAGCCGGGAGGAAGCACGAGCGACACCAACGGCCCTCTCCAGCCATACTTCATGCCTTTTGCGCTGGTCACGCGTGAAGTCGCCGGAGAAGAAAGTAAAGCCTCGATCACCGGACCTCCACCGTTCAACTTCGGCGGAGGCCCCGCCGAACTTCGCACCACCGAATTCGAATACGGCAAGGACTGGACAGTCGCGCCGAGCGGCGGCGGTCCCCGCGGCTTGCCTCCAGCGGACTCCTTCGACGTATCGGGGAACCTTGTTTTCGCCGGCCACGGTTATGTGATCAATAAGTCCAACACCAATCCCTACGACGGGCTGGACGTCCACGGCAAAATCATCGTCGTTGCGGGTCTTCCGCGTGAAATCGCTGCGATGCAAGGCAGACGTGGTGGCGGGGAAAATCCCCTCGGCGAAAACTGCACCGATTACCTGACGCCCGAGGAATACGCCGCGAAGAACGGCGCACTGGCGGTCGTTAGAATCGCGGATTTTCAGCAGTTGAACGCTATGACGGCTGGCCGCGCTCCCTCGTTCAACGGGCCCCCGTACCAGGTAACGAAGTTTGAAGATCAGCCGGCGTGCCCCAGCGCTCCGTCCATCGTCGCCGGAATCGAGATGACCAATTATCTCTTCGCGGGCGAAAAGGTGACTTCGGCACAAGTGTTCTACTCCGCTGGCGCCAATGCGAAAGAAGCGTCTTTCGAACTGAACGCGAACAAGAAACTGACCCTCCATGTTGTGATCAAGAGCTCAGAGGGCCACGGCGAAAACGTGGTCGGAATTCTCGAAGGTGCTGACCCGGTTCTCAAGAACGAATACGTCGTCATCAGCGCGCATCTCGACCACATTGGCTTGAGCGCGCCTTTGCCGAATGGCCACAACGTCAACAACGGCGCGGACGATGACGGCTCAGGTTCCACAGGCTTGCTCAGCATCGCCCGGTCCTTTGCTCAAGGCGCTGCCCAAGGATTGCGCCCCAAACGCACCATCATTTTCCTGTGGAACGGCGGTGAGGAAAAGGGTCTCTGGGGCTCGCGCTACTTCACCGAATTTCCGCCCATCGATTTAACGAAAGTCGTGGCTGATCTCAATATGGACATGATTGGCCGCACGAAAAACCCGAACTCCGTTGATCCCAATCCCACACATGTTCTGGTGAATCCCGGTGAAGCAATGCTGGTTGGCCCAAACATCAGCAGCGATGATTTGGAAAAGACGATTGAGATGGTCAACAACAGCTATCAGAAGCTCGTTTTGAATCACTTCTACGACGTCACCGTTCCCGACGCCACGCATGACAATCTCGGCCCCGGGCCAAACGGCCAGCGCATTTTTTATCGCAGCGATCATTACAACTTCGCGAGGATGGGCATTCCCATCGCATTTTTCAGTGATGGATTGCACGTCGACTATCACCGCCCGACGGACACTCCGGAGAAGATTGACTTCAAAGAGATACAGCAAGTGTCCAAAACCGTCGCCGCGGTCACATGGGTCCTTGGCAATCAAGCGGTCCGTCCGAAGTTGAACGCGAAGCTGCCGGATCAACTTATCAAGGACATGAAATCCGCGCAGACGGACGGCTGGGGGAAAATCACTCCTGTCTTGCCGCCGCTGCCCGGGGAACCGTTCTAGAAAAGTGGTGTATCCTGAACCCTCCTTTGGGGAGGGTTCCATCCGTACTTACAACCTCGCGCTCGTCGGCTTCGGAAACGTCGGCCAGGAATTTGTCCGCCTGCTCGTAGCCAAAGAATCTGTGCTTCGAAATGAGTACGGCATCGCCTGGAAACTGACTGGAGTCGCTTCCCGAAGAATCGGCTGGATTGCAGATGCCAACGGCCTCGATCCAGACGCTGCACTCGCCCGCCGATGGCCACAGTCCGCTCAACGGCCCTCGAACGTCCGCGATTGGCTCGCCGCCGCAAAGGCCGATGCGCTTTTCGAAGCAAGTTCTCTCGAGCGCCGCACCGGGCAGCCCGCCATCGAACATATCAAGGCCGCTCTCGAATCCGGCGCCCACGCCATCAGCGCCAACAAAGGCCCCGTGGTGCATGCTTTTCACGAACTGCGCCAACTTGCCGATGCTCGAGGCCGCAAATTCTTTTTCGAATCCGCAGTCATGGACGGCACGCCGATTTTTTCGATGTTTCCGCATTGCCTCCCCGCCGTCGACCTGCGGGGCTTTCGCGGCGTTCTGAATTCCACCACGAACGTTGTGCTTACGGAGATGGAAAAAGGCGCCACGCTTGGAGCCGCCATCAAGCATGCGCAGGAAATTGGCGTCGCGGAAACCGATCCCTCCGACGACCTCGATGGGTGGGACGCCGCCGTTAAAGTCACCGCCTTGGCGATCGTCCTGATGGGCGCGAAAATCAAATTGAGCGATGTCGAAGTCGAAGGCATCCGCTCGCTTACTCCCGAGCTCGTCCGCGAAGCTCATTCAGCCGGAATGCGCTACAAACTCGTATGCAGCGCAGAACGCACCGCCCGTGGGATTCAAGCGCGGGTTCGCCCTGAAAAATTGCCGCTCACCGATGCGCTCGCGAGGCTCGAAGGCACCACTTCAGCGGTCCGGTTCGATATGGACGTTTTCGGCCTTTCCATCATCGAACACAAGCCCGGCGTCATCGCTACCGCGTATGGTCTGTTTGCGGACTTCATTCGCGCAGTCAAGTCTTGAATCTCGAGCCGTCATCCATGAAAATTGAGGACGCACAATGAGCACTCCGGCTTCTCACTCAAATGTTCCCCACACAGCGCAGGCCGCGCTGCCATCGCTCGACATCCAATGGGTCCGCGCTCAATTTCCGTCGCTGAAGCAAATTGTAAATGGCCATCCAGCGGCCTTTCTCGACGCGCCTGCGGGCACGCAAGTCCCGCAGCAAGTCATTGACGCCGTCCGCGATTACTTCGAAAACTCCAACGCCAACACCTGCGGCGCATTCGCGACCAGCCGCCGCACCGACGCGATCATCGCCGGCGCGCGCGCGGCCATGGCCGATTTTTTCAATTGTGATCCCACCGAGGTTTTCTTCGGCCCGAACATGACCACCATCACCTTCGCGCTGGCTCGCGGCATTGGCCGCGATTTACAGCCCGGCGATGAAGTTGTCGTCACGACGCTCGATCACGATGCCAACGTCGCTCCGTGGCGCGCTCTCGAAGAGCGCGGCGCCACAGTTCGCCAAATTGACATCCACGAAAAGGATTGCACTCTTGATCTCGACGATCTACGTCGCAAAATCACTTCACGCACGAAGCTCGTCGCCGTCGGTTACGCATCAAACGCCGTCGGCACCATCAATCCTGTGAATGAAATCATTCGCCTTGCGCATGACGCTGGCGCGCTCGCCTTCATCGACGCCGTACATTACGCTCCGCACGGCTCTATCGACGTTCGCGCGCTCGATTGCGATTTCCTCGCCTGTTCGCCTTACAAATTCTTCGGCCCGCATATGGGCTGCATCTACGGTAAGCGTGATCCGCTGATGCGCTTTCGCCCATACAAAGTCCGTCCCGCGCCCGAAGCCTTGCCCGATCGCTGGGAAACTGGCACGCAAATTCATGAAGGTCTTGCTGGCGTCACCGCCGCAGTTGACTACATCGCTGAACTCGGGCGCCGCTGCGATTCCACCGCCGCGAGCCGCCGCGACGCGCTCGTCAGCGGTCATCGCGCTATGCGCGATTACGAGATGGATCTCGCAACACGCATGATTCGCGGATTGCTCGAAATTCCTGGTCTGCGTTTCTACGGCATCTCCGACCCCGCTCGTTTCAATGATCGCGTGCCGACTGTGGGCGTCCGCCTTGCCAATCGCACGCCGCTTGAATGCGCAAAATTCCTCGGCGAGCGCGGCATCTTCACCTGGGACGGCAACTATTACGCCCTCAATCTCACCGAGCGCCTCGGCGTTGAAAAAGACGGCGGCTTGCTGCGCATCGGACTCGTTCACTACAACACCGTCGAAGAAGTCGACCGCCTCCTCGCCGCCCTTCACGAACTCGCAACATCAGCGGCACATCGGCAATCATAATGACGTGTGGCAATACAAAAGAGGATCTCTAACTGAAGTGGCCCGCCGCCCCAAACCTATTGTCCTCACCGTCCTCGACGGCTGGGGATACTCTCCGGACACCAAAGGCAACGCCATCGCGCTCGCTCGCAAGCCCAACTACGACGCGCTGCTGAAAAAATTCCCCAATGTTCTCATCCACACATCCGGCCCCTTCGTTGGCCTCCCCGACGGCCAGATGGGTAATAGCGAAGTCGGCCATCTGAACATCGGCGCGGGCCGCATTGTGCAAATGGACATCACCCGCCTCGACGCAAAGATCGCTTCCGGCGAATTCTTCAAAGAACCACTGCTCCTTCAGGCCATGGAGCGGGGCCGCGGTCACCAACTACACATCATGGGCTTGGTGAGCGATGGCGGCGTCCATTCGCACATTGACCATCTGTTTGCTCTGCTCGAAATGGCCAAGCAAAACAAGGTCTCTCAAGTCTTCGTTCAAGCCTTCACCGATGGCCGCGACACGCCTCCGAATTCCGGCATCGGCTTCTTGCAGCAGCTCCAGAAAAAAATGAACGAGCTCGGCCTCGGGAAAATCGCCACCGTCAGCGGCCGCTACTACGCCATGGACCGCGACAATCGCTGGGAGCGCATTCGTCGCGCCTACGTCGCGATGGTCCACGGAAACTCCGATGCAAGATTCCCCGACGCCGTCTCTGCGGTAAAGGCGAATTACGAAAAACTCATCACGGACGAATTCATCGTCCCCGCCGTCATCACCTCTGGCGACACTGGCTCCAATTCTTCAACTCCCACAGCCTTGATTCGCGATGACGACGCCGTCATCTTCTTCAACTTCCGCGCTGACCGCGCGCGCCAGATTACCCGCGCTCTCGTCGAACCCGGCTTCAAGGAGTTTCCTGATTCCTCACGCCCGCAAAATCTTTTTTTTGTCGGCATGACGCAGTACGAAAAATCCTGGCCTTGGCTGCGCTATCTTCAGGGGCCGGAAAAGCTTGAACATATCCTCGCGCAGGTGTTTGGCGAAATGGGATTCAAAAATCTCCGCTGCGCGGAAACCGAAAAGTACGCCCACGTCACCTATTTCTTCAATGGCGGCGTCGAAAAAGCTTACAAAGGGGAAGAACGCATTCTCGTGCCTTCGCCAAAAGTCCCCACTTACGATTTGCAGCCCGAGATGTCCGCCGCAGGCGTTACTGACGCCGTCGAGAAGGCCATCAACAAGGGCGATTTCGACGCCATCATCATGAATTTCGCCAATGCCGACATGGTTGGCCACACAGGAAAACTCGAAGCCGCGGTCAAAGCTGTCGAAACCGTCGATCAGTGCCTCGGACGAATTCACGCCGCGCTCGCTCCTCGCGGCGGCGCTTGGATTATCACCGCCGATCACGGCAACGCGGAAATGATGATCGACCCAACTACCGGCGGCCCGCACACGTACCACACCACAAATCCCGTTCCTTTCATTTTGCTCAGTGAAGACAGTCAGCTTCGCTTGCAGCCGGGCGGCTCGCTGCGCGACATTTCTCCAACTCTGCTTGGCGTCCTTGGCATTCCGGTGCCCAAAGAAATGACCGGTCGCGACCTGCGCACCCCTTCTCAATGAATCGAACAACGACGCGCACGACCCCCGCCGAAACCAAGCTCGTCATCTGCATCTGGCACAAATTCACGCTTTGGCAGCCGCCGCCCGAATTCGCCGCGAGCATTCGCCGCCGCTGGCCCGCTATGAAAGTCGTCCATCTGCCCACCTACGATCACATCGTGGATGAACTACCAGACACTGACATCCTCGTCGGCTTCTCGCTCCGCCGCGAACAGTTCTCCTCTGCCAAAAAACTGAAATGGATTCACTCGACCGCCGCTGGCGTGGGCCAGCTCATGTATCCCGAACTTCGCCAAAGCGGCATCGTGCTCACCAACGCGCGCGGCATTCATTCCGCCCCGATGGCCGAGCACATCCTCGGTATGCTCATCGCCATGTCCCGCCGCTTTCCGGATGCGTTTCGTTTCCAGCGCCAGGCGCACTGGGCGCAGCAGGAAATCTGGGACGCGCGTCCATTCGAATTGAAGGGCAAAACCCTCTTGATCGTCGGCTTCGGTTCCATCGGACATGCGCTCGCTCGCATCATCCAACCCATCGGCATGCGCATCTGGGGCGTTACGCGTTCTGGCCGCGTTTCGGACGATGGGAAACTCGCTGAACGCATTCTTCCTGCCGCGGAGCTTCACGCTGCTCTGCCCCAAGCCGACTTCGTGCTTCTGGCCGCGCCAGAGACGCCGGACACGCAGCGCATGATCGGCGAAAAAGAACTTGCCTCGATGAAGCGCAGCGCCTATCTGCTCAACGTCGCGCGCGGCACCCTCGTGGATCAAAACGCGCTCATCGCGGCTCTCCGCGCGCACACAATCGCCGGTGCCGCTCTTGACGTGACCGAAGACGAGCCACTTCCCTCAGAAAACCCGCTCTGGAAACTCGATAATGTGTTCATCACACCGCACGTCAGCGCGGCCACCGATCTTCTCTGGCAAAGGCAGCAGGAACTTCTGCTCGAAAACCTTGAACGCTGGTTTGATGGACGCGAACTTCTGAACCGAGTGGACTTACAGCGGGGTTACTGAGGATGCGCATTAAAATCCGTATCTAGTCGCTCGCCGACGCATTGGCCGCTTGATAACCGGCGCGTGCGTACACCACTACTTTCTTCATCTTTCCCTTTTTGTTGGCAACCATGTACGGCTCGCCTTTGTCGTCCACAACCTCGACGCGGATTTTGTGATATTTGCCGTCGCGCGCAGACTCCGGCGGCGCATAGCCCAGTGAATACTGGTTGCGCAGGAATTCCACCACAGTGTTGAAATCATCCGGCATCTCCCCCTCGAAGCGTGGGAAAAACGCCATGCCTCCCGTTAGCTTGGCGAAATAGTCCATCTCATTTTTCGACTGGAGGAACCTTATATTTTCATCTTGCATACTCCGCACCGCGACGATCTCCAGCGAGTTGATACAGAAAACCGTTACATTCGTCTGCTTCAGAGCGTTGTAGGCGTCGTCGAGAGTGTGTCTGCTGAAGGTGTCAATTCCTGTACTGATGAGCAGAATCGATTTTTTCCCCTGCACATCCTTCAGCCGGCCCAGCGTGTCGATCAGCGCATCGAACTCATTCGATTCGCTGAAGGTCGGAATGAACTGCGTCGAGATCGCGTACTTGATTTCCTCTTTGTTGTGCGTGAAGTCCACCACCACATGGGGTTTCAGGTCATATGTCTCGAGCGCCACCCAGTCGTTCGGTCCCAGGTGGTCGGCGAATCCATAGGAGAGCATCGGCCCGAGTTGCGCCAGATACGGTCCCTGGGTATTGCTGAATTCCATCAGCATCACGACCGTGATCGGCGCTGTGTTCGGCTCAAAATTCGCCACCGGTTCCTGTTGATTATCATCGAAGATGTGGAAATTCTGTTGCTTTAACCCGGTGATGATGTTGCCGTCCTGGTCCGTAACCACCGTATTTACCTGCACGAGATTCGACTGCACGGTTAGCGAATACTGCGGCTGCTGTTTTTGCTGCTGAGCCGGCGGAGGTTGTTGAGGTGGTGTTTCCTTGGGCGGCTTGATCGGGCCCTGTTGCGTGGGCAGTTGCGCGAACGCCTGTAGAGGCACAACGACACACGTCGCCGCCACCGCCAGGGCCGCGCGAAACACCGCCGAGCACAAGACCGTTCTCAGTGACATGGTGGGAACACCTCGATAAATTAGGATGGCAAAACGCGCCGTGGGGATGGTCATTTCTTTAGCAACATCACTCCTCGCCGCGCCCTGATACGTCGAACCTGCATGATAGTATCAATTGTTGGCTTTATTCGAGATTTTCTGTGTTTTCCGGGAGCCTGCATGCGACGCAGTTCTTTCGCCATTTTGGCGCTCACTCTCATCGTGTCAATCTCCCCGCGCGCCCGCGCCCAATCGCAGCCGTCGCAGCAAACCGGCGCGCCGCAAACGCCATCTCCTGATTTCACGAAACTCGATCAAGACGCACTCGGCTGGCTGCAGGGCCTCATTCGCATCAACACCGTCAATCCTCCCGGCAACGAACTCGTCGCCGCGAAATACATCGCTGACGTTCTTCAAAAGGAAGGCATTCCTTCAGAAATTGACCAGAGCACTCCCGGCCGCGGAATTCTCATCGCGCGCCTTTCCGCCAATCCTGTGCCCGACCCTTCGCGCGCACTCTTGCTGATGGGCCATCTCGACACCGTCGGCGTCGACAAATCCAAGTGGCAAGTTGATCCTTTCAGTGCCGTGATCCAAGGCAATTATCTCTACGGTCGCGGCACGCTCGATGACAAAGGAATGCTCGTCGCTGAAATCGCCGCTATCGTCGCGCTCAAGCGCGCCAATGTCCCGCTGGATCGCGACGTTATCCTTCTCGCCGAAGGCGATGAAGAGCAAGCCGGCGAAGCCGGAATGAAATTTGCCATCGACAGGTACTGGCAGAAAATCGCCGCCGGTTTTGCGCTGAACGAAGGCGGGAACGTAACCCTCAAAGACGGCAAAGTTCAATACATCGGCGTGCAATCCGCCGAAAAAGTCCCCGTTAACGTCACTGTCACTGCCAACGGGACCTCGGGCCACGGTTCTGTTCCTTTGCCGAATAATCCCATCGTTCTTCTGTCTCAGGCAGTGGCAAAAATCGCTGCCTATCAAACGCCATTTCAGCTTACTCCTGTCACTCAGTCCTATTTCGAACAGCTCGCCGCAGTCGAAGACGAAGACATCGGCAAATGGATGCGCGCTCTCGACTCACCCGTGCGCGGCGATCTTGCCGAAGAAAAAATCGCCGCCGCAAATCCCGTCTGGAACGCTATGGTCCGCGACACCATCGCGCCTACCATGTTGCAAGCCGGCATCCGACCCAACGTCATTCCCTCCGAAGCGCAAGCCACGTTCAACGTTCGTCTGCTTCCCGGAAATTCAATCGACGCCCTGATTCTCAAGCTCAAAGACGTTGTGAATAATCCGCAGGTCACGTTCCATGCGGATACGTCGATCGGCGAAGCTGCGCCATCTTCCTCGCTCGATAGCGCCCTTCTCAAAACCATTCAGCAGGTCAGCAACCAGGAATTCCCGAATGTCCCGGTCATTCCGATGATGTCCACCGTTGCAACAGATTCAGCCGACCTTCGCCTCCGCAACGTTCAAGCTTACGGCTTGCTTCCTTTTCCGCTCACCGAAGAAGACACGCTGCGCATGCACGC
>DATFQU010000232.1:0-2759 GCA_035264005.1 Candidatus Acidiferrales bacterium
TACGGCGTGGCGTGGTTTGGAATTCGCGTGAACACGTTTGCAAACTCGCGGACGGCGTTCGCCAGCCTTCCGGGAAAACCGTATCCCGTCTATCAGATTCCCGTGCGAGCAGGCATGAGCATCGGAATGATGCTGGTCAGCGTGGAACTGCTCATGATGCTGATCATCCTGTTGTTCATTCCGGGAGCGTACGCGGGCCCGTGCTTCATTGGCTTCGCCATCGGAGAATCGCTCGGCGCGGCGGCGCTGCGAATTGCCGGCGGTATTTTTACAAAAATCGCGGACATCGGCTCTGACCTGATGAAAATCGTCTTCAAAATCAAAGAAGACGATGCGCGCAATCCCGGCGTAATCGCCGACTGCACCGGCGACAATGCGGGCGATTCCGTAGGGCCGAGCGCGGACGGATTCGAGACCTATGGCGTAACGGGCGTGGCGCTGATCGCGTTCATTCTCGTTGGAGTGGCCAGCCCAGTTGTTCAAGTCCAGATGCTGGTGTGGATCTTCGTGATTCGCGTGGCCATGCTTGTGGCGGCGGCGGGCGCCTACTTCCTGAATGATGCGATCGCCAAAGCGAAATACGCGAACGCTACGAAGATGAACTTCGAAGCTCCGCTTACTTCCCTGGTGTGGATCACTTCCCTGCTGTCGATTGCGTTCACGTTCCTGATTTCCTACTTCATTATCCCCGATATCGGCGGCGATCCCACGCAATGGTGGAAGCTGTCGATCATTGTGTCTTGCGGGACGCTGGCCGGCGCGCTGATTCCCGAACTGGTCAAAGCCTTCACGTCCACCGAATCGCGGCACGTACGCGAGGTGGTGATTTCGGCGAAAGAAGGCGGAGCGTCGCTGGATATTTTGTCCGGATTCGTCGCCGGAAATTTTTCCGCCTACTATTTGGGCCTCACCATGCTTGTGCTGATGGCTGTTGGCTATTTGGTCAGCCTGCGAGGGCTTGATCATCTGATGGTTGCCGCGCCCGTTTTTGCGTTCGGGCTGGTGGCTTTCGGTTTCCTGGGAATGGGGCCCGTGACGATTGCGGTCGATTCCTACGGCCCGGTGACCGACAACGCGCAGTCGATTTTCGAACTCTCGCTGATCGAGCAGGTCCCCGATATTCAGCGCGAACTGAAGAAAGACTACAACTTCGACGTGAATTTCGCGCACGCCAAGGAAATGCTGGAGGCTAATGACGGCGCGGGAAATACGTTCAAGGCCACGGCGAAACCTGTTTTGATTGGAACGGCGGTCGTCGGCGCAACCACGATGATTTTCTCCATTATCATGCTGCTGACGAATCGCCTCACCGAAAATGTTGCTAAATTGTCGCTGCTCCACGCTCCTTTTGTGCTTGGCATTGTTGCCGGCGGCGCGATGATTTACTGGTTCACTGGCGCGTCGACGCAGGCCGTCACCACCGGAGCGTATCGCGCGGTGGAATTTATCAAAGCGAACATCCGGCTCGAAGGCGTGGAGAAGGCTTCCATCAGCGACAGCAAAAAAGTCGTGCAGATCTGCACGCAGTACGCGCAAAAAGGAATGCTGAACATTTTCATTGCCGTGTTCTTTGCGGCGCTGTCGTTTGCGTTCGTTGAGCCGTTCTTCTTCATCGGCTACCTGATTTCCATCGCGATGTTTGGCCTCTATCAGGCGATCTTCATGGCCAACGCCGGCGGCGCATGGGACAACGCAAAGAAAATCGTGGAAGTGGATCTCAAGCAAAAAGGGACGGCGCTGCACGATGCGACTATCGTCGGCGACACGGTCGGCGATCCGTTCAAGGATACTTCGTCCGTCGCGCTCAATCCGGTTATCAAATTCAGCACGCTGTTCGGATTGCTCGCAGTCGAGTTGGCCGTGCAATTGACCGCGCAAACTGGCGGCGGATTGACGCACGTGCTCGCAGCGGTGTTTTTCCTGATTTCCTTCTACTTTGTTTACAAATCGTTCTACGGCATGCGCATTAACAAGGCCGCGGAGCCAGAGCCAAGCCGCGAACGCGAAACCGCGTAGACCGCGCGGCGAATCACGGGACCGCAATGGAAACAAAAACGGGGAGCGAAATCCGCTCCCCGTCTTCAATTTTTGCGATCACGTTGCAGACTGCGAATTACATTTTGTAGCGGCCGAGGTCCTCGTCGTTCAGGTTTTCAAGCCAGCGCTTCAATTCTTCGTTTGAGGTTTTGTCAGCGCCACTGCTGGAGATTTGCGAGGTCTTGAAAACTTTCTCTTCGACGTAGATCGGGCAATCCAGGCGCAGCGCCAGAGCGAGCGCATCGCTCGGACGAGAATCCATGGAAATGATTTCGCCGCCACGCTCCATCCAAATCAGGGCGTAGAATGTGTCGTCTTTCAATTCGCTGACGACAACTTTGTTGACGTGAACGTCGAGTCCAAGCAAGACATTTTTGAGCAAGTCATGCGTCATTGGGCGCGGCGTTTGAACTTTTTCGATTTCGAGGGCGATGGCGTTTGCTTCGTAAATTCCCACCCAGATCGGCAAAGTTCCCTGGCCTTGTACTGCCTTCAGAACAACCACAGGCATGTTGGTGACCGGATCCATCATCAAGCCGCGGATTTTGACTTCCCTTTCCGTTTCGCGCTTAGTTTCATCGGCAGGCTTCCGCGAGCCCTCCTGGCCCCAATGCGCCTTTTCGGCCAATCGTTCACGCTCTCTGCGTTCTTCTTCCTTACGTTCGGCTTGCAGTTTGCGTTCGTCGTCCATGGGGCCCTCCCTTGCGGACCGGATTAGGCGA
>DATFQU010000233.1:0-10708 GCA_035264005.1 Candidatus Acidiferrales bacterium
CGCCCGTCACAGCGGAGCGGTCCCCGCCGGACTCGCGAATTACCGGAGCGGATTCCCCGGTGATAGCGGATTCGTCTACGGAAGCAATGCCTTCGATGACTTCGCCGTCTCCAGGAATGAATTCACCCGCCGAAACGATAACCACATCTCCGGTGCGGAGCTTTGAGCCAGGAAGATTTTCGATACTTCCATCGCGTCCGACGCGATGAGCTTCCGTCTCGGCGCGGGCCTTGCGCAAAGTTTCGGCTTGGGCTTTGCCGCGTCCTTCAGCCATAGCTTCTGCGAAATTCGCAAAAAGGACGGTGAACCAAAGCCAGAGCGTGATCTGCAATGCAAAACTCAAGCCCTGTCCAGTCGCGTGATGTGTTGCATTCCATACAAGCTGGGTCGTGGTCATGACCGCGCCGACCTCAACAACGAACATGACCGGATTCTTGAGCATCGTGCGTGGATGAAGCTTGCGAAAAGAGTCGCCAATCGCACGCACAAGAATTCTTTTATCGCGGAGTGCGCTCGTCTTCGTGTTCGAGAGTCCAGTCATAGCCAATCAGAACGCTTTGCCTGCGGCCATTAACAAATGCTCAAGAATCGGTCCCAGGCTCAGTGCGGGAAAAAACGTGAGCGCACCGACGATCAATATCGTGGAAATGAGGAGCACGGTAAAAAGCGACCCGGTGACGGGAAACGTTCCGACCGACGGCGGTGTAATTCTCTTTTGCGCGAGACTGCCGGCGATTGCCAGCACCGGAATGACCATGAAGAACCTACCGAGCAACATCGCCGCAGACGTACTCACGTTGTACCAAAGCGTATCGGCGTTCAGGCCCATGAAGGCGGAGCCGTTATTGCCGACGGTTGAAGCGTAAGCGTAGAGCACTTGCGAAAGTCCATGCGGTCCCGGATTCGAGATGCTCGAAGTTCCAAACGGCTCGGCGACGGCAATGCCCGAAAATATCAGCACAGCGACCGAGGTCACGAGAATGGAAAGCATGGCCATTTTCACGTCGTAGGCTTCGATTTTCTTCCCGAGATATTCGGGTGTGCGGCCTACCATCAGTCCGGCTATGAAAACGGCGATTATTACGAACACGACCATCCCATATAGACCGGAACCAACACCGCCAAAAATGATTTCGCCGAGCATGATGTTCGTTAGGGGAATCAATCCGCCGAGGGGTGTAAATGAATCATGCATACTGTTGACCGCTCCGCAGCTCGTGTCTGTGGTAACGGTCGCGAATAGCGCTGAATCGGCCACCCCAAAGCGAACCTCTTTGCCTTCCATGTTTCCGCCGGACTGGATAACGCTGTGCCTTTGATCCACGCCCGAAAATTGAGGATTGCCGCGCGCTTCAGCCCAGTAGGCCACTGTGACGGCTGCAAGAAAAATGATGGCCATTGCGCTCCACAAAGCCCAGCCGTGACGCTGCGAGCCAGTCATATGACCAAGCGTGTACGTGAGAGCTGAGGGAATGGCAAAAATCAAAAGCATTTCAAGGAAATCTGAGAATGGCGTCGGATTCTCGTAAGGATGAGCGCTGTTTGCGTTGAAAAAACCGCCGCCGTTTGTGCCGAGTTCTTTAATCACTTCCTGGGAAGCGACTGGCCCCTGCGGGACGGTTTGCTGTGTGATGGTTTGGGTCACTGTTTTGCCATTCGCGCTCGTTACCATCACTTTCTGCGAATCGGTGAGATGGGCAGTAACGTAAGGATTGAAATTCTGGATCACACCCTGAGAAACGAGCACAAGCGAACCGACAATGGTCAACGGCAGCAGAATCCAAAGCAGGGCGCGCGTCATGTCCACCCAGAAATTGCCTATCGTTTTCGATTCCCGTCGCGCGATTCCGCGAATGAGCGCAACGGCCATGGCTATGCCGACGGCGGCAGACGTGAAGTTGTGGTAAGCCAAGCCAGCCATTTGCGTGAGGTAGCTCATGGTGGTTTCGGGCGTGTAGGACTGCCAGTTCGTATTGGTTGTGAACGACACTGCTGTATTCAGCGCAACATCGGTGGGAACAGCCGTCAGTTTTTGCGGATTCAGGAACAGCCATTGTTGCGTGCGTTCGATCACGTAAAGCAGAAACAGAGACACGACGCTATAGAGAAGCATCGCGATTGCGTATTCAGTCCAGCGCATTTCGCGCGCTTCGTCCACCCCGGTGAGGCGGTAAATCAGTTTTTCGATAGGGCGCATCAGCGGATCGAGAAAGGTTTTTTCGCGATTGAACACGCGGGAAATGAACGCACCGAGCGGACGGGTAATGAGAAAGATCACACAGATAAAAAGCAGAATTTGAAACCAGCCGTTTGCCGACATTAGAACTTCTCCGGCCAAAGCAAAGCCGCGAAAAGGTACGCACCTACAAGCGCGCAAATTAGGATCAAAATGAAATCAGCCATGGCGTGATAACTTTAAGGAAGCGACCAAAACTAACGGGGTTTAACATCATCCTTATCTTTATCGCTCACTTCAAGCGCTCACAGGCACGAACGTAAAGAACGCTGACAGCGAAGAAGAGCAGTGTCGAGAAAACGAAAATTAAATCCCACATAGTACGAACTTCACCGGAGAAAATGCTGGCCCATCCAAAGCGCTCGTAGTTTGCCCACAGGTATGGAACTTGCCTTCTGAGCAAAGCATGACGCCTGTCCCATAGTCGCAATAAGTCGCAAAGGACTAACTCCTGTCGTAAGCTAAACTCGCGATTCGAGGCTTCACTAGGATACGAGCGCTGTATTAAGCCGTCGTAAGTGACTCATAAGAATTTCATAAGGCATGTCGTTGAATACTTTCGAGTACGGCAGCGATAAAAGAGGAATGGCAGAGGCCTGTTACACAACTGACTTTGAGCGCTTCGTTTGCATCCCGCGATTAGAAAAGAGGGCCGGAGCGTTAAACTCGCACGCAAAAGGGTGATTAACTACCCTTTCTTACGCGAATGATAATTACGAATGTATCCTTCGCAGTCCTCACCGCTTTGATTTCTAAATTGGGGCCTCGGACGCGTACCGTGGCGTCGATTCTTGAGTTTGAGCGTGTGACAGTCAGGTGCGCGAGTGGTCAGAATTGGCCGACTGTCACGATATTGTCACAGTGAACCACGCAAAACAGGCGAAAAGCAGCGAACTCCAGGAAAATTAAATTCGTTGTATCTGACGGCTGGCAAAGGGATTTAGTTGAATTTTCCGTCAGTTAGAGAAGTGGCGATTTAGCGTTAGCAAACCGCCGCCTTCAGCCTCTCGGCCACCTCTCCGCGGTTCTGAAGCATTGTAGCCTAGGAGTTGATTTTGCGACAGACCGCTTTCTGCGAGCAATGAACGGCCGGCAATTGTCGTTCAACCTCGACTGAGCGCTCCGCACGACAGGTAATCGTGACGATTCGATGCAGCGAAAGCGCCCATAAAAGCGTGAGCAGTCGATGTAGACTGTGCGTCTGGCAAAGAGGCAGAAATTGCGAATTATGGCCAAGGGAACGAGAATACAGAATTGACTACGCCAGCGACGGAATATGCCGCGCGGAAGAACGCCCGGATGGAAGTACGCGCCGAGCGAGAACGCACTCACATACGGATCGGCAACTGCAAATTACTGATCATCGTGGCGGGCCTGGTGTTGGCGTGGTATGCGCTCGCGCGGCATCGCGCGTCGGCGTACTGGCTGTTGATTCCGGTTGTCACGTACATCGTTCTCGCGATATGGCATGAACTGACGATTCGTGCGCGTACGCGAGGCGAACAGGCTGCGGCGTTCTACGAGCGGGGACTCGCGAGAATTGAGGACCGCTGGAGCGGAACGGGAGCGACGGGAGAGCGGTTCCGTGACGCGCGCCACATTTACGCAGATGATCTGGATATATTGGGACGCGGCGGGCTGTTCGAGCTTTTGTCGCTCGCGCAAACACCGATGGGGGAACAATGTCTTGCGAATTGGCTGATGGCGCCAGCGAAGGTCACGGAAATCCGCGAGAGACAAAGCATTGTTACCGACCTTCGCGAGAAACTGGACCTTCGTGAAAAGACGTCGATGCTAGGGGCAGGGTTAATTGGGACGTTGGATGCGCAAGCGCTGGCGTCATGGGCTGAAGGAACTTCCGAACTCCCCCATGTTTTTTTGCGTGTGATCGCCCTAGGCCTTGCGCTCCTGCAGATTGCCGCGACGGTGATTTGGGCGGTGGACGGAAGATATATTCCGTTTGTCATCGTACTGATGGCCAACACGGCGGTCTATTCCTGGCTGCGCAAGCGAGCCGATGCGGCGATTTCCGCGGTTGGGGCAAACGAAGATGGGCTGCTTATTTTCTCGAAGATACTCAAGCAGATTGAAGATGGCCAATTCGCATCGGAAAAGTTGCGCCGGTTCCAAGGTGAACTGCGACCCGGACCAGTATCTGCCTCGCGCGCGATAAGAAAGCTCGCGCACATCGTCAACTGGATTGATGCGCGGGACAGCCTGCTCATGAGAGTCATCGATCTTCCGTTGCTCTACAACATTCAAGTAGGTCTCGCTGCGGATTCGTGGAGAAAGTGGCACGGAGCCAGGATGCGTTTGTGGATCGATGCGGTTGCGGAGTTCGAGGCATTGCTTTCCCTTTCGGCATACGCGTACGAACATCCAGACGACCGCTTTCCTGAGTTCGCGGAACCCGGCAAGCCGAAGGCTTTTCTGGAGGGCGAGGAGCTTGGACATCCGCTAATTCCTGCTGTGAAGTGCGTGCGAAACTCGGTGCATCTGGGGAACGGAACACGAGTGCTGCTGGTGAGCGGCTCGAATATGTCGGGCAAGAGCACGCTGTTGCGAACCGTCGGAATCAATATGGTGCTGGCGATGGCCGGGGTTCCGGTGCGAGCGAAGGCGATGCGGTTGTGCCCGATGGCGCTTGGAACGCGAATTCGCAGCACGGATTCACTACAGGAGGGGCGGTCGAATTTCTACACAGAGATTCTGCGCATCCGCCAAGTGGCCGCGCTTTCCGAGAAGGATGGGCCGCTCCTGTTCCTGTTTGACGAGTTGCTCGAGGGAACCAATTCACATGACCGGCAGATTGGTTCTGAAGCGCTGCTACGCGCTCTGCTTGAGCGCAATTCGGTGGGCATGGTGACAACTCACGACCTGGCGCTCACGCGAATCCAAGCGACGCTCGACGGAAATGTTCGCAACGTTCATTTCGAGGACCAAATCGTAAACGGGGAAATGAGTTTCGACTACAAGCTCCGCGACGGGATCGTGCCGAAAAGCAATGCGCTCGACCTGATGCGGTGGATTGGCCTGAGGGTGTGAAACAGGCAACCTGGGAGCAATTGTGCCGCTCTGAAACACACCAAATCGAGTCTGAGGTTCTTCAGAGCTACCGTATCCTTTTAGTGAATCCCGTTCCGAACTGAAATGTTTGCGCTTGCGACATGCAAGAACGCTGGCTAGCATACCAGCGCGATGCCGCTGGCCACTCAATACATACGACGAATGCGCGGCGGCGCGCAGTCTCATCTGCTGCGCTGCGAAGATGAGAACTTCTACATCGTCAAATTCCAGAACAATCCGCAAGGGACACGCATTCTGGCGAACGAATTGCTGGGAACGAGGTTGGCGGCGAGGATGGGAATTTCGGTGGCGGGCGCCGGAGTGGTAGAAGTGCCGCTGGAAATGGTGGAATTGACCGAAGACTTAGTGGTGCAACTCGGCCGCGGGAGCGTGCCGTGCACGCCAGGCCTGGAATTCGGGTCGCAGTATCCGGGTCATCCGGCGACGACGGCGGTGTATGATTTTTTGCCGGATGAGCAACTGCGTCAGGTTGAGAATTCGCAGGATTTCTACGGCATTTTCGTTTTTGATAAGTGGGCCTGCAACACAAACGGGCGACAGGCGGTCTTTGCGCGCGCGCGCGATTCCGGCCGCTATCGCGCCACGATGATTGACCACGGATTCTGTTTCAATGCCGCGGAGTGGAATTTCCCGGACGCTCCTTTGCGCGGAATTTACTCACGTTCGCTGGTCTATGAACAAGTGCGCGGATGGGAAGCGTTCGATCCATGGATCGAGCGCGTGGAGAAGCGAATCGATGAGAGCGTGCTCGACGAAATCACCAGGGAGATTCCTCCTGAATGGTACAATTTTGATCAGGACGCCCTCCATCGTCTGCTGGAGCAGCTGCTCCGCAGGCGCAAGCTAGTGCGGGAACTGATTTTGATCGCGAAGAACTCTTCGCGAGTTCCTTTTCCCAACTGGACGTGAGACATGAGCGAATCAAATCGGAATAGCTTTGCGTATCGCGTTTTGCGTTACACACCGAATCTTATCCGCGATGAGTGGTTAAACGTCGGGATTGTCCTGGTTGATCGACGAAAGCAACTTGCTCGTGCCCGCCTCATCGAAGATGAAACAGAATTCGTCCGCCTTCGCAGGCTGCATCCGAATGCCGACGAGAACATGCTGCGCGGGCTTCCTTCTTTATTCCAGACGGAACTCGCCTCTACCGGCGCGGGGCCAGAGTGGATCAACAGAATGGAACAGAAACTTTCAAATACGCTGCAATTCAGCTCACAGAAAGAGATCACGAGCCGGGACCTTGATTCTGCCATGGAACGGCTGTATCACGACTGCGTAGCTGTACCGCCGAGGGTGGGACGCAGTGCGGAGATTCTGGAAAACACGCGAGCGTGGATTCGGATGAAGCTGACGGACGTGTTCCGCAGGCATCGCATTCTGACGAAAATGGAAAAGGGCGTGCGTGTGGAACAATTCACACAGCCGGGGGACCCGATGCGCATCGACTATGGGTACCGATTCAATGGAACTCGCGGATATGTGCAGGCCTTTTCGCTGGCGCGCGATCCTGCACAGGCAAAGGTGCTCGCGTATACGGCGAAATGCGTCCGCGGCTGGCACGCCAACTCGGAGTTCACAGCGATCACCGAGGTGGCACCTGTGCACGACAATCCGAGACACCAGTTCATTGTGCGCCTCTTCGATGAGCAGAAGATCAGCGTGGTGCCACTGCCGCAGGTGGAGATGTTTGCTGAGCGTCTGCGCGTGAGATTGCAGTAAGACGCAGAGACGCCAACGACCTGAACCATCGAGAAAATGAAAAACGGGGCGAGAGAGCGATCCCGCCCCGTGGAGAGACTGGCTGGGGAACTTAGAGAATGCTTTCCGTCCAGTTCTCGAGGAAGTGCTTGACCTTGCCCATGAACTGATGTGCGATGGCGCCGTCGACGACGCGATGGTCGTAGCTCAAAGTCAGATAGACCATTGAACGAATGGCGATGGCGTCGTCCACGACCACAGGCCGCTTTTCGATCGTACCTAGCCCGAGAATCGCGACGTTGGGCTGGCTGATCACCGGCAAACCCATTAGGCCACCAAATACACCGGGATTGGTGATTGAGAATGTACCCTCCTGGACCTCTTCGGGCTTGAGGCGCTTCGCCCGAGCGCGTTCGGCTAGGTCGTTGATGGCCCGCTGCAGGCCGAGAAAATTCTTTTCCTCAGCGTTTTTCACTACCGGAACAATCAGACCCCAATCGAGAGCGACGGCGATGCCGATGTTGCATTCCCGATGGAAGACGATATTTGTGCCGTCAACGGATGAATTCACCGTGGGAAATGCGCGCAGGCCTTCCACGGCCGCGCGAATGAAGAACGGCATGAACGTCAGCTTCGAGCCAGTGGTGCGCTCGAACTCTTCTTTCTTCTGACTGCGCAGCTTGACCAGTCCGGTGACGTCCGCCTCGTCTATCGAATAGACGTGCGGAGACACCCGTTTGGACATGACCATGTGCTCGGCGATTTTCTGCCGCATGACGCTCATTGGCTCGACGCTATAGTTTCCGAAGTACATGCGTTCACGCGGCACACCAACTTCGAGAGTAGTTTGCGCCTGGCCGCCTGACGGAGGAGGCGGAGCCGTGGCGGGCCGCTGAGCCGGAGGAGCATACGAAGGTGCCGGCGCCTGCTGGCCAGCTGCACCGCTCTCCATCGCGGATAGAATGTCTTTCTTGCTCACTCGGCCGCCGGCGCCGGTGCCGGGGACTTGGGTCAAATCGATGTTGTTTTCCTTTGCCAAACGGCGCACGAGCGGAGAGCTGCGGACCTTCTCCGTTCCGGGACGCTGCGGCGGAGCCGCGGCACCAGTTGCTGCAACGGGACGGGGCGCAGGCTGCGCGGATGGTTGGGTACCGGCCGTTGAAGCGTCAGCTTTCGCTGCCTGCGATTTGGTCGGCGCGGAAGCAGGAGCGGGTTTTTCATCTTCGCGCTGACGCGCTTCCTGTTTTGGAGGCTCTTGCTTTGCGGGTGCTGGCGCGGATGCGGCCGCGCTTCCAGCGCCATCAATGACGCCGACGACCGTCTGGATCGGAACGGTCTGGCCCTCGGAAACTTTGATTTCCTTGAGCACGCCAGCGGCGGGGGAAGGAATTTCCGCGTCAACTTTGTCGGTCGAAATTTCGAAGAGAGGCTCGTCGCGCTCGACCTTTTCGCCCGGTTTCTTCAGCCATTTCGTGATCGTTCCTTCAAAAATGCTTTCCCCCATCTGGGGCATGATTACGTCAGTCGCCATTTCTTTCTCCTTAGGAGTTCAATACCTTGCCAGTTCGCGCGCCGCCGCGAGCACGTCATTCTTATTCGGCAAAAAACGCTCTTCCAGCGGCGGTGAAAACGGGACCGGCGAATCCTTCGCGGTCACGCGCAGGATCGGACCGTCGAGATCTTCGAACGCTCCTTCGCAGGCGACCGCGGCGATTTCTCCGGCGATGCCGCCGGTGCGCGTGTCTTCGTGAACGATCAGCAATTTGTTCGTCTTCTTCACAGACTGCAAAATCGTTTCCTTGTCGAGGGGAAGCAAGGTACGTAGGTCCACGACTTCAGCTTCAATTCCCTCTTTGGCCAGTTCGTCCGCGGCTTCGAGCGATGTGTGCATCATGGCCGCATAGGTGACGATCGTCAGATCGCGTCCCTCGCGGCGAACGATCGCTTTTCCAATCGGCACTGTGTAATCGTCCGTGGGGAGATCTTCTTTAATGCGGCGATACAAGAACTTGTGTTCGAAAAAGAGTACAGGATTGTTGTCACGAATCGCGGACTTCAACAGGCCCTTTGCGTCGTATGCGGTGGACGGATAAATCACTTTCAGCCCGGGCGTGTGGACGAAATACATTTCCGGGTTCGCGGAATGGAACGGCCCACCATGCACTCCTCCGCCAGAAGGCCCGCGCATGACCATCGGCACAGGCGCGCCCCAACGATAATGGGACTTGGCAACGAAATTGGTGATCTGGTTGAAGCAGCAAGCGATGAAATCGATGAACTGCAATTCGGCGATGGGCCGCAAGCCCTGGTAACTCATGCCGACGGCGGCGCCGATAATGGCCGTTTCGCTGATCGGTGTATCAATGACGCGCTCCCAGCCAAACCGTTCGAGCAGGCCAGCAGTGACCTTAAAAGCCCCGCCGTAGACGCCAATGTCTTCGCCAATGGTGACGACAGAAGGGTCGCGTTCCATTTCTTCGAAAATGGCCTGGCGGATTGCTTCGAGCATGGTGACCTGCGCCATTATTTCCTCCCCGCCTTGCCCTTGGGGCCGCGGCCGAAAGGCACACGCTCGGCAACTTTTGCTTCGCCTGAGCGCCCATTCGATTTCTGCGCGGGCGCCTTTTGGCCATTGGATTTGGGATCTGGCAAATTGCGAGTCGCTTTGACCGTTTGCGTCGCGGAGGCTACGGTCTTTCCGCCGTTCCCTGCAGCAGCGGATTTTTTCGAGATAGTCGACGCCAAGTCGAATCCGCCGAAGTCGGCTACTTCCCATTCCGGCTTAACGCTTGACTGCGGCGGCGTCACTTCTTTCTTCGAACGCTTCCATTCAGGCTCGACTGTATGACAACCATCGCAGTAAACGCCCTGTTCAGCGAGTTCGGGCGGCGGGAGAGGAGATTTTTCCGCGGCGTCCAGCTCCTCTTTCAATTCCTTCTCGATGCGCTCATCGAGGGCGGCTTTGGCTTTTGCGTCCCAAATCTTGTTCTCGGTAAGATATTTTTCGTAACGCGCGATAGGATCGCGCGCTTCCCAGTACTCGAACATCTCTTTGGGTACGTATTCGGCGGGATCGTGTTGGGCGTGACCCTTCATGCGCATCGTTTTCGCTTCGATGAGCACCGGACCATTACCTGCGCGACAGCGGTCGACGGCCTCTTTCGCGGTCTGATAGACCGCGACGACGTCATTTCCATCGACGATCGAACTCGCGATGCCGTAAGCCTTGGCGCGATCCGCCAGGTCGTGAATCGGTACCTGCTTCGAGACCGGAGTCGAATATGCCCACTGATTGTTCTCGACAACCAGCACGAACGGTGCGCGCTGCGTGGCCGCAAAGTTGAGGCCTTCGTGAAAAGCACCGGTGGAGGTAGCTCCGTCGCCGACCCAGGTCATTGCGACGATGTTCTGTCCGAGATAGCGGCCCGCGATGGCAACACCGGTCATCACGGGAACCAGGTCGCCCAGCATGGAGATCGGCGAAACGACGTGGCGAACCTTCAAATCGCCGAAATGGCTGGTGCCGTCCTTACCCATGGTCGGGGAGTCCTGCCGCGCCATGTATTGCATCAGAATGTCGCGAGGCTTGTAGCCTTTGACGAGCAGCCCGCCCACGTTGCGAATCATCGGCGCGATCCAGTCGCGCTTTTCGAGGGCATAGGCGGTACCGACGGAAGTGGCTTC
>DATFQU010000234.1:0-7232 GCA_035264005.1 Candidatus Acidiferrales bacterium
TGGCCAACTATGCGCAGTGGGGATACCCGAGCGTGCCCAGCGTCGTTGCAGCGGCACCGATCTCAGCAGGAGGGCAGGGAGCGGCGTTCGGACAGATCACGAGCGACGTGAACACTCCGCGCCAGTTTCAGTGGGGCGCGCGATTTACGTTCTAACGAGTGATCTTTAGAAGGCGGGTTGTTCCGGTCGTGTGTGAGCGAAGGTTCGCAAAAATGGCTTTACTGCCGGACGCCGCCTGTTCTTTTGATTTTCCATTCGATGGGATAGAGTTGCGCGATGACTAAGCGAGCACGCGGTGGATCTTGGTGTGTGGCGGCAATATCTCTGCTGATCGGGCCGCCGTGCGCGATGGCTCAGCGCACGCCGCAGACGATCGGCCGGTTGCCTCTGCGCACCGGCTGGCAATTGCAATCCTCGTGCAAGATACAAGCCGCCGGTGATCAAATCTCCGCGCCTGACTTTTCTGCGGCGGGTTGGCACGCTACCACAGTCCCTTCCACCGTGCTGGCAGCCCTCGTTGCGGACGGCACTTATCCCGATCCCGACTTTGGCATGAATCTCCGCAAGATTGCCGGCACGACCTATCCAATCGGCAAGAACTTCGCGAACCTGCCGATGCCCAAGGACAGCCCGTTCGCCTGCTCCTGGTGGTACCGCACCGAACTGAACATTCCATCCGATTTCCAGGGCCGCACCGTTTGGCTGCATTTCGAAGGCATCAATTACCGCGCCAATATCTGGATTAACGGAAAAAAGTTCGCCGATGCCGCGAACGTCGCCGGCGCTTATCGCATTTACGATTTCGACGTCACGCAGTTTGTGAAGCCGGGCGGCGCGAACGCCGTCGCGGTCGAGACGTTTGCGCCAACAGAAAAAGATTTGGCGATGAACTGGGTAGACTGGAATCCTACGCCGCCGGATAAAGACATGGGCCTCTGGGGCGATGTGTATCTTACGACCAGCGGCCCGGTCGCCGTGCGATATCCCGAGGTCATCACGCATTTCGCAGATGCGTCGCTCAATGAAGCCGACTTGAGCGTTACCACACAAGTACGCAACGCGACGAATGCTCCGGTCAGCGCGGTGGTCGCCGGAACAATCGAAGAAATCCACTTCGAGCAGCCCGTTCAACTGAACGCAAACGAAACGCGCAGCGTGACCTTCACGCCGGAGCAGTTTCCGCAATTGCGCGTCCCGCATCCGAAAGTTTGGTGGCCTTACGGACTCGGCTCGCAGGACCTGGAAACGCTCACAATGCAAGCGCGCGTCGGCGACGCCACTTCCGACCAGCAAAATGTCCGCTTCGGGATTCGCGAAATCACTTCCACGATGCAGCCGCACAATTACATGCTGTTCCACATCAACGGGAAAAATATCCTGATTCGCGGCGGAGGCTGGTCTCCGGACATGCTCATGCGCCAGCCGCCGTATAAGCTCGAAGCGCAATTCGACTACGTGCGCGAAATGGGCCTGAACACGATTCGCCTCGAAGGGAAGCTCGAGCCCGACGATTTTTTTAGTCTTGCCGACGAGCGCGGCGTCCTGGTGATCGCCGGCTGGTGCTGCTGCAGCATTTGGGAACAGTGGCGCAAATGGCAGCCCGCAGATTTGCAGAATGCAACCGAACAGCTTCGTTCACAGATTCTCCGCCTCCGCAGCCATCCCAGCCTGCTTGTCTGGCTCAATGGCAGCGACATGCCGCCGCCCGCGGACGTGGAGCGCTCCTACTTGCAGGTCGAAAAAGATTTGCAGTGGCCGAACCCGGCCATCTCGTCGGCATCGCAGAAACCCACGTCCGTTTCGGGTCCTTCTGGCGTCAAAATGACCGGGCCTTACGACTACGTTCCTCCGCTCTATTGGCTGGAAGATGACAAGAACGGCGGCGCGTACGGCTTCAACACGGAAACGAGCGCCGGCCCTGCGCCCGTCGTCATTGGCAGCTTGAAAAAAATGATGCCTGCCGACCAAATCTGGCCGCCGAATGAATACTGGCATTTCCACTCCGGCTCTGGCGATTTTCAGCAGCTTTCCGCATTCGACGGCGCGATGAACCAAATCTACGGCCCCGCAAAGGACCTCGAAGACTACGAGCGCAAGGCGCAAGTCATGGCCTACGAAAACGAGCGCGCCATGTTTGAGGCCTACGCGCGCAACAAGTACACTTCCACAGGTGTCGTTCAGTGGATGCTGAACAACGCGTGGCCTTCGCTCATCTGGCATCTTTATGATTATTACCTGCAGCCGGCGGGTGGCTACTTCGGCGCGAAAAAAGCCAACGAGATGGTCCACGTCCAGTATTCCTACGACGACCGCAGCGTCGTTGTCGTGAACAGCTATTACCGTTCAATTCCCGGGCTCACCGTTTCGACTGATCTCTACGACTTCAATCTCAAATCGATTTTTTCGCAGCATTCGCCGATCGATCTCGCAGCCGACGCCAGCCAGCGAGTTCTGACCATTCCTGCATTTCCAAACACGCCGTCTCCGCAAACCTATTTTCTGAAGCTGGAGCTTCACGACAGCGCCGGCAAATTGCTCAGTTCGAATTTTTATTGGCTCTCGAGCAAGGCTCCCGTGTTCGAATGGAATAAGACTACCTATGTTCGGACTCAAGAGTCTTCATACGAAGACCTGACCATGCTAAAGGATCTGCCTTCCGTGAAATTGGAGGTCACGGCAAGTCTGGAAAATATAATCGGCGCCGAAGTCACCGTGCAATTGCGCAACCCGAGCGAGCATTTGGCATTTCAGACGAAGCTTGCCATCAATGACGCCGACGGCAACGAAGTCCTTCCCGTTTTCTGGAGCGACAATTACACCGAGCTGATGCCCGGCGAATCGAAAACCATCACCGCGCGGTATCCCACGTGGAACACGCTGCACAACAGCGCGAAACTCGAAGTCAGCGGCTGGAATATCGAGCCCGTCACCATCGCGCTCTCCTCAGCGGGCAGCGAAGCAGCCAAGCATGACCGCACCTTAGCGAAGGCGCGGCGCTGATGCGTTCACGCCATTTCGCCTCACGCCTGAGAGGGAATTGATGCCCGGGGAGCCTTCTCAGCCCGCGCTAGGCGGCGGCATCGGCCTGCGCCGCACGCTTGGCCTGTGGGACCTCATTCTCTACGGCATCATTATTATCCAGCCTGTTGCTCCGATGCCTTCCTTCGGAGTCGTCAGCACCGCGGCTCGCGGCCACGTTGTCACCGCCATTCTCATCGCCATGGTCGCCATGCTGTTCACAGCGATCAGCTATGGACGCATGGCGCGCGCCTATCCTAGCGCGGGCTCTGCCTTCACTTACGTTGGCCGCGAACTTCATCCCGCCCTCGGCTACATCACGGGATGGAGCATGGCCATGGATTACATTTTGAATCCGCTGATCTGCACCATCTGGTGCAGCAAGGCCGCGCAGAATTTCTTCCCGCAGATGCCCTATTTCCTGTGGGCGATTTTCTTCGCGTTGCTGTTCACCTGGCTGAATCTTCGCGGCGTGGAAACGTCCGCGCGCATCAACGGATTTCTCGCGGCGGGAATGGGAATCGTCATCGTAATTTTCGTCTTCGAAGCGGTTCGCTACATTTACCATCTCCCGTATTTTGGCCCGGGATTCTTCACCCATCCGTTTTACGATCCGAAAACCTTCTCTTCTTCCGCGCTGTTTCAGGGAACATCCATCGCCGTGCTCACCTATATCGGCTTTGACGGCATTTCCACGCTTTCCGAAGAAGTGAAAAATCCCCGACGCAACGTTTTGCTGGCGACAGTTCTCGTTTGCGTGATTACCGGCGTGCTCGCCTCAATCGAAGTCTACCTCGCGCAGCTTGTCTGGCCGGCATCGAGGCCGTTCCCAGATATCGACACCGCGTTCGTTCACATCTCCGGACAGGTCGGCGGAATTTTTCTTTTCGGCTTGGTGAATCTAACGCTTCTCGTCGCCAATATGGGTTCGGGCATGAGCTCGCAGTTGGGAGCGGCACGCCTTCTCTACGGAATGGGGCGCAGCAACGCGCTGCCGCGCTCATTTTTTGGCTCCATCGAGCCGAAGAACCGTGTTCCTCGCAACAATGTACTGCTCGTTGGCGCGCTCGCGCTCGCCGGAGCCTTCGCCATGAGCTACACGCTTGGCGCGGAAATGCTGAATTTCGGCGCGCTCATCGCCTTCATGGGCGTCAACGCAGCCGCCTTCGTGCGCTATTACGTACGCGAGCAGCAAAAACGCTGGACGAATCTCGTTCCGCCTGTCCTGGGATTTTTCATCTGCCTTTTTATTTGGTGGCATCTCGGCCTGCCCGCAAAAATCGCCGGCGGCGTCTGGATGCTCGTCGGAATTATCTACGGTTTGGTGAAGACCAAAGGCTTTCAGGGGAATCTTGTCCAGTTCGACTTTCCCGTGGACGAAGCGTAGCGCCTCAAGTTCCATTTTTCGCACAAATCGCTGTAACGGCCGCTCGGCTCTGCTCGTCTACTACTGGCTGCGTACCCAAGGTTGAAAACTTGAATAGCGCTCATTCAGTGTGCGCGAAACCGGTGAAATAGCTTCCGCAGTATGATCACTGTCAATTCTTATCGGCGGTGTGAATTCCTTTCCAAGCATGGCACTTCTGTAATTTCTAAAGGAGATAAGCGATGTTGAATTCTCGCATTCTTTGCGCCGGATTTTTGGCGCTCGCGTTTTCGTTTTTTCCCGCCGCTGTCACCATGGCGCAAGATCAACCCGCCACGGAATCAAAAACGCCGGACCCGCTGGCGAATTTGAAATTCCGTGACCTCGGCCCCGCAACTGCCGGCGGACGCGTCGCCGCAGTCGCCGGAGTTCCCGGCGATCCCAACGTCTATTACGTCGGCGCTGGCGGCGGAGGAGTTTGGAAGACCGTCGATGGCGGCCTGACGTGGAAAGCCGTCCTCGAACACGCAAAGACTGCATCCATCGGCGCGATTGCCATTGCGCCGTCGAATCCCAGCGATGTCTGGGTTGGAACCGGCGAAGGAAACATCCGCAACGATGTTTTAGATGGCAACGGCGTTTACTTTTCGTCGGACGCCGGAAATTCCTGGAAGTTCATGGGCCTCGAAAACACGCAGCAGATCACGTCGATTCTCGTTGATCCCAACGATCCGAACACAGTTTTCGTCGGCGCGCTCGGCCACGCCTGGGGACCCAATCCTGACCGCGGCGTTTTCAAAACCACCGATGGCGGCCGCACCTGGAAGAAAGTTTTCTACATCAACGATTCAACCGGCGTCTCAGATCTTGCCATGACCGGAAACGATGTGCTCTTCGCCTGCATGTGGCAATTCCGCCGTTATCCTTGGACGCTCATGGATGGCGGCCCGGACAGCGGCATCTATCGCTCCACTGACGGCGGCGACACCTGGCAAAAGTTGACCAAAGGTTTGCCCGAAGGCCCCTGGGGCCGCAGCGCGATTGCCGTTGCGCCGTCGAATCCCAATCACGTCTACGCCCTAATCGCTGCCAAGCGCGGCATGCTCTGGCAATCGGAAGACATGGGCGACTCGTGGACTTCCGTCAACGACAGCCATGCGCTCGACGTTCGCGCGTTTTATTTCTCTAAACTGGTCGTCTCTCCCGATAACGAAAACAGGGTCTATTTCATTTCCTTTAACTTGATGGAGTCGCATGACAGCGGCAGAACGGCCGCCGTTGCCGATCGCGGCGTGCACTCCGATCACCACGCTCTTTGGATCGACCCGAAAAATCCTGACCGCATCATTCAGGGCACTGACGGCGGCGTTTTTCTCTCGACTGATGGCGCAAAAACGTGGCGCTTCTTGGACACGCTGCCCATTGAGCAGTTCTACATGGTCGCAGCGGACAGCAAGCAGCCCTACGATCTCTGCGGTGGCCTGCAGGACAACAGTTCATGGTGCGGCCCTTCCTCGAATTTGGACAACAATCGCGCCGTGAGCAGTAGTTGGTACACCGTCGTCGGCGGCGATGGCGAATATGCCGTGCCCGCTCCCAGTGATCCCAACATCATTTACACCGATTCGCAGAACGCGGCCATCGAGCGTCTCGACCTGTCCACGCACCTCAGCCGCTCAATTCGTCCTTATCTTCCTGGCGTCGAAGAGGAAAAGCCCGCTGACCTCAAATACCGCTTCAATTGGACTTCTCCCATCGCCGTTTCGCCCACGGATGCCAACGAGGTCTATCTCGGTGGAAACGTCGTTTTCAAATCCATGGACGGTGGAAAAACGTGGTCCACAATCAGCGGCGATCTCACGCGCAATGACAAGAGCAAACAGGAGATCTCTGGCGGCCCGATTCAGCACGACATCAGCGGCGCAGAAACGTACGGCACGATTCTCACGATCACTCTCGCTCCTTCGGATCCGAATGTCATTTGGGTGGGCACTGACGACGGCAACGTACAAGTCACGCGCGATGGCGGCAAGACTTGGACAAACGTCGCCAAGAACATCTCCGGCGATCCGGAGTGGGCGCGCGTTTATCAAGTGGGCGTCTCGCCCTTCAACGCCGGGACCGCCTACGTCACCTACGATGCGCACATGCTCGATAATCGCGGCGTCTACGTCTATCGCACCAGCGACTACGGCGCCACGTGGACGAAAATCACCGACGGCCTTCCCGACGGCGCTCCGGCCCACGTCGTCCGCGAAGATCCAAACAAGAAGGGCTTCCTCGTCGCCGGCACAGACACCGGTCTTTATTACTCGCAGGACAGCGGCGACCACTGGCAGCCTCTCAAGGCGGATTTCCCAACGGTCGCGGTCTTCGACGTGCAATTCGTGAAGCGCTCGCACGATCTGCTCGTCGCCACTCACGGACGCGGTATTTTCGTGCTCGATGACATTCGCCCGCTCGAAGAGCTGAGTCCTGACGTCGAGTCGAGCGACTTCCACCTGTTCACTCCCGCGCCCGGAATCATCTTCCACACCTGGCGCACTGGCGAAGGCGGCGGCGCAGGCTATTCCGCGCCAAATGCCCCGAGCGGCGCCATCATTGACTATTACCTGAAATCAGAAATCAAATCCGGCGGTGGCGGCGGGCGCGAAGGCCAGGGGCAAGGGCAGCGCGCGGGGATGGGACGCCAAGGTCCAGTGAAAATCGTCGTCACCGACGAACACGGAAACGCTGTGGCGACCGATTACGGCCCCGGCGATGCCGGAGTAAATCGTTTCATCTGGAGCATGCAGTACGACGGCCCCACCCAGTTCACTGGCGAGCGGCCGCCGCAGCCAAATCCGTT
>DATFQU010000235.1:0-3983 GCA_035264005.1 Candidatus Acidiferrales bacterium
AGCTGAAGCAGCGGTCGGCGGGAACCACGCGCATCGAGGTGCGGCTGAGCCAAGCGCCGGTCGATGGCGCGCTGGGCCAGTTGGATGGGGTGGCCGAATGGAGCAAGCAGGACGACGTGTACGCACTACGCTCTACCGCGCCGACGAAAACGATTGTCGCCCTCGTAAAGTACCTCGAATCGGAAGGGGTTGAGCTTCAAGGCCTCGAAATGCAGTCGCCGTCGCTCGAAGATGTGTTTTTGGAGCTTACCGGCAGGCGCTTGCGCGAATAGCGCTTCGTCGTTACGTAAACAGGTAGAGGAACCCGTAGGCCAGCGAAACGCCGATCACCGAACCCGCCAGAACGTCGCTGAGGAAGTGCATCCCCAGAATGATCCGCGAAGTAGCGATGCTCACCGCAACCAGTAATAGCGCCAACTGAAAATCAGGGTAAAAGGCTCCGAGGGTCAAGGCCACGGCGAATGCCGTAATGGTGTGCCCTGATGGAAAAGAGAATTGGTCCGGCGGCAGAATGGAAGCCCAGCAGTGCGGTTCCAGGTCGCACGGGCGCTGGCGATGGCTTACGCGCTTCAATAGCAGAAAAACAAGAATGCCCGAAAGTACCGCCAATCCTGCCGATCCGATGGCCTCAAACCGTGCGCTACCCCCCCAGATCAGGACAGCGGCTCCGGTCGCGTACCAGAGCCAGCCATCGCCCATGCGCGTTGCCACAACCATGAACGTGCGAAACCACCGTGGCGCGAGCCAGTGGTTCACGCGCCGCATCACGCGATAATCGCTCGACTGAATCTGGTTCCAAACCACGCGGGCTACTGTCACATGGCCCCCTCCGCCGCCGACTGCACGATACGCAGCCAACGCTTCCGGCTGCTCTGCGGCTGGGTCAACATTCTCTCTGCCCAAAAATCGCCGAACTTACGCTCGCTGCGATAATTCAAATACGTCGCAACGGGGACGAGGACAGCGAGCGGCAAAAGGGACAAGGTCCAGGGCGTATCGCCCATCATGCTCGCCCCTATCATAAGGACGTCCCGGGTGAGTTTTAGATAGTTTCCGGAATTCCCCGCCACGCGACCCCTGCCCGCGCGCAGGCCCGCAAAGAACTCCTCTTTGGTGCGCGCTCCGGGCACTTCCGTGAAAGCCGTGCCCGCAGATGCCGATGCGTGAGCGTCGCTGCCGCCAATTTCGACTTTCCGCCATTGCCGCGCCAGCCGTTGCGTATCGTCATTTTGACGGGCCAGCATTTGACCATTCCGCGACTCGACCGCCGGAAAGTAATTCCGAAACCAGACATAATCATCGGCTTCCCGCTTTCCCGTGAGACAAGAGAGCACGTGGTTGACGCTGAAAAAGAGGTGGTTCTCGGTCAAGTACATGAGCAACGAGACCAGATCATTGCGCCGCTGCTGAAGCTGGATGTGCTGGCGCTCAGTGATGTCATAGACGCCAACGTGAACTTCCGTACCGCTCGGCATCCGGCAGGTCAGCTCTTCACTCAGAAAGAAATTGGCATAGCCGCGCAGCTCCTCGGCGCCGTCGATGGAATCGTGGTCGGTCAGCGTGATTAAGTCCATGCCGCGCCGCCGCAGGGTCGAGTAGACGATTTCCGGCTCGCTGTAGCTCTCCTGGCAAATCTTGCTCAGAATCGGAGTGGTACAGGGGCCGGAGAATTTTGTGTGAACGTGCATGTCGCAGTTCATGTGGAAAAGCTTAGGAAAACTCTGTTACAGCAAGGTGACAAATCCGCTAAACTTCTGAAACAACAATATTTGTCACTTTAGGCATGGTAACCAAAAATTCATCGAATTGTAGCCTGATGCGGCATTTGCTTTGCGACAATCCGCAGCAGATGAAGCGAATCGAATTCGTCTTCTTCGATGCCGGCGGAGGCCATCGCAGCGCTGCAACGGCGCTTGGGCTGGCCATTCAGGAAAAGCAGCTTCCCTGGCAAATCGAGATGATGAATCTGCAGGAGATACTCGACGAGCTGGACATTCTGCGTAAATACGCGGGCATACGGATACAGGATTTCTACAACCAGATGCTGAAGACGGGCTGGACGCTTGGCAGCGCGGAACTGATGCGCGTCCTGCAGGCTTTTATCCGGCTGTATCGGCGGCCGATGGTGCGACGCCTTGAGCAGCGCTGGCGAGAGACCGCGCCGGACATGCTTGTGTCCTTTATTCCCCATTTTAACCGCGCTCTGTTCATGAGTTATCGCAATGTTTTTCCGGACCGGCCGTACGTAACCATTCTCACTGACATTGCAGACTATCCTCCGCATTTCTGGATCGAGCGTCAGCGGCAATATTTCATTTGTGGCTCGGACCGTGCAATGACGCAGGCGCACGAACTAGGACATTCGGACGAGGAGATTTTCCACGCTTCCGGAATGATTTTGCAGCCGCGCTTTTATGCGCCCCAAACAGCTCAGCGAGGCGTTGAGCGCATACGTCTCGGCCTGCAGCCAGACGTGCCGACTGGGCTTGTGCTTTTCGGCGGACACGGCAATCAAGTGATGCTCGAAATTGCCGAGAGCCTTGATAAGAGCAATCTCGATCTGCAACTGATTTTCATCTGCGGGAAGAATCAGCCGCTCTCTAAAACGCTGCGTGAGAGAAATGCGCGCATTCGGTCCTACGTCGAAGGATTTACCTCGGAGATTCCCTATTACATGCACCTGTCCGATTTTTTCATCGGCAAGCCGGGGCCCGGCAGCCTCTCCGAAGCGCTTGCGATGCAATTGCCAGTGATTACGGAGTGCAATGCTTGGACGCTGCCGCAGGAGCGGTACAACGCAAAGTGGATCACAGAGCGAAATGTAGGGTTGTCGCTGAAAAGCTTCCGCGAAATCGTCCCGGCAGTCGAGCAACTGCTGGAGCCGGCAACTTTTGCCGAGTACCGGAAAAATGCGGCCCTGCATCCTAATCGCGCGATATTCGAAATCCCAGGATTCCTCGAACAAATCCTTCAGCAATACGAAACCGCACACAGACCGCCGACCCCTGCAGTGCAAAGCGCCGCGATTTGACATCGCGCTGCGACCTGTGAAATCTTGCTAGATTCGCATCGCCGCAACCGGCGCGCGAGGAAATTGCAACTGTGACGAATCACACCTGGACACTTACGAAAATGCGCATCCGGCTCGCGCTCCGGAACCGGGCGTTCTTCTTCTTCACTTTCATCATGCCGCTCATTTTTCTCTTTGGCGCTCTCACATTTTTCGGCAAGGGTTCCAATGCCCTCACCGCCTATGTTCTCGGCGCGATTCTGACCATTACGGTAATGGGCAGCTTCTGGGGGCTGAGCGTGCAACTCGTCACGTTTCGCGAACAAGGTATTCTCCGCCGGTTTCGATTATCTCCAGTCACAGCGAGCGCCATGCTGGCGTCGAGCATCATTTCGAATTACTTGCTCACGCTACCGATCGTCGTCATCGAAATGCTGGCCTGCCGCTACTTTTTTCATCTCCGAAGCTGGGGTAACCTGTGGGAGATTTTCGTACTTGTGACACTTGGTTCGGCTGCGTTCGCGGCGTTTGGCCTGATCGTCGCCAGCGTCACCAACACGATGCAGGAAACGCAGATGATCAACAATCTGCTGTGGTCAGGGTTTTTGTTTCTCTCCGGAGCCACAATCCCTCTCGCGGACTTTCCTCACTGGCTGCAGCGATGCTCTTTGTTCATTCCGGCCACGTACCTGGCGCGGGGCCTCGAATCTGCGGCCAATAATCTGACCACGAAGGGCGAGATGATCACTGAGGTCATCGCGCTCGCGCTTGGCCTCTACGTAGCCTTCGAGATCGCCCGGCAGATTTTTCGCTGGGAGCCGGAAGCCAAGCTCCCCAAGAGCGCCAAGCTGTGGGTCGTCGCAGCGCTGATTCCCTTCCTCTTCTTTGGCGTCTACGAGAATGTCCGTGGCACCATGCTTCGAAGCATGCGCCGCGACTTCCAGTTGCTGGACCAATCGTCTCCGCCAAGAAC
>DATFQU010000236.1:0-5926 GCA_035264005.1 Candidatus Acidiferrales bacterium
ACCCAGAAATGCTGTTCTGTTCTGTACGTTGGCAGTTCGCGATTTTCAGCGTATGCCAGCAACGTTCCATCTCGAGTGAGCTGAAATTCCGAAGCGCCCACCCGCCCCAGTGGAATCTGCTTCCGAACTTTGAAATCCGGACCGGTCAAAATTAGGAATCCGTCCAAGCGGATCGGCGCCTTCGGCAGCGGCCCTTTCTTCAGCCCGTAATCGAGGAACAGATAACTCCCGTCTTCTGCTTGCGCAATCATGTAGGGAGCGATCGAGATCTCACGCTTGTAATCGGGCAGGTTCATCTCGCCGGCGTGCGTCGGAACAGCGCCTACATCGCCGCCCTGCTCGGAAAGGAGAGAAGTTCCCGGCGCTCCGGACGGAGTTTCGTTAACATTATCGTCTTCATCTCCCTCCTGCAGGACGAAAAAAAGCTCCTTGCCGTCAGCGAGCCACCCGGCTTGTTGCGGAAGGCAGCTCCCACAGTGCGCTTGAAGAAGTTTTGTAATGTTCGCCCTTGTCAGCAGCTTCGCAGATGGCAGTTCGTACACGTACACGAAGTAGCCGCCTTTGTCCTCCCATCCGTAGAATGCCGCGCGCGTTCCCGCAGCGTTCACCATCGCCGGCGACATGTTTTGCGTCGCATCGAACAAGCGTCGAAATCGATTCGACCCGTCGAGGCTCACTTCGTAAACTCCTGGCGGCGTTTCGTACAGCATCGGCGGTGCGGTCTCCCAGCTCCGTTCTACTCCTTTCACATAGGCCACATTCGTGCCCACAAAAGGCGAATGGCCCATATCGACAGTAGGGATCAGCTCGAAATTCGTGCCTTCATCGGAAAAAAGGAGCGTGCGTTTGCCACCCTGCAGCGAAACGCTCCAGATTTCGGTCTTCAGCCTCTGCCGCGCCATGGCTACGCGCTGCTTTGGCGTTGTGCCGAAGATACCGTTCGGGAATTGCGCTCGGAGGCTAGCGGGTGTGTTTCCGTAGGTCAGCACGTAGACGAGGCTTTGCGCGCGCGTGGCTTGGGCGCCAGTCGCCATGCACACAGCCATGGCGAACCAACACGCCACAATCCTTGTTTGCATCCTTCAATTCTAGGGAAAACGCACCAGCCGGGCGTGGTTCAACTTCTCGGCTGACACGCATCGGGCAATATCTCTTGGTTCTCCGCGGTTTCTACGTCTTTGCGGTTCCTTCGCTTTCGTACACCATCGCGCGCTTCGCCCACGTCGTGTTCGGGTACTCAGCCAGCGTCTTCTTGCCCCATGCTCTGAGCGTCGCAGCATCGTGGGTTCTCTGATACTGCGCGACTGCCGCCCAGTAGCCTGCCTCAGCCGCCAGTTCCGTCTTCGGATCGCGTGCTGCTGCCGAATTGAACTCGCGCGTCGCGTCGTCCCATTGTTTCTTGTGAAACGCGGCGCGTGCGCGGCCAAAGTCCAGCTCCGCCAGAAAATTCGGTGTCGGCAGAAAACCCTCGAAACGGAAATGCTCCTTGCCTTCCCCATCGAGAATCATGATCGTCGGTGTCCATTGCGCTTCAAATCGCTTGAACGCCGGCCCATTTTCCTTGATGTGAATTTTCACCGGAATGAAATTCTGCATGATGTAATCGCCGACTTTCGGATCCGGATAAACCTCGGCATCCAGCCGAGCGCATGCTCCTCAACCGGGCGCCGCGCTGAAATCAAACATGACCAATTTGCCGTTCGCTTTTGCCTGCGCGATTCCCTCATCGGGATTCCTTAGCCATGTAACTGCCATAATTCCTCCTCGTCACCTATTCGGACAATTGGCCCTGCCGGCATTGGATGCTAAGTCCGCCGCCCCGTCGCACGCAACACTGCTCGCTGTTGCGAGGTTCCAGAATTCGTCCGAACAAGTCTCGCGTCAAAAAACATTGGCGCTGCATCGCATTTTCATTGCACTCTGCGAGCGTAGTGCTATACACAATATCAATCGCGATGAAAAAACGCCGGAACGCAAATGCAGCCGTGACAAAACACAACACCGGCGAAGTGGACAAATACATAGCCAAATGTCCAAAAGAGGCGCACGGCGGTTTGGCGAAGATCCGGGCCGCGATACGCGCGGCAGCGCCGGGCGCCACGGAACGCACCGATTATTTTCAGTGGCCAGGATATTCCTATTCCGATCCGGGATTTGATTATGACGGCATGTTCGCTTGGTTCAGTTTCAAGACGCCACACATACGCCTGCATGTCCGCCCGCCAGTAATCCAGAACCATACAAAGGAACTCGCGGGTTATGTCACATCGAAAGCCGTCGTCAGTTTCCCAGTCGGCAAGCCGATACCAGTGACATTGGTGAAGAAACTGGTGAAGGGAAGTATCAAGGTAATGAAGGTCAAGGCGAAATAGAATTCGCCGTCAGAAGTGCGCTGCAAAAATCGCAAGAAAATCGCCGCAACTAGCGGGCGGAGGTTACTCGACAAACAGAATGGCCATCTCCCTGCCGTGGACCCAGTCGCACCCGCAGCCCGATTCGGCGAAAAAGCCGCGCGTCGCGGTTCGCGGCAAGCTCACCGTGCTCACTCTCGCTGCCGCCACTTTTTTCATGGTCTCCGGCGGCCCTTACGGACTCGAAGACGTCGTGCAAATGGCGGGCTACGGCGGCGGCATCGCAATTCTGCTGATCACGCCTCTCCTCTGGAGCGTTCCCACCGCGATGATGGTCAGCGAACTCTCGAGCGCGATCCCTGAAGAGGGCGGCTTCTATATCTGGGTGCAGCGCGGCCTGGGCCGTTTCTGGGGATATCAGGAATCGTGGCTCTCCCTCGCCGGGAGCATTTTCGAAATGGCTCTCTATCCCACGCTTTTCGTCGACTACATCGGCCACTTCGCGCCCGCGCTCACCGCGGGTCATCGCGCCATCGTCATCGAACTCGCATTGATCGTCGTCTGCACGGTGTGGAATCTTTCCGGCGCGCGCGCCGTCGGCGAAGGCTCCGTCTGGATGTCCGTCGCGCTGCTCACGCCGTTTGCCGTGATGGTCGTGCTTGCCGTGCTGCGCTCGCCCGCCGTGGTGGGACATGTCGCGCCAAATGCCCTGCCTGCCGCGGCGCATCCCGCCGTCGCTCATGCCGACATTCTCGGCGGCATCCTCATCGCTATGTGGAACTACATGGGCTGGGACAACACTTCCACCGTCGCCGAAGAAGTCGAGCGCCCGCAGCGCACATTTCCGCTGGTCATGCTGCTGACCGTGACGTTCATTACCGTGAGCTACATTCTTCCCGTTGGCGCGGCGGCCCATGCAGGCATCAGTTCATCGGGCTGGTCTACCGGAGGCTGGGTTGACGTCGGCCGCGCCATTGGCGGCAACTGGCTTTCGATTGCGCTGGCCATCGGCGGCGCGATTGGCGCTATTGGCTGCTTCAACGCGCTGATGCTGTCGTTCACGCGCCTGCCACTCGTCATGGCGCAGGACGGCTACCTGCCGAAAATCTTCGCGCGCACTTCGGCACGAACCGGAATGCCCGTCGTGGCCATCACTGTGTGCGCCATTGGATGGGCCGCGTGCCTGTTTCTGAACTTCGAACACCTCGTCATCATGGACGTCCTGCTCACAGGACTTAGCATTCTGCTGGAATTTTGGGCGCTTGTTGGCCTGCGGATTCGCGAGCCGAACTTGACGCGGCCTTATCGCGTCCCGGGAGGAATCATCGGCGTGATTCTGCTCGGCCTGCCGCCGCTCGCGTTAATGGTCGCTGCATTTCTTCGCAACCGCACTGAATCTATCGGCTCGACCAGCTCGCTCGCTGTCGGCCTTGTCCTGATCGTCCTCGGCCCAATTTTTTACTTCATCTCTCGCCCGCGCGCCCGGCAGGTGTAGCTCACTCCCGTTGCGGTCGCAGTTGCCGCAACTGACGTGAGGCTGTTTCCCAGAGGATTGCCCCTTTGTCCTTGTGGCTAGGGCCTCCGCCGAACAGGTATTGACCGAGTCTAGCTCATCGCGGTTACCGTCGCAGCTCCCGCGAGGTTCAGGAATGTGCTGGCTACCGTTGTCGTTTGCTCCAAAAACGTCCGCATCTGTTCCACAGGTTCTTTTTTCTTCGCGCGATAAATCACCAGCGTCCTGCCCGCGCCTTCGATGTGCCACTTGTGCTGCGAATCAAGACCGTCAACGAAGGACACAAGGCCTGGAGTAAACAACGCGCGGACTTTCTCCGGCAATGCGCCCCGCAGAACGTAACGTCGCGCGAACTCGGGATCTGTTTCGAAGTGAATATTCTTGTGCGTCATTGCGTCCCACGCTTTATCCATGAGATTCGCGGGCCGCAGCTCAAAATAGGGCAGGCAAGCGTCGTCCTTCGAAAAAGTCGCTACAGTCTGCGTGTACGTTTGCTTGTTTCGGCCTCCGCCCACGGTAAACGAATAGTCGAACAGGCTGACTCTGAATCCCGCTCGCTCGCTGGTCATGATGTTCCTGAAGCGGTGCCCACGCCCTTTGCCGAAGAGCGCCGTTTCCAGAAGAGGCGCGTGCGATTTGTCGGTCCAATCGTCACCGCAAAATGTGAAGCCCATTTCCACGGCGGTATCGTTGAGCGCTCGTGTCCTCTTGCGCTCCAGAGCTTTCTTGATCGCGAGAATTCCGACGATCACTGCCACAAAAAACGCTGCGAAAATAGTGGCTCCGCGATCGTCCGGCTTGGAGTTGCCGGCCGCCATAAACGCGAGTCGCGTTATCATCACAATCATCAAGTATTTTCTTGCCGCTCGAATGCTGTGCGAAGCACCAGCCTCGCCGTGTGGTTATTCTGAAAGTCTACAGCGGAGAAAAATCAAGAGATCCCAGCGTGATTTGTGGGTGCTCTACTTCTAAACTTGCAATTTTCTGCCGTCCGCCGGCTCGTCGCAGGCTGATTGTCTTGCCCGCGCGACAGCTAGTGCTTCTTGGTTGGTTTGGTCGGCTTGGTCGGCTTTGCCTCTGGCGGCGGCCCTTGCAATCCGAATACGCTCTTCACTTCCGGCGGGAGATTGCCCATGTGCCCGATGAACGTCACCACTTGCCAGATATCTTGATCGGTTAGCACGTTTTTCCATCCCGGCATGCCCGTCCAGCGAATGCCATGCACGACAATGTAGTAGTTGTCGCTGTCTCCCATGTCTGCAGCATCGGTCATGAACTGCGGCGCAGGAGGATAGAGCGATTCTCCCAGCGCTGACTTCGGATGCGCAGGATCGCCGTGGCACAGCGCGCATCGATCCAAATATATAGCTGCGCCGCCGATGAGGTTTTCATTTGTTTGTTGCAGTGGACTGGTGACGTTTGGCGCGTGCCGGTCGACGCTGGCATCCATAGCTCCACCCGCGAGCCGCTTCTCAACTTGCGGCGGCGTTTGGTCCGCGCGCATGTCCACGCGGCCCGTCTCCGCGACGAAAAGCCCCACAGCAATAATCACTGCGATCGTCACCAGGATCCCTAGTATGAATCCTTTCATCGCATCCTCCTATTCGGCAGCAAGCGCACAGCATAGTGCCCGTAACGCTCGCCGGAATCATCATCTTTAAGACACTATCCGCGAAAGGGTGGTCGCACAATCGCATCCCAGGACGCCGAGGTTAACATAGAAATTTATGGCCGCTACCGCTGAACCTGCCTCGCGCGGCGCCGAAAACGCCGGCGTTCTGACCAACAAAACCGCGCGGTGGATGGTCGCCATCGCCGTAATGGCCAGCGCGATGATGGAGCTGGTCGACACCTCTGCGGTGAACGTCAGCCTGCCATACATCGCCGGCAATCTTTCCGCATCAGTCGACGAAGCCACCTGGGTGCTCACTTCCTACCTCGTCGCCAATGCCATCATTCTGCCCCTTTCCGGCTGGCTGGCGAACTATTTCGGCCGCAAGCGCCTGCTCATGGGCTCGGTCATCGGATTCACCGCGGCCAGCATTCTGTGCGGCCTCGCGCC
>DATFQU010000237.1:0-4883 GCA_035264005.1 Candidatus Acidiferrales bacterium
TGACGAAGCGCGTGCCGATCGCGCGAGGGCTGGGTGGCGGTTCAAGCGATGCGGCGGCGGCGTTGCTTGGTGTGCTGCGTTTGACGAGGCGCGAATTGCCGCAGGCTCGGTTGCTGGAAATTGCGTCGTCACTGGGCGCCGATGTGCCATTTTTCCTTCTGGGCGGCCGGGCGCTCGGAGTGCATCGCGGCGACGAGATTTATCCGCTCCCGGATCTTCCTTCGCGGACCCTCCTCGCTGTTTCTCCTCGCAGCATAGGAGTGAGCACCAAAAACGCCTATTCGTGGGTCGATGAGCGATTGACAACTTCTCCTTCAACCCATAAAATGTGGAGTTTCTGCGCTCTGTGTTGGAGCCGGCAGAGCGGCGCCCTCGTGAATGATTTCGAGGCTGCCGTGTTCAGCCGCCACCCCCGCTTGAGTCAAATCAAGCGGCGGCTGCTCCAGGAAGGAGCTGCGGAAGCCGCGCTGGCGGGTAGCGGGTCGGCGGTGTTCGGATTTTTCCGAAACCCAGCGCAGGCGCGCCGAGCCGCTCGGGCGTTTCCGGACGACCAGGTTTTTGTAGCGCGGACTCTCTCACGAGATTCTTATCAGCGGGCTATGCTCGCGCGGTAAATCGCAAACGAGGACTATTTTGGCGGACGATAAGCTGAAAATTTTCAGCGGAAGTGCGAATCCTGCGCTCTGCGAGACGATTTGCAAGTATCTGAGCGTGCCTCGCGGAAAGGCCGAGCGCGGGCAGTTCAGCGACGGAGAGACGCGTTTTCAGATTCTCGAAAACGTGCGCGGCGCCGACGTGTTTGTCGTGCAGGCGTGCAGCCAGCCGGTGGATTCCCACCTGATGGAATTGCTGCTGATGATCGACGCTTTTAAGCGCGCGTCGGCATGGCGTGTGACCGCAGTGATTCCTTATTACGCTTATGCGCGGCAGGATCGTAAAGACCGCCCGCGTGTGCCAATTTCCGCGAAGCTAGTGGCGGATTTGCTTGAGACTGCTGGAGCCAGCCGCGCGTTGACGCTTGATTTGCACGCGCCGCAAATTCAAGGCTATTTCAACGTGCCTGTGGATCACTTATTCGCTGCGCCGGTGCTCGTCGAATATTTTCAGAGCAATGGCATTCGCAAAGCGACAGTCGTTTCGCCGGACGCAGGCGGCGTGGAACGAGCGCGATTTTTCGCGAAAAGAATGGATGCTCCGCTGGCGATCGTCGACAAGCGCCGCATTGATGTGAACGTGAGTGAAGTGATGCATTTGATCGGCGATGTGAAGGGCCGTCCGGCGCTCATAATTGACGACATCATCGACACGGCGGGTACGCTGGTGAAAACCGCGGAAGCGTTGCTCAAAGAAGGCGCGACGGAAGTCTACGCGGGGTGCACGCACGCGATCCTTTCCGGGCCTGCGATTGAGCGCATTTGCAAATCGCCGATCAAGGAAGTGATCGTCACCGATTCGGTGCCGTTGACGGAAGAGGCGAAACACGTTTCCAAGATTAAGGTGCTCAGCGTTGCGCCGCTGCTGGCGCGGGGCATCCGTTCGATTCACGAAGAGACTTCGATTAGCGAGCTGTTCATTTAGGTTTTAATCGGGCAGCCGAAGGAAGGGACGTCATGGAAGCATTTGTCGTGGAAGCCGCGCCACGCGAGGAACGCGGCAAGCATGCAGCACGGCGCACGCGCCGCACGGGGCAGGTTCCTGCCGTGCTCTATGGCGGGAAAAAGGAGCCGATTGCGATGACCGTGAACGCGCGGCAGGTCGCGCGGATTCTGCGTTCGGAGACCGGTCACAATACGATTTTCACGGTGCAGGTGGCCGGGCACAAAGACGAGCGGGCGATGCTCAAAGACTGGCAAGTCGATCCGGTCAGCGGGTCGCTGCTGCACGTGGATCTGCTGCGCATTGCGATGGACGTTCGCATGAGGGTCAAAGTGCCAGTGCATACGTTTGGCGAGCCGGAAGGCGTGAAGTTGCAAGGCGGAATTTTTGAAATGGTCACGCGCGAAGTTGAGCTGGAATGCTTGCCGGCGGACATTCCCGAGGAATTCAAGGTGGACGTCAGCGGGTTGACCATCGGCAAGCAGTTGCGCGCCGCTGATCTGCCGATTGATCCGAACAAAGTGAAATTGGTGACCGATCCGCAACGCGTTTTGGCTCACGTGGTTGTCCTGAAGAAGGAAGAGGAAGCTGCCACGCCGGAAGCGGCTGCTGCAGCGACGGAAGCAGCGCCGGCCGAGCCGGAAGTTATCAAGAAGGGCAAGAAGGAAGTCGAGGAAGGCGAAGAGGGCGCCGCGGAAGGCGAGAAGCCCGAGAAAGAAAAGAAGGGCAAGGAGAAGTAAGGCGCGCGCCCAGGACGTCGCGCTGCGGGGATGCTTGGATGCGAATTATTGTGGGTCTTGGCAATCCCGGTCGCGAATATGCGTGGACGCCGCACAACCTCGGTTTCCTAGTGATCGATTGTTTGGCCGAGCGTTTTGGAATTCGCGTGACGCGGCCGGAAGCGCAGTCATATGTTGGGCTCGGCAAAATCGCAGGCCATGATGTTGCGCTCGCAAAGCCGCAGACGTTCATGAATGCGAGCGGGCATGCGGTGAGTGATTTGCTCGAGAAGTACGAGGCGGAAGCCTCCGAAGCGATTGTTATCAGCGACGAGATCGCGTTTCCGTGGGGCGTGATTCGAATTCGCGAGCGAGGCAGCGCTGGAGGGCACAACGGGTTGAAGTCGGTGATCGGCGCGTTGGGGACAGATGAGTTTTTGCGAGTCCGGCTGGGCATTCGGCCGGAATTTCCGGTACGTGATTTAGCGGCTTACGATCTGGCGCCGATGGGTAAGGACGTTCGCGAAGTGGCGGAAAAGATGATTGGGACGGCGGCCGATGCGATTGAGGCAATTGTGGCCGAGGGCGCGAGCCGGGCGATGTCGCGCTTCAACCGCCGAGATGCAGCAGACGAAAACGCGGAAGGCGAAAAAGATTCCTGAGGTAGCGAAGGAAAAGAGGAAACATGGAAGAAAGACTTTACGATCTGATCTTCATCTGTCGGCCGGACACGCCGGAGCCGGAGGTCGACAAATTGATTGCAACGCTCCAGCATGCCGTGGACGAAAAGCAGGCCAAGCTCGAGAAAATCGAAAAGTGGGGCACGCGCCGGCTGGCGTATCGCGTGAAACGGTTGCGCGAAGGTTTTTTTGTGTACCTCCTGTTGCGTTCGAGCCACGGCGAACTTCTCAAGGAGCTAGAGCGCCGCTTGCGGGTTTCTGACGCCGTGGTGAAGTACTTGACGATTCGCCTCGACGAAGAAATCAAGCGGCAGGAGAAATTCACCAAGCGGCGCGAACGCCGCGCAGCGCGACGTCCGCGCAAGCCTGCTGCAGTGCCGGCGTCTCCGGCCGCGCCTGCGCCAGCTGCGCCTGAGCAGGCTACGGCGAAAGGATAGGGAGAAAATCGATGCCAGAAGAAACACCAGCAGCACCACCACACGCGCCAGCGCAACATGCGCCGTCGCAGCACGGGCCTTCCCATCATTCATCCGGAGGCCCGGGAGGAGGGAGGCCGTCGGGTGGCCCAGGAGGGCCCGGCGGAAGGCCCGGCGGACCGCATCGCCGCGGCAAGCGCAACTATGTTCGCAAAAAGAAAGTCTGCCGCTTCTGCGTTGATAAGATCGACCTGATCGATTACAAGAAACCGGAGATGCTTCAATCTTTCGTGCAGGAGCGCGGAAAGATTCTGCCCCGGCGCATCACGGGAACATGCGCGCGTCATCAGCGGTGGCTTACGGTTGCGATCAAGCGCGCGCAAAACATTGCGCTGTTGCCGTTCGCGTCGGAACTGTAGTTTATTGCGGCGGAAGCGCGTTAAAATTCTTTGAGGATGAAGCCATGGAAATCATTTTGCAGGAAGATGTCGAAAAGCTAGGCAATCGCGGCCAGGTGGTGACCGTCAAGGAAGGCTACGCGCGCAACTATTTGCTGCCGCGCAAGCTGGCGATTCCTGCCAACGCTTCGAACATGAAGCGGCTCGAGAAAATGCGCGCGGCGTTCGCAAAAAAGGAAGCCACGGAGCGCGAGAGCGCGGTGCAGCAGGCCGCGCAGCTCGGTACTGTCGCGTTGAAGCTTTCTCGCAAGGCCGGCGAAAACGATCAGCTGTTTGGCTCTGTCACAGCGGGCGACATCGCCGATGCGCTGAAGGCGCAGGGCTACGAAATCGACAAGCGGAAAATCCAATTGAACGATCCGATCAAACTGGTCGGCGAATATCCCATCACGCTGAAGCTTTATCGCGACGTGACCGCGACGGTGAATCTGACGGTCTCGCGCGAATCCTAAGTCTCAAGTTCGCGCAAACGCAACCGGGCGGCGATTTCTAGCTGCCCGTTTTTTTTTGTACGAGAAGTTTCAAACAGTTTCGATTTCGAGGGCGACGCCGAAACCGCCGGAGACGCAGAGCGTGGCGAGTCCGTGTTTGCATGTCGTAGCGGAGGTGCCTACTGTGCCGTTTTGCTCGTGGCGCAGCTCGTGCAGCAGTGTGGTGGTAATGCGCGCGCCGGTGCACGCGATGGGATGTCCCAATGCTATCGCACCTCCGTTGGGATTCAGCCGTTCCCGTGGGAAATGCAGATCGCGGTCACACGCGAGCACCTGCGCGGCAAATGCTTCGTTTAGCTCAATTGCGGCATAGTCTTCGACCTTCGTTCCTGTACGCGCGAGGAGCTTGCGCACTGCCGGAACGGGTCCAATGCCCATGACACGCGGGTCGACTGCTGCGATCGTCGCGTCGACAATTCGAGCCAGAGGCTTCAAGCTCAATTCGCGCACTTTTTCTTCACTCGCCAGAACTACAGCGGAAGCGCCATCGGTGATTCCGCTCGCGTTTCCTGCGCTGACAGTT
>DATFQU010000238.1:0-19564 GCA_035264005.1 Candidatus Acidiferrales bacterium
GCCCTAACGCGCGCTTTCTTCTTGTGGTATGCAAAGCGCCCTGGACGCGAAGATTGGACGCCTCCGTCGTTCGCATTTCTCTTTGCGATCTATGCGGCTGGCATCGCGAGCCACATCATTCTCGATGGCTTCACGTCGTTCGGCACGCGCATGCTCAATCCATTCTCGAAAGATCGCGTCGCGTGGGACTCTCTTTTCATCATCGATTTCATTCTCACCGCTCTCCTGCTCGTGCCGCAGCTCGGCGCATGGGTGCATCATCGCAGCGGGAACAGAGTCAAACGGGCAACCGCAACATGGGTGTTTCTGACGCTTTCGGCGCTTGCAGTGTGGGCTTTGGCGCGCGCTGCGGAATTTCCGTTTCACCTATTGCCCGTAATCGTCGCTTCTGGGATCTTCGCGGCCGTCCTTTTCATGCCCATTTGGCGAGGCTTCGGCGCGTGCATATCTCGCACACGATGGTGTCAAGCGGGATTCTGCCTCTCCTGCGCTTACATCATTGCATGCGGGTTTGCGCATCATGCAGCGATGTCACGTGTGCGCGCATTCGCGTCGCGTCAGCACATCTCCGCTGAAAACATTGGCGCGATGCCCATGCCAATCTCGTTCCTTCATTGGGACGGCCTGATTCTCACACCAAATGGCGTATACCAATCCACATTCTGTTTGCGAGATACCACTGACCCCGCGTTTCGCTTCTTCGCCGATTCTCCATCGAATCGCTACATCCAGGAGGCTCGCGGCCTCGAACCGGTCGAGACTTTCCTGTGGTTCTCGCGCTTCCCTCTAGTCCATTTCACAGAAAACGACGGCAAGCACGTTGTCGAATACACGGATATGCGTTTTTTCACTGGAGACAAGGGCCAGCCTATGCCGTTTCTGTTTTACGTTTCGTTTGATTCTGAGGGCAAAATGCTTAACTATGGATTCGTCGGGCGCGCACCGCGATTTTCACGCGACAGCGCGTCGTCGAGCAACCGGCAATGAGAATTCAGATTTTCAGTGACATTCACGGCGACGTGAAATCCCTTGAGAAGTTACTCGGCGTCCCTGCGGACGTTTACATCTCTGCCGGCGACCTGACGAACTTTGGCAAAGGCCACGATACTTGCGGCCCGATTCTCGCGAGGCAGGCCGACCGCGTCTGGGTCATTCCCGGAAACCACGAGACCATTCAGCAAAATCAGAAATTCTGTGCGGACGCTGGCCTTGTCGATTTTCATCAGCAGGTTCGCCAGCTCGACTCAACGTTCTGGGCGGGACTTGGCTACAGCAATCCCACTCCATTTGACACGCCCGGCGAATACAGCGAAGACCAGCTCACCGAGGCGCTCAACACGTTCCGCGGTCACTCGCCGCTGTATCTCGTCGTGCATGCGCCGCCCTATGGCAGCAAGCTCGATGAATTTGCCCCCGGCAAACACGCCGGCAGCCGCGCTGTTCGCGAATGGGTCGAGCGCGAGCAGCCTGAAATGCTTTTCTGCGGTCACATCCACGAATGCGGCGGAAAAAGCGACCAGATCGGCCGCACGCGTTGCTTCAACGTGGGGAAGCGCGGCTATCTGGTTGATCTTCCCTAAACTTCAGATCTGATTGTCAGGCTTTTGCGGGCTTATTCTTGAACTTACTACGCGAGGGAAGAGGGTCGGCGCGATTCAAATACCACTGTTGCACAATTCCCACCAAACTGCTCGTAAAAATGTAAAGCACCAAGCCGCTGGAATAGAGGAAGAGGAAAATTCCGAACGCGAGCGGCATCAGCGTCATCATTTTCTGTTGCGCCGGATCCGTCACCGTCTGCGGCGTCATTTTGGTCATGTAATACATCGCGATGGTCATCAGAATCGGCAAGATGTAATAAGGATCCCGCGCCGACAGATCGTGTATCCACCAGATCCACGGCGCGTGGCGCAGTTCGATCGAAAATTCCAGCATTCGGTACAGCGCCCACCAAATCGGAAACTGCACCAGTTGCGGCAAGCACGAACCGAGCGGATTTACCCCGTGCTCCTTGTAGAGCGCGCCGATTTCTTCCTGCATTTGCCGCCGGCGCGGATCGCGCATCGAATATTTCTTGTACTTCTCCTGAATCGCTTTCTGCTTCGGCGCCACGTCCTGCATTTTCTTCATCGAGCGCCAGCTCTTTGCCTTGAACGGGAAAAGCGCCATGTTGATGGCCAGCGTCAGCAGCACAATGTCCCAGCCATAATTTGGCACGTACTTGTACGTCCACTTCAGAATCTTCAGCAGCGGCTTGGCGATAAAACTCATGTAGCCGAATTGCACCAGCCCGGTCAGATTCGGCTCAAGCTTGCCAAGCTCCGATAGTTCCTTCGGCCCAACGTAGAGTTGCACGTCCCAAGGGCCGGGCGTCTGAGCTCCTGCGGCCATTTCCGGGATGGGGAGCTGCGACGTTTTTCCTTCTTCGGTTACGCTCTGCGTCTGGGTCCAGTCCCACAGATTCATTCCTGGATGACTTGGCAGGAATGCCGCGGTGAAGAATTGGTCTTCGATTCCCGCTGCATCGATAAAGCCCGAGACCTGCGTCGGTATCTCCGGATGCGTCTTCACGCCGAGCTTTTTGTAAGAGAGCGCTTCGATCTTGTTTGCTTCGCTGTAGAAAACTTGCGTCAGCGCAGCGGCGTTCGGCACAGATTGGTCACCAAAGCCGCCACCCCATGCAATTCCGACGGGTAGAGGCTGTCCATCAAGCGTTGCCGAAACGCTCAACTCCATCTTGTAACCGGTCGCAAATTTGAATTGCTTGACAACGTCCAAATGCCCGTCGCTCCATTCGAAGTCAATTTCGCCGGGCGCGTGAATATCGGTTGACGAATTTTTCACGACGTAGAGGCCATTGTTTGCCGCCGCGGCGAGTTTTGGATCGTCCAAGTGAATCGAAAGCGGCCAAGCATTCAACTGTCCTGCCGCTACGGCATTCACCAGTTCCTGAGGCTTAGGCGGAGTTTCGTTATCGCGGTACTTGTCGAGCTTCCAACTGTGCACTACGCCGCCGTGATTCGAAAGCTCGACACGATAAAGTGGGCCCTCAATCGCAATGATTTCTTCTTTGGCGGCTTCTTTAGGCGGCTTCGCAGAATGCTCCGTTTCGGTTGCGGTGGAAGCCTTACTTTTCTCGGAAGGTGATGGCGTTACGGAGGGAGCTGCCGGTTTTTGTGACTGGACTGTCGCGGCCGGAGGATTTGTGTCTGCGGGCTTCGCGGGAACGGCGGGTTTGTAAAAACGCGACCACAACATCAAAACCAAAACCATCAACAACAGGGCCAGGCCAGCGCGCTGCTCGTCGCTCAACGCAAGACCTCCACGGCCCTGCCGTCACCTGGAGCCGTTACGCTACGCGAATCGTGTGTCTCGCGTTCCCGCTCAGCCGCTTCTTCCGGAACAGGATCGTATCCTCCCGGAGAGAATGGCCGGCAGCGCATCAGGCGCTTCAAGGCAAGCCATGACCCGCGACGCGCGCCAAACCGTTCGACCGCCTCATACGCGTATCTCGAGCAGGAGGGAGAAAACTTGCAGCCACCACCAAGAAAAGGTCCGAGGAAAATCTGGTACGCGCGTATGCTGGCCAGCGCAAGCCATAAGCCTATGCTTGCGCGCTTCATTCCGCTTCTCTCTTTTGCCGGGGGAGCAGAGAGAGCAGCTCCGTTTCGAGCTTTGCAAACTTCAGCGTCGCCGCTGTGCGACTCGGATGTATCACCATATCCCATCCCGGAGCGATCTCTTCGCGATGCAACCTCAATATCTCTCGCACGCGCCTTCGGATTCGGTTCCTTACCACCGCGTTACCCAACGCCTTCTTGACGCTCATTCCGAAACGATCGCGCGGCAAACCATTACGGCGCACAAAGATCACGAACGTTGCGCCTGCGCGCCGCCGCCCCTCGCGGTACACCGCTTCATATTCCGCGCGCCTCACCAGCCGCCATTCACGAGGTAAATTCCGCTTTGGCGGACGCTCGGCAACAGGCCTTTCTTCTGCCACGGTGGATGCTAAACGCGCGTCAGCGCGTGCCGTCCCTTGGCGCGACGCCGCGCCAGTACCTTCCGGCCATTCTTGGTCTTCATTCGCGAGCGGAAGCCGTGCTTCTTATGGCGCCGGCGAACATGCGGTTGAAAAGTGCGCTTCGGCAAAGAATCGTCTCCTTAAATTAAATGGGCGCGACGTTAGAATCCAGATGCGGCACCTCGGCCTGCAAAAACCAGTCAACGGAAACAACTAGTGTATGCGACCGTCCAAAACTAATCAACATTTACGCGGCTAAATTCAGCAGATGCGCGGCGTTGCCGCCGAGAATTTTGGCGCGATCTGCTTCCGGGATGTGTAGACTGCGCAACGATTTGAGCATTTCCGGAATGCTGCCAATCTGATGCGGATAGTCGCTGCCGGCCAAAACATGCTCCGCGCCGGCGAAATCGACGGCCAGCTTCAGCGCCAGCGGGTCGAAATTCACCGTATCGTAGTAAAACTGCTTCAGATATTCGCTCGGCGGTCTCGAAATCTTCGCGCGGCACTCTTTGAACGCATAGAATCCGCGGTCCGCGCGCTCCGCAATATAAGGAATCGCGCCGCCGAGATGGCTCAATACCCACCGAATTCGTGGAAAGCGCTCTGCGACGCCGCTGAACACGAGCTTTTCTGCCGCGAGTGTCGTGTCGAATAAGAAACCGACCAGCGGCATCAGCCAGTAGTCTTGCATGGCTTCCACACCAACAGGCGCCGTCGGATGAATATGCAAAATCGCGTTCGACTCATCCGCAACTTCATACAGCGGCCAGAAGCGCTCGTCCGCCAATGCAACTTCATTGACGTTGCTGAAGAGCATCGCGCCGCGAAATCCAAACTGCCGCGTTGCGCGCTCGAATTCCTTCACTGACGCCGCTGGATCGTTCAGCGGTAGCGTCGCCAGCGCGACGAACTTTCCCTTCTTGCGCGCTGCAACATCTGCAAACGCATCATTCACCAGGGACGCGAGTTTTGCCGCATTTGCCGGCGTCTCCACGTGGGTTCCGGGCGTCGTCAGCGAGATCACCTGCACGTCGACGCCATACTTCGCCAGCTCTTGCTCGCGAAAATCAATATCGCGATGTCCACGCACGGCCACGTTGTAATCGCCCGGATAATGCAGCCGCGGATTGCCCTCGGCATCCAAGTCGACCTTCACCGTGCTTTGGCCGTTTCGCAATGCATCGATATACGCCGGAGGATAGTAGTGATCGTGAAAATCGATGATGGCCATCAGTCAGTTTTCTCCCGGAGATTTTTTCGCCCCACGCGGGCTCGTGCCAGCGAGCAGATCTGGCCGGTTGCCCTGCGTTTTCTCAATTGCCATTCGTTTCCGCCAGCGGCGAACTTCCTGATGATTCCCGCTCACGAGGACCTCCGGCACTTCCCAACCGCGGAAATTCTGCGGACGCGTGTAATGCGGATAATCCAAAATTCGCCCATGTGCGGAGCTGTCGTCAGCCTGCTGTCGCGCTATCGACGAATCGGCGAAATCATCGAGGCTCACAATAGCAAACGATTCATTTTCCACGGAATCTTCATTACCGAGCACGCCGGGAATAAGCCGCGTCACTGCGTCAAGAACCATGGCTGCCGCCAGCTCTCCTCCAGAGAGCACGAAGTCCCCAATTGAGATCTCATCTGTCGCCAGATACTGCGCAACGCGCTCGTCCACCCCTTCATAGCGCCCGCAAATCAGCACGATCTGCTTCAGCTGCGAAAATCGCCGGGCCGTCTCCTGCCGAAATGATTTTCCCGCCGCCGAGAGCAATACAACTGCCGTGTCTTCCGCTACACTGCCTCGCTGCGCCTCGCCTATCGGTCCAACCAGAGATTCTACCGCCTCGAATATTGGCTCTGGCTTCAGCACCATCCCCTCGCCGCCGCCAAACGGCCGGTCGTCGACCGTGCGGTGACGGTCGTGCGTGAAATCGCGCAAATCGTGCACGCCAATATCGACGATCTTCGCTTCACGCGCCCGCCGGACGATGCCGTAATCGAGCGGCCCGCGAAAAAACTCCGGGAAAATCGTGATGATGTCGAAACGCACCGGTGAATCTTACCGCACTCGGCGTCGCGGCTTCAGCGATTCGATTTCGAGGGGTTCAAATCGAGGAGGCCTTCGGGAAGCACAACCTCAATGCGTCGAACCGCCACGTCAACGCTCCTGCAAATCTCCACTGCCAAGGGAATGAGGAGTTCGCCAGCTCGCGCATCAACGACGAGTATCGGCGTTCCAGAAACATTCTCGCCAGTGAATTGTACGTCTCGCACTACGCCGAGTTTGGCGGCAGCGTCGCGCGTTTCAAAAACTTCGCACCCGATCAAATCCGTCACGTAATAGCTGCCCGCGGGCAAAACAACGCGCTCGGCCATCGGCACTTGAACTTGCAGGCCGACCAGCTTCTCCGCATCAGAAATGGAGCCGGATTCTTTGAAATGAAAGATCGCTTGGCCGCCGCGGCTTTTGCTCAGCCAGCATCCGCTAATCGCAGCATCGCGCGGCGAATTCCTGCCGTCCCAAAGCAATGCAGACTTCAGCCGCGTGAGCCGTTCGGGAAAATCGGTGAGGATCTCAGCGGCAACTTCACCGCGCCGCCCGTGCGGGCGCAGGATTCTTGCCAGAGTGACACGATCGGCCGGGGAATCGCTCACGCTATTCGAGAATTTCCAAAGTGAACCGTTTCTTCAATTTCATGCCGGCCGCGCCCAGCAGCGTGCGAATCGATTTTGCTGTCCGGCCTTGACGCCCGATCACCTTCCCAAGATCGTCGGGCGCGACTCGTAATTCAAGCACTGTAACCTGCTCACCTTCAATTGATTTTACGGTAACCTGGTCAGGATGGTCGACAAGAGCCTTCGCGATCTCCTCAACGAGCTCCTTCATGAGATACCTCCGGGAGCGGGAATTTGCGCTGGAGCTTCGAGCCCGGGCGTTGGGAACCTGCGGCTAAACGGTGCGGCGCTTTAGGCTATCTTCTGATGACGCAAGAAGCTACGGACGGTATCGCTGGGTTGCGCACCGCACCCGAGCCAATACTTGATGCGCTCGGCGTCTAGTTTCACTGCAGCAGGTTTCTTCAAAGGATCGTAAGTCCCTACAATTTCAACGAAGCGACCGTCGCGAGGGCGGGTCTTTTCAATCACAACAACACGGTAGGCTGGCTGCTTCTTCTTGCCAATGCGGGACAAGCGAATCATCAACACTCGGTATATTCCTCCAAAAAGGCAGTTCAGAGTATAACGTAAGCTTCCGCAATTTCAAAAGCCCAATAAAACCGTGCTTTTGACCCAGTGAATTACCCTACTGGATGGCAATCTGCCTCCGGATTTGATACCGAATCGGCGCCCCACATACCGTTAGCGCCGCGTCTTCGCACTCGCGTTCCGAAACCTCCACTGGATTGTCCATCGTTGCCGACAGCACATGCCCGTCGGCCAAGCTGACGCGTATGACATCGTCAAACGTCTCCTTGCCGATCGAAGCGACATACTTCCCCGCTTGATTCCTGCCGACCTCTACCCAGTTATTGGGCTCATCCACAACGGGAGTTTGCATCCACGCGGCTGGCGTGTGGATCTGTGGCTGCGGCGGAGGCACGTGTCGGACGAGTAGTGTCGCGACGCCAGCGCTGCGGTCGATACTCTGTACAGTCAAATCGAAATCGATGGAATCTTCACCGAGAATCAAGCCCTCGCCTGCGGCCCATGAGTTCGGGCCGCCAAGCTTTACATAGGTGTGATCTCCGGCGTTCTTCAGTCCAGGTTGTTGGAGCGCGATTATCAAATCGCTGTAAAAGCTAAACAAGTCCAGTGTGGGCCCCACCAAGGCCGAGCCTGCATGCTGCAAATCCGGCAGTTGCGGCCGCGATTTCAGGTCCAAAGATAAAATCTGCCGGAAGTCAGCAGGAATCTGGGCGGTTCGACCATCCCAAACCACGCCAGACCACTGATACTCTTCATAAAAATGGCCGGCCGCGTCCTTCTTCACCACGCCGTCGGCCTGCGCCTCATAGCTCATTGTCTTCAGCCGATCTTTATTCGTCGCTTTCATGTGATAGCTGATTTTTTCTCCCTCGCGATATTGCCGGCTGAAAGGATTCACGTTTGGGGTTCCCGTCGAACTGTTGCGGCTGTTCGCGTGGTATGCGCCGAGTGCTCCGAGCCCTGCGAAAAAGGCAAGAACGGCAGCGATCGCTTTCATTGGCGTCTCCCCCTGATCCCCTCGCAGAATAGTTGGATCTCTTGCTTTAGAATCTGCTCCGTTCCTCGGAACGGTGGCCCTTCAACAGCCCATACCGCGGTTAGACCTAGGTGAATCGTCTTAAACACCGTGATCAACGAAAAAATGTCGAGATCTGTGCGAATCAATCCGCTCGACCGCAGGCCCCGGAAGAGCTGTTCCAAGGGCGGATCGATCGCCTTCTGCATTTCCACCATGTACGGAAGAGTTTCCGCGGTTCGCGCAAACATCTGCGCCAGGAACACGCGGACGAATTGGTGATACGGCTTCTTGAGGCGAAACTGGAAGCGCAGAAAATCCACTAGAATCGAGTCGAGCGGTTTCTTCGACGCTTCAAAATCCGGGACTTTCTGCTGCACCTTCCGTTCTACGTCCACCATGTAAGCGACAAGGATGTCTTCCTTGGCTTGGAAATAGTTGTAGACCGTCCCCTTGCCGATATCCGCTACGTCCGCGATGTGGTCCACCGTCACGTTGGCAAAACCATGTCGAGAAAACAGGTCAATCGCTGTCGAAACGATGCGCGCGCGCAGCGCGACGTGCTTTCTTTCTCGTCGTGAGCCGGTTTTATGTGTGACCATAGTCATTCATGACTATAGTCATATACCGTGGTTGATGTCAAGGCGGTTGGGATTCTCGATGTTTTTGCTACTAGCTCAGGCCGGAACGGAGCTTGCCTAGGCCGCGCATCTTGCCGCGCATGGTGTTGCCGTACATCTTGATCATCCTGCGCATCTCCGCGTACTGCTTGAGGACTTCGTTCACTTCCTGAACGCTGGTTCCGCTGCCGCGCGCGATTCGCTTGCGGCGCTTGCCGTCAATCAGGTTGTGGTCATCGCGCTCGGCTGCTGTCATAGAATTGATGATCGCTTCCGCAACCTTCAAACGGCTCTCATCCAGTTCGGTATTCGTCGGCAATTTTGCGAACGGTCCAATTTTCGGAAGCATTCCCATCAGCTGCTCGATCGATCCCATTTTGCGAATCTGCCGCAGCTGATCGCGAAAATCCTCCAGCGTGAACTCATCGTGAGTCAGCTTGTGCTGCAACTCGCGCGCCTGCTTTTCGTCAATGGTCTTTTCCGCTTTTTCAATCAGCGTGAGGACGTCGCCCATGCCGAGAATGCGCGAGATGATCCGGTCAGGGTGAAACTGCTCGATCGCGTCGTACTTTTCGCCGATACCCGCAAACTTCACGGGCGCGCCCGTTACCTTACGAATGGAAAGTGCGGCGCCGCCACGCGCGTCCCCATCGAGCTTCGTGAGAACGACTCCCGTGATGCCCAGTTGTTTATGGAATTCACCTGCCGAGCGAACCGCGTCTTGGCCAATCATCGCGTCGGCAACAAACAGAATCTCCGCCGGCGACAGCTCTTTTTTCAACGTAGAAAGTTCATTCATCAGCTCGTCGTCGATATGCAGTCGGCCCGCCGTGTCAACCAGCACAACGTCATAAGCTGAAAGTTTCGCCTCGCGCATCGCGCCGCGGACCAGCTCCAGGGGCTTATCTGCTTCTTTGCCGGGCCAGTTCGGCGTGTGCGTCGCTTTGGCCACTTGAGCCAATTGCTCGCGAGCCGCTGGGCGGTAGACGTCGGTCGAAACTACCACGGGACGATGCCCGTGCTCGCCCAGCCATTTGCCCAGCTTACCCGTCGTCGTAGTCTTGCCGGAGCCTTGCAATCCCACAATGAGCCAAACCGAGGGAGGCCGCGACGCAAACTGCATCCGCACTTCTTTGCCAAGGAGTTCGGAAAGCTCGTCGCGAACGATTTTTACCACCTGTTGGTCCGGCGAAAGTTGCAGCAAAACCTCGGAGCCCAGCGCTTTTTCTCGGATGTGCGCTACGATTTCGTCGACCACGCCGAGATTCACGTCTGCGTCGAGCAGGGCTTCGCGAATCTGCGCAAGTCCGGAATCGAGGTGCTCCTCAGTCAGTTTTCCCTGTCCGCGGAGGTTCTTGAAGGCGCGCTGAAGTTTGTCTGTGAGGTTTTCAAACATGAGCCGTGTCGTTCCTTCACAAAAATAGCACGGCATTTGCGCGAATGCGAGCCGCCATCACTCGGCGGAATTCATGAAAGCTTTAGCCTCTCTGAAAAACCATGTCTGAATTTTATGGCCAAAAATGCACCTTTTCGGTATATTAAGCAATCGCGCTGAATGAGCTGGCCCCACCTGAGCGGGTCTGCCTGGAAAAGCACATGAATCGACCCATCGATAAGGCACAGTCGTCTCAACTACGCACGGATTTTCCGGCGTTCCGCCCGGGCGATACGGTTCGCGTCAACGTGAAACTACGCGAAGCCGAAGGCGGAAAAGAAAAAGAGCGTATTCAGCCGTTTGAAGGCGTCGTGATCAAGCGTCGAGGCCATACAGCTGGCGCAAGTTTCACTGTCCGGCGCGTCAGCTTCGGCATCGGTGTCGAGCGAATTTTCCCGCTGCACTCACCCATGATCTCCTCGATCGAAGTCGTTCAGCAAGGGAGTGTGCGCCGCGCCAAGCTTTATTATCTGCGTGGATTGAAGGGCAAGTCAGCACGCATCAAGCGCGCAGCACGAACCGAGCAGCCCGCTACCGCAAAAGAATCAGCCGAATAGATTCGCTACAGCGTTCACTTAGGCTGCCTGGCTGCAGCCTATCCGCTTTCAGCGAAACCCGTCTCGCCAATCCTCGCATGATGAAGGCGATGAAACTCAGCGGAGGCCGTTAGATATGGACGCGAAGGAAATTTTCCTGCGTATCTGGGACCGCGAAGCAAAAACGACGGCCAAAGTACTTAGGGCGTTTCCGCCAACGAGCCTCGAAGTGAAGCCACACGAGCGCTCGCGTTCGACTCGCGACCTCGCCTGGCAATGCGTGATCGACGAGCGCGTCATCGAGAAAATCATCGACGGCTTCAACGACCTTCGCAACGTCCCGCCGAGTCCGCCTCCGCCACAAACGATGGAGGAGATTGCCCTCGCATACGAAGCTGCGCACCGTGACGCATCTGAAAAAATGCGGCGACCCGAAACTCAATTCAGCAAGACTGTCACCGTAACCATGCGCGGCGGATCCGTTGAACTCGAGCAGGCGGAAACAATCTGGGGAAATTTGCTCGATCAAATCCACCATCGCGGCCAGTTGACGATTTATCTTCGTCAAGCGCAAGGCAAGGTGCCGGCGATTTACGGGCCTTCCGGCGATGAGGGAACGAGTTTCACAGCGTAGAGGCAGTTTCTCCATTTGAAACTTTCTCACAAACGACGCTCCGCATCGCGCCCGATTGCTGTGATAGAATCCCGCGCGATGGCGCGGCTCTGCTGCACACGCTACGAACTGCAGGCGCGAAAGCAAGGATGGATGCGCATCTGCGGGATCGACGAAGCAGGGCGCGGCTCACTGTTTGGTCCTGTTGTGGCGGCTGCCGTTGTTCTGAATCCGCGGCGCCGCATCGTCGGTCTTGACGATTCCAAGAAACTCACTCCCGAACGTCGCACGGAACTTGCTCCGCGCATTCGCGAACACGCGCTGGCGTGGGCCGTCGCGGAAATCGATGCAAGCCGCATTGACGCCTGGAACATCTATCAGGCGAGCAAGCAAGCGATGCTTGCCGCAGTGGAAAATATCCGGCCAGCACCCGACTACCTCTTGGTCGACGCCATGGAACTGCCCCTGCCCATCGAGCAAAAGCCGCTCATTCACGGCGACGCACGCTCCGTTTCGATCGCCGCCGCGTCGATATTGGCCAAAGTCGAACGCGACCGCTTAATGGACGACTTCGACCAAATGTATCCGCAGTATGGCCTCGGCACCAATCGCGGTTACAGCACTCCGGATCATCTAGAAGCCCTCCGGAGGTATGGACCAACCCCTTTGCATCGATTCTCATACGCTCCCGTACGCGAATCGGTCTGTTGGTCCGTAAACGCCACTCAAGAAGCGCTTCCGCTCGCTCTTTAACACGGGCCTTAGGGCCGAGTCCAAGTCGCTCCTTTGAACCCAAACGTTTGTACCAACCTGGAAGTAAGTTTCCTTTTTCTTGCTCTGTGCGCTTTCTGGAAGCCAGCCATGCTCCCTTAGCCTGCATGCAAACCTCTGATAAGAAAGCACGTTTATGCGTGGAACCAAAGTACCAGATACCTTTTCCCTACACCCCTACTTCAAGCCAGTCCCATTTCACGCCATTTTTGTGTTTATTGTTGACAGGGCTCATATGGACCAGACTGTCAAAACGAAAGATACCCCTGTGCCCGCACGGCGCAGCTCATCGGCCGAGCATCAAAAAACCGTTCTCTTGAACGAAACTCCGGCAGTTTCAAGCACGGTGCGTGCATCAGGCGGGCGCGGGTCTTCAACCGGCGGCTCCGTCTCTCCAAGTCTGAATCTCTCTTCGAGCAGCCTTGCTGCCCTCTCTCAACGCTACGACGTTCTGAGCGAAGCCGGTCACGGCAACATGGGCTACGTCTATAAGGCGCGCGACCGCGAGACCGGCGAAACCGTCGCCCTGAAGCTCATCAAGCCGGAGATTGCTTCTGACCAGGCAATGACCGAACGGTTCAAAAACGAACTGCTTTTTGCTCGCCGTATCACTCACAAAAACGTGTGCCGTGTGTATGAATTCAACCGGGTCGGCGGAATCGCATACACCTCTATGGAATTCGTCGAGGGTGAAAGCTTGCGCTGCGTGCTGAACCGTTTCGGCGGCCTCCCAGTGCGCAAAGGAGTGGATCTCGCGCTCCAGATTTGTTCGGGTTTGCGCGAAGCGCACGCCCAGGGAATTGTCCACCGTGACTTGAAACCCGAAAACGTAATGATCGATGACCATGGCAATGTGAAAATTATGGACTTCGGCATCGCCCGCTCGATGGAAGCCGGCACTCGCCTGACCGGCGCGATGATCGGCACGCCCGCATACATGGCGCCGGAGCAGGTTTCCGGCAAGCCGGTCGACTATCGCACGGACATTTATGCTCTCGGTCTTATCCTCTACGAGATGTTCACCGGTACGGAGACATTCCGAGCTGATACAGCCGTTGCAATTGCGCTCAAGCAAATGCAGGAAGTGCCGACACCGCCGCACGATATAGACCCGAACATTCCTGTCTACATTGAACGCGCCGTTCTAAAGTGCCTCGAAAAGGAGCCGTCCAAACGGTTCCAATCAATCGCGGAATTGGAGAGCGCCTTGCGTTCGACGCGCGCGACCGGAGCGCCAATCACATCGAGTCCACAGGCGGTGGCAACCGCTCTTCCAATGTCGACAAGCCGCGTCGCCCCGATTACGCACAGTCAGGAGCCCCCAGCCCTAAAGCCCACGCGCAAGTTCCAGGGCGCATGGGTCATCGGTCTCGTGCCCGCAATTCTCCTCATCGTTGGCGGGTTGAAGGCTATGCAGATAAGCAAGCTGGCCGCGCAGATCCAACCTCCAGGAGTGTCGGCCCCACCAGTACCTCCTAAAGAAGCCTTCGTGATTCCGCCACCAGCGCCGGTGGAAAAAGCGCCAGAAGCAGCTCCTGCTAAACCTAGACCGCCCGAAGTCTTCCCGCGCATGGAATGGGGCAATCGAACGCCGCGGAGTGCATCAGACCCAAACACCTACATCTGGGTCGGCCGCTTTGAGCGCGAAGACCGCGCCCAAGGCGTTTCTAAACGAATCGAGGATCAGAACCTACCCGTCGAAATCAAGCCTCGCAAGGGACCGGAAGGCCAGCAATTTTTCGCCGTATTCACAGGCCCGTATCGCCCGGGCGAAGCGCAGAAGGTGTTGGAATGGCTCAGGACTGTCGGCTTTCCGAAGGCACGCAAAGTTGAACCGGGACAGAATCAGAATCGAAATCAAGGCGGGACGCGGCCTTTATCGCATGACTGAAGCGCATGAACACTAAAGGCGATATCGAAATCGAATTTGGCGCGAGCAGCGACGTAGGCCGCGTGCGCGAGAACAACGAGGATAGTTTCCGCGTTGCGCCCGAAATCAATCTGTTTGTCCTCTCGGATGGTATGGGCGGCCAATCCTCAGGAGAGATCGCCAGCCGTTTGGCTTCTGAAGCAGTCATCACGCACTGTCGCGAAGCGGCGGAGAATCCTGCTCTCCCGTTTGCTGGCCGCATGACAGCAGGTGCTTCCGAATTCGGCGATCGTCTGGCAAGCGCCTTCCGCTTGGCCAACCACGCCGTATACCAAGCAGCTCAGGGGAACCCCGCCCTGCACGGCATGGGCGCAACTCTAGTCGCGGTGATGTTCGCCGAGCAGCGCGTGAGCGTCGCGCATGTCGGAGACAGCCGCGTTTATCGCCTTCGCAATGGCCATCTCGAACTTCTGACCGATGACCATTCATTCATCGCAGAGCAAGTCCGTCAGGGACACATGACCGAACAGGAAGCCCAAAATAGCAACCTGCAGAACGTTCTCATGCGAGCTATTGGGGTCGAAGAAGAGGTCGAGGTGGATCTGAATGAAGAATTGTTCGCCGATGACGACGTGCTGTTGCTGTGCTCTGATGGGCTCACGAAAGAGCTCTCGGATGCTCAGATCGCTGCCGTGCTCGCCGACGTCGAAGACGCCAGGGCGGCCGCAAATCAGCTAATCAAGCTGGCCAATGATGCCGGCGGCAACGACAACATCACCGTAATCGTGCTGCGCCACGCGCCAAGACTAGTGGGATCTTTTGAAAGGCTAGGACGTTGGTTCAAGGGCTCCTGAGACTCGCAACGAGAGGATAAAAATGGCTAAGCTCGTCCTGAAATTCGAAAATTCAGTTTTGACCGAAGCGCCCGTCGGCGGGAAGGAAGTCAGCATAGGCCGCTCGCCGGACAACGGCCTCGTCATCGACAATCCGGCTGTCTCGCATTACCACGCCCGCGTTTTCAATGAAGAAGGCCGCCTGATGCTCGAGGATTTCGGCAGCTTGAACGGCACTTTTGTAAACGGCCAGCGCGTCAAAATGGTCTCGCTCAAGCCGGGCGATGCCGTAGCCATCGGCAAACACACAATTATCGTCACCGATTCGCGGGAAGCGGCAGATCCGTTCTGGCAGGGCGGCGTCCCGAAGCCAGCCGCGCCGAAAATCAATGAGACCGTAATGCTCGACACTAAAGAGCGCCGGGAATTTCTCCAGAAAGTTGCCTCCGTCGGCGAAAGCTCGCAAGTCGCGCCGGCACGAGTCAAACTTGCCACCCTCTTTGTCCGCAAGGGAAAAACCGACAAGCGCGAGTACACGCTGAGCGACAAGCTCACCGTCGTCGGAAAATCATCTATGGCTACGGTGAAATTAACGGGGTGGTTTGCACCCAAAGCCGCCGCGCAGATCAATCGGCGGGAAGACAACTCCTATTACATCGGCGGCGCTGACCGGGTCCCCACAGTCAACGGCCGGCCCGTGATCCATCCGACAAAACTGTCTGCGGGCGACATCATCGAAGTGGCGGGGATTCATCTGGAATTCCTCTACCGCGATTGAGCCTCACCCCGTCTTCTCACCGGCTCTATCGGCTCTCCATCCCTTCAATAGGGGTGTTATCCACTTCATATCCTGTCTTCGCGCAGTTCATTGACCCTCATTTTTCGCGTGTGCTAACGTACCAAATTAGCTGTCCGGCCGGGCAAGAAGGCATGTTTTCATGCCTTTTCGCAGCCCGGCGCGATGAAACGATTCGCTGCAGAATTCCGCGTCCGACCCCAATGGGGAATGCTCGCGCCAGCAGCGCGTGCACGGGGACCGAGAGACAGGCATGGCGTTAAACAAAGCAAAAGCCATGGAATCAGCGCTCAAGTCGCTGAACCAGGGCAAAGTCGCGCAGGCCATCCAGGAATATCAAACCATCCTGCGAAGCGACCCGAACGACCAGGTCGTGTTGATGACCGTCGGCGATCTGTTCGTCCGCCAGTCCAACATGTCGCAGGCCGTAGAATACTTCGAGCGTCTTGCGCAGTTGTACCTCAATGACGGTTTCAACAGCAAAGCCATCGCGATTTACAAGAAAATCTCCAAACTGGCGCCCAATGAGACGCAGCCGCTCGAAAAACTCGCCAACCTTTACGTCCAGCAAGGCGTCCTCAGCGAAGCGCGGCCCATTTTCCTGCAGCTCGCCGAAGCGCATCTGAAAGCAAATCAAACTGCCAAAGCTGTCGAAGTCCTGCGACGCCTGCTCGAAGTCGAGCCGGACAATCCGCGTGTCCAGAGGCGGCTCGCCGAGCTCTATCTGGCCATGGGCCAGAAAAAAGAAGCCGCGCAAACATATCTCCATTTCGCACGCTACCTCCAGGAACACGGCGATTCCGCTGAAGCGCTCAAAATGATAGACGCCTCACTCACCGCCCAGCCCGGGGATTCAGAGGCGCTGACGCTTAAGGCCCGAATGCTGGGTTCGACTGGCAACGCAGACGCCGCGCTTGATGCGCTCTCAAAACTTCCCGGTGCGGAGTCGAATTCCGAAACGATTGGCCTGCAAGTCGATCTGTGCCTCAAGAGCGGCAAAAGTGACCGCGCGGTCGAACTCGTGCAGAACGCCGATCTGAAAGGTCTCGAAAAATACGCCTTGGTCTTAAAGGTTGTAAATTCCCTTATTGACGCTGACAAACCAGACGAAGCCATTCATCTCATCGGCGGCATCCGCGAGTCCGCAATCTCCTCTGGAAATCAAGAGCATTTGGCAAAAATTCTCAGCAGCGCCGCCGAAAAACTGCAGGGACGGGTCGAGCTTCAGGAATGGCTCGTCGATTTGTACCGGCGCACCGCTGACAACAACTTGCCCGAGGCACAGTCGCAGCTTGTCGAAGCTCTGATTAACGCAGGAGAAACCCAGCGAGCCGAAACCATCCTCAATGAAATCATCGAGCGCGAACCCGACAATGAACTCGCCCGTCAGCGCTTAAGCCAGGTTCAGAAAAAACTCGGTCGCGCTTCCACTGCCCCCGCCGAGCTCGATGCATCCGCTTTTGAGCCGCCGGCCCGCGAGCCCATTGCCGGTGCGCCGTCATCGTCGGCGAATGAACCGGGGCTCGACGAGGAGACGCAACAGTTCATCACTCAGGCGCTCACCGACGTCGACCTGTTTTCCAGTTACGGCCTGTCGCAAAAAGCGGCCCAGCTGCTCGAAACCATTCTGCAACGCGTGCCGCAACACGCTCCGACGCTCGAACGTCTCCTCGATCTCTCTGTCGGCTCCGGAAATGACCGGCGCACTGCCGAACTGGCCGCGCAGCTTGAACACATTTACACGCAGCGCGGCGACGCGAAGAACGCCGAACGTTTCACGGAGCTTCGCAGCCGCTTCCAGCGTGCCTCTGGCGCCACCGACGAGGAATTGACTCCGCCCGCTGTTGCGTCCCAGACTGTTCCGCCACCTCCATCCGCACCCGAGTCAACCGACGCCGCCCCTCCGGAGTTTTCGGTGTCTGAAGCCCAGCCTCAAGCGGTTGCCAGCGCAACTCCGGTTCCCGAAGCGGAAATCGACCTTTCAGATGAATGGGAAAGCCTTTCCGCACAACCAGAAGAGACGTCCGAGTCGGAACCTGCGCCTCCCGTTCAGACGAGCCCAGAGCCCGAAGCCGAAATGCCTGACTTCGATCTCGAACTTGTCGCCGAGCCCGGTCAGGGCAATAACGAAACGGCGAGCTTGCTGGAACAACTCGTCGCCGAAGTAGAAGGACTGGGAACCTCCCCGCCCGAAGCGCCGATCGCCGCCTCGGCCCCTGCACCGCAGCAGATCCAAGCTCACAAGAAAGAAACCGCTGCACCCGTGCAATCTCCTGCACTGCAGTCTGTTCAGCCAAGTGCCGGCAACCTCCATGAATTGAGCGAAGTGTTTCAAGAGTTCCGCGCCGAACTCGGAGAGATGGAAGCCGAGGAGCAAGGCGAAGATCTCGAGACTCACTACAACCTCGGCATCGCCTATCGCGAAATGGGATTGCTCGATGAAGCCATCGGTGAATTCCAGAAAGTCGCCAAGGCCGTGCAAGACGGCCAACCCTTCCGTTACGCAATGCAGTGCTGCACGTTTCTCGGTTTGACGTTCACCGATAAAATGGAGCCCAAGATAGCCGCTCTGTGGTATCAGCGCGCGCTGGCGCTGCCCGGCCTAGAGCAGGAAACTGTCCTCGCATTGCGATATGATTTGGGGATGGCCGAAGAACAGGCGGGCAATGTCAATGCGGCGCTCGACAGTTTCCGGCAGGTCTATGCTATGAATATCGATTATCGTGACGTTTCTGAGCGTATCTCCGCGCTGCAAAAACACTAGATAAATTGGCACATCGTCTCCTTCGCGCGATTTTGCTTCTTCTGTGGCTTGAACTCGGATTGCTCATCATCCTCATTCCCTGGTCTTTCTTCTGGGACACCAACTACTTCCTCAACCGGTATCCGTCCCTCATTCCTATTCTGCTGAATCCCTATCTTCGCGGAGCAATCTCGGGCCTCGGCGTTGTGGATGCCGTCCTTGCTGTAGATTCTTTCCGCCGGAAACGCCCCGTCGCCGCGGGCCATTAGCTCCGACTTAACTATGCTCCTCTGTTATGTCACAGACCGCCATCTTCTTAACAACGATGATTCGCTCAATGATTTGCTAAACCGTATCGAACGCGCTCCAGCTGCGGGAATCGATTGGATTCAGATTCGCGAAAAAGATTTGACCGCGCGTGGGCTTGTCGATTTCACGCGGCGTGCAATTGCCGTTTGTCATCGCGAAGCGTCGCAGCGCCAGATTCGCGCGCCGCAAATAATCGTAAACGACCGTATCGACGTCGCCTTGGCTGCGGGTGCTGCCGGAGTTCACCTGACTGGGGCGTCAGTTCCGGTGGCAGAAGCAATCCGGTGGCTGAGGTCCGGGAATGCTCCCGGGAATTTCTGCGTCGGCGTCTCGTGCCACAGTCTCGCCGGTGTAATCGCTGCCGAAAGCGCCGGCGCGAGCTACGTTTTTTTTGGCCCGGTTTTCGAGACGCCCTCGAAGGCCAGTTTTGGAGAACCGCAAGGATTAGAGCGCCTCTCCGAAGTTTGCAGTGCCCTCCGAATCCCTGTCCTGGCGATTGGCGGCCTCACGGTAACAAATGCCGCGGCCTGCGTTCGCGCTGGGGCCTCAGGCGTCGCGGCCATTCGCTTGTTTCAGCAAACTGCCGACCTTGCCGCCCTTGAAGCATTGGTTCGCTGTCTGCGCTTACCCAAATAAGATCGGCAGCGGCAAATCTCTGAATCTTTCTTCGTCGTGGCGGTATCGGATAACCAGGTTCGGACAACAGACATTAATGATCCGCCGCCTGCCTCAAACTGGCCGCACATATGCGGGAGCTTCTTGTCCCGCAGATGACGATCTGCGCCTCGTCGA
>DATFQU010000239.1:0-3007 GCA_035264005.1 Candidatus Acidiferrales bacterium
GCAGGCTTCCGCGAGCCCTCCTGGCCCCAATGCGCCTTTTCGGCCAATCGTTCACGCTCTCTGCGTTCTTCTTCCTTACGTTCGGCTTGCAGTTTGCGTTCGTCGTCCATGGGGCCCTCCCTTGCGGACCGGATTAGGCGATGTGTTCGCCGACGAGGCTGTTGGGCCCGGCTCCGGTGATCTTGACTTGACAGTATTGTCCCAAAAGATTTTGCGCAGGCGAAGTGAAATTTACGATGCGATTGCTGGTGGTGCGACCCGACCATTGGCCGCGCGATTCGTGACGGCCGTCCACCAGAACTTCAAATTCACTGGCGAGAAATTTCTGGTTTTCTGAAATTTGAATTTCGCGTTGGCGCTGCTGAAGAATTGCAAGCCGCTGGCTTTTGACTTCTTCCGGAATTGCATCCGGCATGTCCTTGGCAGATGTATTGGGACGCGGTGAATACTTGAAGGCGAAGACGCCGTCGAATTTCACGCCATCGAGAAGCGAGAGAGTTTCCGTAAATTCTGCGTCCGTTTCGCCGGGGAAGCCGACGATGATGTCCGTGGTGATGCTGGACTCGCGTTGCGCGGCGCGAATCCAGGAAATCCGTTCGAGATACTCTGCTCGCGTGTAGGTACGGCGCATCTCTTTGAGGATCCGACTCGAACCGGATTGTACGGGCAGATGAATGTGGCCGCAGAGCGCAGGAACGGAGTCGATGGCGTCGACAATTTCGCGCGTAAAGTCGTTCGGATGCGACGTAGTGAAGCGCACGCGGCGAATCCCCGGCACAGCGGCGACGGCGCGAAGGAGTTGAGAGAAATTCATTTGGGCGGCGGAAGGATCGCGATAGGAATTCACGGTCTGGCCGAGAAGCTGTACTTCGGTGAATCCGCCGGCGACGAGATGCTTCACCTCGTTGAGAATCGCCGCGCTCGTGCGACTGCGCTGAGGCCCGCGCGTGTGAGGCACGACGCAGTAAGAGCAAGCGTAGTCGCAGCCTTCGATAATTGTGAGATAGGCGCGGAATGGATTGTCGCGGCGAGTGACTTCGGTTTCGAAAGTTTCGTCGGTGTCCAGATTCAAGCCGGTCACGCGCGTGCCGCCACCTTCAATTTCGGTGAGCAGTTCCGGCAAATTGCGATAACTCGCAGAGCCGCAAACCATTCGGACCCAGGGCGCGCGTTCGAAGATGCGTTCGCCTTCCTGCTGCGCCACGCAGCCGAGAACGCCGACGACTTTGTTCCGCCCTCGCTGGCCGCGGAAATCGTTTAGGCGGGTAAAAACCTTTTGCGCCGCCTTCTCCCGGATGCTGCAAGTATTGAAGAGCACCATGTCGGCGGAATCAGGCGATTCGACCTGGCGATAGCCGCGGGCGAGCAGGACACCGGCGACTTTCTCTGAGTCATGCGCGTTCATCTGGCATCCAAAAGTTTCGATGTAAAAGGAGCGAGCCTGGTCACTCGAAGGGTCCAAATCGGAGAAAAGCGTGGTTGGCTTACCAGCCAGAGACGCGAGAGGGATGTCGATTCTCGATGCCATGGTCAGGGTAAAGTCTAGCACAGGGCAAGTTGCGGCGCAGGCAGCAGGAAAGCTCGCAGAAATGTGTCGTTTTATACACGGGGAGAAATATCGGATTACGATGGATTAATTTGACCGCTTCTACCGCGTATGCTACGGTAATTTTTGGCGCCAGGAACGTTTCCCCCGAGGAGATGAGGATATTTTGCATGCTGTCGGTGTGATTTTTGTTGGCCGCCTTGGCGCGATCTTTTTCCAGACGAGTTGGGTCGCGCGGACGGTGCTCCTGATTCTGCTCTTCCTTTCGCTTTTCTCCTGGGCCATCATTTTCCAGAAATATCGCCTGTTTGCCGTTGCGGAGCCGCGAACGCGACGGTTCATGCAGCTTTTTCGGACGGGGCGAGGACTGCCCGACCCGAATACGCTGCGGGCGGGGTCAAGCGGGTCGCCTTTCGTGAGCGTTTACGATGCGGGATATCGGGAACTCGAAGGGCAACTTGCGGGCGGCAACCCTCATCCGGCAGGAAAACTGAAAAATCCTCGCGCGATACTGGTGGAAATGCAACTCGCTTCGGCGGATGAAGTGCGGCGAATGGAAAGCTGGATGCCGTGGCTGGCGACGATCGGCTCGATTGCGACATTTATCGGGCTGTTTGGAACGGTCTGGGGCGTGATGGATGCGTTCTCCGGATTGGGAGCGGCGGGAGAATCGAGCTTGCGCGCGGTGGCTCCCGGCATCGCGGACGCGCTGATTACGACAGCGATGGGACTGGTCGCGGCGATTCCGGCGGTGATCGGGTACAACATTTATCTACACCGGATCCGCGATTTCGCGGTGCGGATGGATAATTTTGCGACGGAGTTTGTGAGCAAGATCGAGACGCTTTACAGCTAATCGTGACGTGAGGAATGAATGCGGCCTGCGCTGCAGGCCAACGGGCCGATAAAGCCAATCGGCCCCTACGAAGGCAGGCGATGGCGAATATACAAAGAGATCCCGGCACAACTCTTTCGGACATCAACATCGTGCCGTTTGTTGACGTGATGCTGGTACTGCTGGTGATTTTCATGATTACCGCGCCGCTGCTGGAGTCGGGGATTCAGGTGAATCTGCCGAAGACGAAGACGGTTAAGGAAGTCACACAGGCGCAGATCATCATCAGCATTAACCGAGCGCAGGAACTTTTCCTGGGAAGGAATCCGGTAAACATTCACGAGCTCGGGCAAAAGGTTCTGGCGATGGACAAAGATGTAGCGCACACGCCGATTTATGTGAGATGCGACCAAGCCGTGCCGTTTGGCACTTGGGCAATGGTGGTGGACACGCTGAGGCAGTCCGGCATCACTAATATTAGCGTGGTCACGAAGCCGATGCAGGGCAGTCCGGGCACACAGTGAAATGGAGATAAACCTTGCCTATCACGAAGCACCGAATTTGAAAGCCCAGCTGGGCTATTCGGCCGTGTTTCACGCGATTTTGTTCGGCGCGCTGATTTCGTC
>DATFQU010000240.1:0-26794 GCA_035264005.1 Candidatus Acidiferrales bacterium
GTATTTTCGAATTTCGCTCGCGTATGAGGCGAAATCGTACGGCAACACATCACTGTCCGCGAGACGCAGCGAAAGAACGCCCCACAATCGCGTCATCAGCGTGTGATAGCGGTATCCCGGATCGCCGAAGTGATTGATCCAGTAGAAATCGTCGTACATCGAGTGATAAACGCCGTACGGTCCGTTGAACTGCAGAAGCATCGTCGGAATGCCGAGGTAATTCAGGAAAACCGTGTGATCGGAGCCGCTTCCGATGCGCGTTTCCGTCAGCTCGGAATCGGCGACCGTTTTCTTCTGAAGCGCGCCCGCGCGTGATCGCCGCCACTCATCGTAGAGAGTTCCTCCCGACGGCGCGCGCAATCCGTGGCTGACTTCCACGAGCAACGGTGCCAACGACCCAACTGCGCTTCCGTCGAAGTTCGGGCCCGACGCCGAAGAATCCACATTCAGATACGCGATGGTGTTTTTCTTCAATTCGTCCGCGTACTGTTCTCCCCATTCTGTTGAGCCCGTCAGTGCATACTCCTCGCCGTCCCAGTCACAGAAAACCAGCGTGCGTTTCGGGCGGACTCCTTTGCGAAGCATCGTGCCCAGATCGCGCGTCAGCTCCAGCATGGTTGCGGTACCGCTCGATGGATCCACCCCACCAAAAACCCACGCGTCTCGATGATTGCCGAGGACAATCCACTCATCGGGATGCTCCGAGCCTTCGATGCGCGCTTCCACGTCGTAATAAGGCTCGATCTTCTGATCCATCTCGACTTTCACGTGCAGCTGAGCCTGAGATCCGCCAAGGTGATACGTAAATGGCAATGCGCCTTGCCAATCTTTCGGTGCCGCAGGGCCGCCGATGTTTTTCAGGATCGGTTCCGCATCGCGCCACGAGAGCGGCACGGCGATCACGTGCGGCATGGACACGGCATCGTCGGGCGAAATGTGTTTTGCGCCCGGAACGGAAGCCCATCCCGGAGTCGTGGGATCGCCGGCCTCTATGAAGTCGTAGGTGATCGCGCCGCGCTGAATGTGGCTCGCTGGGCCCCACGGTCCATTCGGAAAAACCTTTCCTTTTGCGTAACCGTCTTCCGCCGGGTCGGAATAAATCAGCAGCGCCGCCGCGCCAAGCTTCTGGGCGGTGTACGCCTTGAAGCCGCGGTAGCTGTAAGGATTCGAGTATCGAACGAGCACAATTTTCCCACGCACGTCGATGCCCTGCTTTCGCAGGAGTTCGTAGTCCGACGGATTACCGCTGTGAGCGTAAACGACCGGAGCGGTCACATCGCCAGATGCCGAATAGCCAAGATAAGCGCCCGACACGTCCGGATTTTTCGTGTCGGGATCCTGCAGATAAAGATCTTCGCGAAGGCTGGCGCGGAAATGCGCCGGCGCAACCATTTCAACCAGCGCGCTGCGCGGAGTCGAATTCAGCACGTCGTATTCGTGAATCTGCACATCTTCGAGCCCTTGCTCTTTCCATTTCGCTGCGACCCACTTTGCAAGCTCGTTGTTGCGCGCCGAACCTGCAGGATGTGGCTCGGCGGTAAGGTAGCGATGGAATGTTCGCACCTGCTGCGGCGACGCAAGCGCGACGAGCTGCTGTTCAGCCGCCTGCTCCTGCATCGCCGTGCTGGCGGTGAACCCGAGCATGTGAATCGGCCGCGTCGCAGCGAAGCAGAATCCGGCGACCGCAGCAACCGCGAAGCCGAACGCAAACCGCCGCAAAGACTGAGACTCTAAGCGCTTCCTTTTGTCATAGCGGAACATTCCTGATGCACCTCGTCGATGGCATCGTGCAAAACACTCGCGAGCAAATGAATTTCTTCGCTAGAAATAATGAATGGTGGCGCGATCAGAATGTGGTCGCCGCGCACGCCATCGGCGCATCCCTGGATCGGATACGTCAGCACGCCGCGCCGCAGCGCAGCATCATAAATCCGCGGCGCGATATTCGCGCTGGCAGGAAAAGGTTCTCGCGTCGTTGCGTCCTTAGCGAATTCGATGCCACACAAAAGCCCGATTCCGCGAATATCGCCAACCATCTGCGATTTTCTCAACCGATCAAGAGCACGGCGAAGTTCCTCGCCTTTTGCTGTGACGGCAGCGAAGAGATTATGCTCCTCCGCATAATCCAGCACCGCCAAACCTGCCGCGGCGCAAACCGGGTGCGCATTGTACGTGAATCCATGCAAAAAACTGCCCGAGCCTTTTTCGATCGCCGACGCAACGCGACCCGTCACAATCACCGCTCCCAACGGAGCGTAGCCGCTGCCAATTCCCTTCCCGGCCAGGATAATGTCCGGTTCGACGCCCCAGTGCTCGACGGCAAAGTTCTTCCCCGTGCGGCCCATGCCGGTCATCACTTCATCCGCGACCAACAAAATGCCGTGTCGCTTGCAAATCTCGGCGATACACGGCAAGTATTCCGGCGGCGGCACAGCAGCCCCGAGCGTGGCGCCTGAGACAGGCTCGACGAAAAAAGCCGCGACGTTTTTGGTGCCCACGGCTTCGATTGCCCGCGACAAATCATCCGCGCACGCGACGCCGCATTCCGGATATCGCAAACTGAGCGGACACTGGTAGCAGTAGCATGGAACAATGTGCCGCCAGCCCTGCAAGAGCGGCAGAAACGGCGTTCTGCGCTTCACGTTTCCGGAGAGCGCCAGCGCGCCCAGAGTCGCGCCATGATAGCTTTGTTCGCGCGAAATGAATTGAGTGCGTTCCGGTTCCCCGCGCTCCAGGAAATATTGCCTGCAAATTTTTAGCGCCGTTTCCGTCGCTTCCGAACCGCCGGAAGTCAGAAACACTCTGCCCGGTCCGTCATCTGAATCGCGGAAATTCAAAGGGGCCAGCGCGAGCAGCCGCCGCGCAAATTCCGCCGCCACGCCCGTCACAAACTGCGAAGAATGCGCATGAGCGAGCAGCCGCGCCTGCTTCGCCATAGCTTCCGCTACCGACGGAACGCCGTGTCCGATCGACACCACGGCGGCTCCGCCGGATGCGTCGAGCAGTTTGCGGTTGTCCGCCGTGAAGATGAAGCAGCCCTCGCCGCGCACAGCCTCCGGATAATTCTTGCGAAAATTGCGCGGAAAGAGCGCCTGTACTTCCATTCCGCCTCGCGCTTTCTCAGACAAAATGCCTGGCTCCCGTGAATTCCCGCACGACTTGCAAAAAACGTGCGCCGATTCTAGCAGAAATGGCCGCCACAGATTGCGAGTGCCCGGCCAGCAAGTTCAAATCAGCCCTTGCGCTTTCCATGCAACTCTTGCTTCAATCTCTTCATCGATTTAGGCATCTCAATGAGCGTCAAGCGCCGCTGGCTGGACGGCTCGGAGGAAGCTTCATGAGGAAACGGATTTTTGTATGCACGCTTTTGATCGGCAGCTTTGTGCTTCCGGCGTTTGCCGGCTCATCGCGCAATGACGACATAAGCCGCATCCAGGATTCGACCCAGATCTTCAAGGAGATCGTTGACGCCCCCGACAGTTCGTTTCCGCTTGATTTGATTCAGTCCGCCGCGTGCCTGGCGATCATTCCGAGTGAGATGCAGTTCGCCTTCGTTTTCGGTGGAAAGTATGGCAAGGGCATCGTGATCTGCCGCACTGGCCCGAAGACCTGGAGCGCACCGGGATTTGTGATGATCGGCGGTGGAAGCTTTGGATTTCAGATCGGCGGGTCGGCAACCGACCTGATTCTTGTCTTCCGCAACCGCAACGGCTTGAGGAAACTTCTCAGCGACAAATTTAAAATCGGCGGTGAGGCAACTGCCGCAGCGGGACCGCTTGGCCGGAATGCAGAAGCGAGCACCGACTTGCAGTTGCACGCGGAAATTTTGAGCTATTCGCGCAGCCGTGGCCTTTTCGCAGGCATCAGCCTGAACGGCGCCGTCTTTCGGCCCGACGACGATGGTAACATGGCCCTCTATGGCAGCGGCGCGACCCCGGACACCATTCTGAGTGGCAAAGTGGCGCCTCCGGCGGAAGCTGCGCCATTGCTCGCCGACATTGGCAAATATGCACTCACGGACTATCGCCAGTCCGGCAACTAATCAGCAGCTTTGTTAGATTGGTTCAGCAGCTTGCGTGAGGATTTTCTCCGGCGAGCCATTGCCTCCATGCGCTGGCCGGACGGTTCCTTCGGTCGAAATCATGTGGCGAAATTCGCGGACAATGTTTCCGTCCCACCAGCCGCGCTTCACTTCTTCTTCAAGAATTTCCCATGCTTCGCTTTGCGACAGAGCACCTCGATAAGGCCGGTTCGTAGTCAGCGCGTCGTAGACGTCGGCGATCTGTAATAGCCGCGCGAGCAGCGGAATCTCCTCTCCACGCAGGCCATCCGGATAGCCCGACCCGTCCCACCGTTCGTGATGGTGCCGGATAATCGGCAGCACAGCGCGCAACGACTTCAGCGGCGCGCAAATATGCTCGCCAGCCTCGGCGTGCCGCTTGATTACGGTGCGCTCTTCGGCAGTCAGCGGGCCCGGTTTCAACAGCACCGCATCCGGCACAACCACTTTCCCGATGTCGTGAACGATGCCTCCGCGCCGCAGCGCGACGATGTCATCTTCAGGCAAGCCCATTCTTACGCCAAGGCGGGCGGAGAATTCCGCAAGCCTCGCGCAATGCCCATGCGTGCACGGGTCGCGGGACTCGATGCTCAGCGCCAGCGTGAACAGCACCGCTTCCGCATTCTCCAGTTCATCCGTGAACGCCTTCAGCCGCAGCAGTGAGCGCACTCGCGCGTCCAGCTCGCTCACGTCGATTGGCTTGCTCAGAAAATCGTCCGCGCCCGATTCAATTCCGCGAATGCGGTCGCCCTTTTCCGAAAGACCTGTGATCAGCACAACGGGAATCAGCCGCGTCTCTGCGTGCGATTTGATTTCGCGGCACACTTCGAAGCCGTCACGCCCGGGCATCATCACGTCGAGCAGAATCAGGTCGGGATGAAACGAAGCGCACTCGTCGAGCGCGCTCGCGCCGTCGTGCGTCGTGAGCACGTTATACTCCTGCCGCTTTAGCAGCACTTCAAGGCCCTCGCGAATCGGCGCTTCGTCGTCCACAATCAGGATTCGTTCGTTCATCTTTCACCCAAAATCGTCTGCGTCAAACCGACTTCCTTCTGCGCAGTGTCGCGGCGGCCGTTCCTTGTGGCTCCTGCAGCGGCGCGAATACTTCGTTCTCGTTTTCCATGCCAAATGGTTTGAGATTCACCGGCGAACAATAGTTGTCCGGCATCGAGAGGCGAATCTCGCTGATCGCCTCGAAATTTTCGAGCACCGCCTGTCCGAGCACATGAATCGTGTTCTGCACCGACTTGGATTCGTGCGCCGCAAAAGTCTCCAGGAGCGTCTTCCGCACTCCATGCCACATCGTCGAGAAAGGCATTTCTGGCTCCGGAAACTCGTAGCTCCATGCCGCGTTCAAGGCCGTCGACAGCACGCGCTGCTTGCTTTCTTCGAGCGTCGTGTACGGGTCGCGGAGAAAACCTTCAAATGCCATTCCCGAAGTTCTCATCACTAGCAAATCTTCGATGCCGGACTCGAGGGCCAGCGCCTCTCTCCCCGCACTGATACGCGTCGTGCGCTTCTCGCTCGCCCTTCCCACGAACGCCGACGCGTGGCCCTTTTCTCCGATGGTGACACGCGACCACGGCCGTTCGCTGATGCGAACCTCGATCCGCGCCACTTGAGGGTTATACGTCAGGAAGTGTTCGGTCAAATGAAATGCGAACTCCTCGATCGCTTCCGCCGGATATTGCTTCGCCAGCACATATACGGTGTTTTTTATCGTGTCGGAAGGTAGGATCGCGCGGTTCTCGCCCTTCACATGCGCGGCTTCGAACGCACCCTCGAGCCGTACCGAAAGAGTCAGGTCCTTTACTTCATGCAGTCCGCCGCGGTGCATCACGCGCAGCAGCCGAATGCGCGACTCCCCGTAGTCGTTCTGTGCAAGCTCTATGGTCATCGCCCGGCTCCAAACCGAGATTATTTACGTGCGCGCGACCGCGTTGTCGGACCCACCCGCTTAGTATTTGACCCTGTCCGGCTTGCTTTCCCATGCGCGAAAAACCTCGAGTGCCTCTGCGCGCAGCAGCTGTCCCATGGGAATCTTTCGCGCCTTCGCAGTTTTTTTCAACTGTTTGTAGATGAAGGCGTCGTCAAAGCCGATTTTCGCCGCGTCGGCCGAGGTGGTCGCAAAATAAATTCGCGCCGGACGCGCCCAGTAGATTGCGCCCAGGCACATCGGACACGGTTCGCAATTCGCGTAAATCTCACAATCGGTAAGTTCGAAGCTGCCCAGTTTTTTGCATGCTTCGCGAATCGCCACAATCTCCGCGTGCGCCGTCGGATCGTTCGTGGACGTGACAACGTTCGTCCCTTCGCCAATAATGTTCCCCGCCTTCACAACCAGCGCCGCGAACGGACCCCCTTTGCCCGATTGGACGTTTTCCATTGCAAGCTCGATCGCCCGCGTCATGAAATGTGCAACATCGGAGTTATTTCGTCGCATCCGTCGCAGTCACATCTTCAGATCAAAACGATACCGTTTCTCGGAATCCTAATGGCCCATTCCCCGGCCACCTTTTCCCTGCCCCGGCTTCGCTTTCTTCAAAATGAACATGAACGGTATCATGCCCACGCAAACATATCCCATAATCCGAAAATCTCGGATGAAAGAAAGCATCATCGCCTGCCCCTGCAGCGCCGAGTAAAACATCTGCTGCGCGATCTTTACAGCATGCGTCGCGCTCTCTCCTGCGGCCACCAATCGCTGCGCCATAGCTTGAATGGCCATTTGGAACTGAGAGTTCATTGCCGTAATGTGCGCACCAAGTATCTTTTGGTTTTTCTGCGCGCCGCGGTCGAGCAGCGTCGTAACGAACGAAATGCCCATGCTCCCGCCCACGTTGCGCGCCAGATTAATCAATCCTGTCGCGTCATTCGTTTTCTGCGGCAACACGTAATAAAACGCGATGACGTTGATTGGCACAAACAGGAACGCCACACCGAATCGCGAGACAATCCACACAAGTACCGGCGTCGACATTCCCATCTGCAAGTCGAAATGCGTCCCCATCATGAACAGTCCGGACGCAGTTATCATGAGGCCCACGACGACCAGCCATCTGGCTTCGAATTTCCCCAGCATCCAGCCCACAAATGGCATCACCATTATCATGAATACGCCGCCCGGCAACAGAACAAGCCCACTCTGCATCGCGGTATAGCCCAATAGCGTCTGCAACAGAATCGGCAGCAAGACCGTCGTGCCATAAAGCACGAATCCGAGGATGTACATCGTAAACACAGCGACCGAAAAATTTCGCTCCTTCAGCAAATGCAGATCGATCACCGGATCTTTCTGACGCAGCTCCCAGACAATCACCCCCACAATTCCAATCATCGCTACGACGGTGGACCAAATGATGAAGTTCGATCCAAACCAGTCGTCGCGCTGCCCCTTGTCGAGCACAACTTGCAGGAACCCGACGCCGACGCTCAGCAATCCGATTCCCACGTAGTCGATGTGCAATTTTTTCTTGATCTGGTGCGCCGGATTCTTGATCAGCAGTGAGGTCATCAAGATCGATAAAATTCCAACCGGAATATTGATGAAGAAAATCCAGCGCCACGTGAAATTGTCCGTAATCCAGCCGCCGAGCGTCGGGCCGATCGTTGGCGCAACAACCACGCCCATGCCGTAGATCGCCATCGCCATTCCCTGTTTTTCGCGCGGAAAACTATCCACGAGTATGGCCTGCGAAATCGGCTGAAGCCCACCGCCGCCCGCCCCTTGAATCACGCGAAAGAAAACCAGCGCTCCGAGACTCGGCGCAAGACCGCAGAGGAATGAACTAATGGTGAAAATCGCGACGCACGCCATGTAAAACTGCTTGCGCCCAAATACGTTGGAGAGCCATCCGGTGAGCGGCAGTACAATCGCGTTCGAGACCAGATACGACGTGAGCACCCACGTGCTCTCGTCCACTCCGGCGCTCAAACTTCCGGCAATGTGCGGCAGCGATACGTTCGCGACGCTCGTGTCCAACACTTCCATGAACGTCGCAAGCATCACCGTCGCGGCAATCAGCCACGGGTTGACGTCATCGCGTGCGCGATCTTGTGTAAGCGAAAAGGTGGCCATCGAAAGCCTGCAACCTACTGCGTAATGATTGTCACTTCCACGTTCATGCCCGGCCGCAGGATGGCTTCATTAGCGGGAATTGGGTCGAGATCGATCTTGACAGGAATCCGTTCCACAACCTTCACATAATTTCCGGTGGCGTTCTCCGGCGGCAGCAGGCTCAGCCGCGAACCCGTCGCTCCTGCAATGGAGTCCACGTGGCCGCGGAATGTTTTTCCATACATGTCGACGTCTACTTCGGCGCGGTCGCCCGGCCGCACGTGCGCCAGTTGCGTCTCTTTGTAATTCGCCGTCACCCAAATATTCTTCAGCGGAACGACGACCATCAAGCCTTGACCAGGCGAAAGAATCTGCCCAATCTGGACCGTCTTGTTCGTTACGACACCGTCTTCCGGCGCAACAATCTGCGTGTAATCAAGATTCAACTGCGCTGTTTCCACTTCGGCTTGTGCTTCGCCCACGGCCGCGCGCGCCGAAGCCTCGCTCGCCGCGCTGATGCGTACCTGACGCCGGTTGGCCTGCGCCGCTTGCAGGTTCGCCTGCGCCTTCGCGAGATCCGCCTTCGCCGAAGCCACTTGCGCCTGCCTCACCGGAATTGTTTGCTTTGCCAGCGCCAGCGCCTGATTTGCCGCGTCCAACTCGCCCTTCGCTTCCGTCGCGGCGGCAACATACGCGTCGTACTGCTGCTGCGAAATCTCTTCCTTCGCGGCGAGCGGCTTCACGCGCTCCAGGTCCGACTCCGCTTTTTGACTCGCTGCTTCCTGCTTCTGCACGTTCGCTTGTGCGTACGCCAATTGCGACGAAGATGCCTGCTGCAGCGCGAGCTGCGCTTGCTCGTATGCCGATTGCGCCGCCGCGACGCCCGCCTCCGCTCCCGTCGTATCGCTCTGTGTCGTGGCCGACGTCAGCGGCACGTTCACGGTCGCTGATTGCACACGGCTCTGCGCCGCGGCCAGCTTTGCTTTCGCATCATCCAGCTTGGCCTGATAATCCCGCGGGTCCAACTGCACCAGCAACTGCCCCTGCTTCACCGTCTCGTTGTCATTCACCAGAATCTTCAGCACGCGCCCGGATACTTGCGAAGAAATCGGAATGATGTGCCCGTCAACCTCTGCGTCGTCCGTCGACTGACGGTTGCGGTAGTGAAACCAGAAGAGAAATCCGCCGGCGACAATCACAATGCCCGCGATCAGCAAGCCTCGCCGCACTTTTGGATTCTTCAGCGTCGACCGTTTCCGCAATTCGACATCCTGCGCTTGCCCTTGCGGCTGCGCCTCGCGCTGGCTTCGTCCCTGTTCCTGCTTCTGCGACTCGCCCGTTTGCGTGCCGGGCTCAGCTTCTGTCGTCTGTCCGTCCATCTAGGCAGCCTCTTTCACTTGGTGTAAAGCAATTCGATTCGCCCAACCGCGCGTGCCAAATCAGCCCGCGATTGGTTGTACTGATAGAGCGCCGCGATCCGGTTCTCGTCCGCTCGCGCTAGCGCATTCTGCGCCGTCACCACCTCAATGTTGTCCGCAACTCCAGCCCGAAACCGATCTTGCGACTGCTGCACTTCTTCCTTCGCCAGTTCGTCGCCAAGATTCGCAACCTGCACCTGATTCCGCGCCGACTCCAGTTGCGCCGCCGCCGTCTCCACTTCCAGCGCGATTTGGTTCCTTTCGTCCTGTAGATTTTGGTCGACTTTCTTCAGTTCCAGTTCATCATGCACCACTTGCGCACGGATTCGCCCGCCCGTAAAAATCGGAAATGAGATTCCAGCAATATACGCGTACGTCGGAATAATCGTGCTCGACGAAATTCCTTGCTGTTCGTAGTCGCCCTGGAACGTCAGCGCCGGCAGGCGTGCGTCTCTGTCCGAACCTTTCTCATATTTGAGCGCTTGCTGCTTCGCGAGCAGTTGCTTCATTTCCGGCCGCGATTGATACGCATCTGCCAGACTTTGATCGACGGTCATATTCGGCGTTTCGAAAAACGTCAGCTGATCGGAAAGAATGATACTCTGCGCCGGATTTAGGTTGAGCAGCTTCGCGAGCCCGTACAATGCAATCTTCTGATTCGTTTGTGCAATGATCAGCTGCTGCTTTTCGTTCTGCAATTCGACATTGGAACGCAACACGTCCACGCTTGTCGCCGTGCCATGCTTCTCCTGGTCGAAAGCCTGGTCGTAAAGCGCCTGCGCCAGGTCTACTTCCGCTTGTGCCGCGCTGATTTCCGCGCTCGACCTCAAGCTGCTCAAGTATTGCGACACCACGAGGAGCACGATCTGCTCGCGCACGGAGAGCGTCTGCGCATCCGCGCCGCTGACATTTTTTCTCGACGCTTGCCACTTCCGCCACAGCGACAAATCGAAAACCGGCGCCGAAAAGTTCGCTCCCACCTGAAACACCTGGAATGGCCCCACCGCTTTCGGCACGCCCGGAATCGCAATTCCTATGTTCGCCTGGACGTTCTCTCGCAGCGCGCGGTCCGATACGTTGAACTCCGCCTGCGGCAACAGTTGCGACAGCGCGATATCGCTTTCCTTGTGGCTTTCGGCCAAGTTCAGCACTGCAATTTGCACGCTGGGATTCTGCTTCAGCGCCATCTGTACAGCCTGCTGCAGGTTCAAATTCAATGGAGCCGCCGGCACAGGACTCTCCTGCCCATATGCCTGAATCGCCAGAATCGACACAACGACGGCAAGGAGAAACATCACGCCGCACCGGCAGCGCCGCGCCACGCGCTCCGCGCTGCTCTCGTCTTCCGAAAGTGTCACCCTATTCGTTTCGCGCTTCATTATCTCTGATCTCATTGAATTATTTAACTAACCAGTTAGTTTAATCACTGCCGCGCCAATGTCAAGCCTGTCTTTCGGTATGATTTCGGCTCGGCATCCCGCTCCCTGGCTGGCGCCTCTCCAATATTTTTGAATGCTCGCCTCTTCCAGCCAGTGGCGATTCGAGTGCCTCTAGATCTGATCGATTTTCGCGGCCAGGATGAAATCGCTCTCCGTCAGGCCGTCGATTTTGTGCGTCCACGTGGTCACTTCGGCCTTGCCCCACGTCAGCAGGATGTCAGGATGATGGCCCTGTTCCTCCGCAATCGCTCCCACCTTGTTCACAAATGCGAGCGCCTGCTTGAAGTCCGGGAACGTAAACGTCTTCGTCAGATGATGTTCGTTCACCGCTTTCCAATCTGAAACCTGTTTCAAGTATCCGTTGAGCTCGTTCCCTTTCATGGGCGGAGCGCCGCCCTTGCAGGGAACGCACGTTTTACTCGCTAGGTCACTCATCGAATTCCCCTTTCGTTTTGATTCACTGGAGGTTGCAGCGGATTCAGTTTTCAGCGAGGGCCGATTGCTGCATGGCAATACTCTCGTCTCAAAACAATACTCCGCGCGTGTCTGAAATCCCGCAGATCAGCGCGCCGTCGCGTGCGAAGACTGCTTGGCGAGATACTCCTTAATGTAATTCGCGAAAGCTTCGTCCAGCCGCCGCGTGATCGCGCCCGGTGCATTCAAGTAGCGATGACCCGCAATTTCGCCGACCGCAAGCAGGTTGCGGTTCGAGGACGAAATGAAAACTTCATCCGCGGAGAACAAGTCCGCGGGCCGCAGAACCGCCTCTTCACACGACACTCCTGCGCGCGGCCCGATTTCCAGCAGAGTGCTCCGCGTGATCCCTTCCAGGCATCCCGAATTGAGCGGCGGAGTCAGTACGCGCCCCCCGCGCACGCAAAAGACATTTGCCGCCGTGCATTCGGAAACCTCGCCTCGCTCGTTAAGCAGCACAACTTCATCGAAGCCGCCCTGCTGCGCTTCGTAAAAATTCCAAACGTTGTTGAGCCACGACGTCACTTTCACTCCGGCGAGCGGCGACGCTGCGTGCCGTCCGTGTTCGCGCAAATTCAAACGCGCCGGCTGGCGAAACTTCGGCAAATCCGTGCTGCACAAAAACAAATCCACCATCGGAAAGCTTTCGTCGCTCCGCCAGTGTCCAACCTGGTTGTAAATCGCGTAAATTCGCGCGCATCCTTCCACCACATTGTTCGCGCGAAGCACTTCGCCCAAATAGCCCCGTACTCTCTCCGCATCGAAAGGAAACGGACAATGCGTCCGCGCCGAATCTTTCTCCAGCCGCTTCCAGTGCTTCTCAAACGCGAACGGCGTTCCCTCGAATATATGCAGCGTCGTGAACAGCCCCCAGCCACAGAGTAGGCCTGCTTGCCCCGGCGACAATCGCGTTTCCTCGATGGGCATCAGCTTGTTGTTGTGGAAAACAAATCGGTGGAGCATTGCGCCTCCAGATTTCGACGCCATTGTAACGCAATCCGCCGCACGCGGTTAAATCGCGGACAATCCTGTCACCGTTCCGCGCAGAAGTTTCACGAAATGTTGTAAATGCAAAATCCTGCCGTCAGGCGGCCCGCACCCGCTCTTCCGGCACTTCCACTTCGTTCACGCCCTTGAAGGAAAACTTAAGACGCACCAAATACTTCGACGGCTCCGTGGATGTCTGACGCACAATGTTGCCAATCGCATCCGTCACCGCTGCGTGAAACAGCACGCCTCCGGACTGCATTCCCGCCAGATTCACGCGCACGAGTTGCCCTTCCTTGAACATGCTTTCATTCTGTGCGCTGCATAGACGTTTTGCAACCCGAGCGCGACAACTTCACTTTCGCGCTTGTTTGACTCCGCTTTCCGCCCGTCGCAATCTGTGGCACACTCAAAGTCTGCCGGCCGCGCGTGCGTCCGCTAATTCCAGCGCTACGAAAGGGCCTGAATTGAAAAAGAGAGGCTTCGCCTCCTTGCTTCCTTGCCTCTTTGCTTCCTGATTTTATGGATCCTGCTCTCATCCGCAATTTTTGCATCATCGCCCACATTGACCATGGCAAATCGACGCTCGCCGACCGCCTTCTCGAACTCACCGGCGCGCTCAGCGAACGCGAAATGACCGCGCAAGTGCTCGACTCGATGGACCTCGAACGCGAGCGCGGCATCACCATCAAAGCCAAGAGCATTCGCCTTCATTACGCCGCGCGCGACGGAAAAGAATACCGCCTCAACCTGATCGACACTCCCGGCCACGTCGATTTTTCCTACGAAGTCTCACGCGCGCTTTCCGCCTGCGAAGGCGCTCTCCTCGTCGTTGACGCCAGCCAGGGCGTCGAAGCGCAAACGGTCGCAAACGCCTTCCTCGCCTCGCGCCACAATCTCGCCATCATTCCCGTCGTGAATAAAATTGATCTTCCCGCCGCCGAGCCCGACCGCGTCAAAGAACAAATCGAAAACGTCCTCGCCATTCCTGCGTCTGACGCGCTGCTCATCAGCGCGAAAAGCGGCATCGGTGTTGCGGACGTTCTCGAAGCCGTTGTCACGCGCATTCCGGCGCCCAAGGGCTCTGCCGACGCTCCGCTTCGCGCGCTGATTTTCGATTCGTGGTTTGATTCCTACCGCGGCGCTGTGATTCTGGTCCGTGTCATGGAAGGCCGCATCACTCCACGCATGAAAATCCGGCTCTGCGCGATGGATCAAATCTACGAGGTCGAAGACCTTGGCGTCCTGACTCCCAAGCCTGTGCCCCTCGAAGAACTCGCCGCCGGCGACGTCGGCTTCGTCATCGCCAATATCAAACGCGTCGCCGATGCGCGCGTCGGGGACACGATAGTCGAAGCCGACCGTCCCGCTGCGCCTCTCCCCGGCTTCGAAGCCATCAAGCCCATGGTCTTCGCCGGCCTTTATCCCGTGAACGCCACCGATTACGAAGTTCTCCGTGACGCGCTCGGCAAACTCCAGCTCAACGACGCCGCGTTCTTCTACGAACCGGAAAATTCCGTCGCCCTCGGCTTTGGCTTTCGCTGCGGATTTCTGGGCCTTCTGCACATGGAAATCGCTCAGGAGCGACTCGAACGCGAATTCGGCATCGATCTCATTACTACTGCGCCCAGCGTTCGCTACCGCATCACCACCACCGCGAAAGAAGTCATCGAAGTCGACAGTCCCACAAAATTTCCGCCACCCGCGCAAATCGCCAGCATTGAGGAGCCGATTCTCACCGCCATGATTATCACTTCCGACGATTCCGTCGGGGCGATCCTCCAGCTCTGCACCGAAAAGCGTGGCGTGCAGAAGAATTTCGAATATCTCTCGCCCACGCGCGTCATGCTCACCTACGAATTGCCGCTCAACGAAATCGTTCTCGATTTTTACGACCGGCTGAAAAGCGTTTCGCGCGGCTACGCTTCGCTCGACTATCATCTCGCGGGTTATCGCGAATCCGATCTGGTCAAGCTCGACGTTCTCGTTGGCGGCGAGCCCGTCGACGCACTCACGCTCATTTGCCACCGCGACCAGTCCTACGAACGCGGCCGCGAACTCGCCGCGCGTCTTCGCAAACTGATTCCGCGCCAACAGTTCGAAGTCCCTATTCAAGCCGCCATCGGCAGCCGCATCATCGCACGCGAAACCATCAGCGCTCTGCGCAAAAATGTTCTCGCCAAATGCTACGGCGGCGACATCACGCGCAAACGCAAGCTCCTCGAACGCCAAAAAGAAGGCAAAAAGCGCATGAAGCGCGTCGGCCGCGTGGATATCCCGCAAGAAGCTTTCCTCGCCGTATTGAAAGTCGCCGGCGGCTCCGCCGACGAAGAGTAGCGTACTCCAGGAGGTCATCGTGATAAAGTGCGAAGCCATCGATGCCCTAGAAGAATTCCGCGCGAATCCGTGGGAATTTCAACTTACTTTCGAAACTCCGCTCGCTAAATTGGAACCCTTCGTTAAGGCGATTTTCTCTGAACTTAGCGCCTCGAAAAAAGTATCTGTCACAATCGATCTGGTTGTGTTCGAACCACGGCATCTGATTGAACTGCTCACGAACCATTCGATTGCTCCGAGATATGAGCGTGGTCTGTGCCTTACCACAACTAACCGGTCGGAATCTGAAGAACTACTTCGAGTCATGTTGAGCGAATGGATAGATTTCCTATTCGTACCCGAGCCTGCGCTCTTCGCAATATATGCAGATCACGATGAGTTCACTACTTTCTATGCTCATTCGCCTTCGATCCTAGATGACGTAGCGGGAGCCCTGTTAGGTCAGGGCTTTAAGAGGGAAATGAATTATCAAAGACGCTTTTAAAAAGGTTGAGTAAAACTTCGTGGGTCAAGAATCGCGCTTCCGGCGCACCGTCGCGCCAACTTCTCCCCGCGCCAGCCGGACGCGAATCGCATCGCCCTCCGCGACCTGCTCCGCCGAACGAAGAACTTTTCCTTTTGCGTCATAGGCAATCGCGTACCCACGCTCCAGCAACTGAAACGGGCTGCGCTCTTCGAGCCGCACCGCCGCCGCTTCCACTCGCCGCCGCGTCGCGCCCAAGTACCGGCGCGCGTGCGCGGCGAATTCGCTCGTGCGCCGCTCCAGTCTGCGACGCAGCACGCTCACGCGCGCGCGCAAGTCCAGCGATGCCAGCTTCACCTGCATCAGCGCATATCTTCGCCTCTGCCGCACCACCGCGCGCTCCAGCGCCGCCCCCAATTCGCCATGCCGCCGCTCGACGCGTAGCCGCAGCATCCTCACGCGTCCGCTCAAATCGAACGACGCCATCCGCGTACTGGAAATATTCACGCGCCGCCGCACCACTTCGATTCGCCGGTTCAAATCCTTCGCCAGCGACGCGCTTAGCTCGTCCACGCGCTGCCTCCGCCGCCTCACAAGTTCCCCCGGCCGGCGGAACGCGCGATGCGTCGCCAGATCCCGCACCGCATGCCGCCGCTCCGAAAAAAAGTACCTCATGTGCTGCACCAGCTCGCGCGTGCAATCGGCAATGTGTTTTTCGAACTCCGCGCGTGTCCGCACCACGATCTCCGCAGCCGCCGAAGGCGTAGGCGCGCGCAAGTCCGCCGCAAAATCCGCAATCGTTGTGTCTGTCTCGTGTCCGATGCCCGTGATAATCGGGATTTCCGACGCCGCAATCGCCCGCGCCACAATCTCCTCGTTGAACGCCCACAAATCTTCGAGCGACCCGCCGCCGCGCGCCACGATCATCACGTCCACCATCTCCGCGCGATTGAAATGCCGGATGGCCCGCACAATTTCTTCCGCCGCGCCTTCGCCCTGCACCTTCACCGGAAAAAGAGTTACGTGCAGATTCGGAAACCGCCGCCGCAGCACGCGCACAATGTCGCGAATCGCCGCGCCCTGCGGCGAAGAAACAATCCCGATTCGTCGCGGAAGCGCCGGCAGCGGCTTTTTTCGCTCAGTGTCAAACAATCCTTCTTCTTCGAGTTTTTCCTTCAGTTGCTCGAACGCAAGCTGCAACGCACCAAGCCCTACCGGCTCGATGTGCGAAACGTAAATCTGATATTCGCCGCGCGACTCATAGACGCTAACGCCGCCGCGCACCGTCACCTTCAGCCCATCTTCCGGCTGAAATCTGAGCCCGCGGACCTGATCGCGAAAACATACGCACCGAATCTGCGATTTTTCGTCCTTCAGTGTGAAATACAAATGGCCGCTTTGCGCCGCGCGGAAATTCGAAATTTCCCCTTCCACCCAAACGTCCGGAAACTCCGCTTCCAGTAGATCGCACAGACGCAGCGTCAGCTCGCTCACGCGCCAGACGTGCTTCTCTGGCATCAGGTTCAGAGAAAACTGCGTCATGCCTCAACCATCCAAAACGTTCCTGTTACTCTTCACCGCCGCATCGCGCCAACAATCCACAGAATCACGGTCAACACCACGCTCAACAGGATGCACGTCACAATCGGAAAATAAAAAGTTGTGTGCCTTCCATGATACGAAACGTCTCCTGGCAACCGTCCCAAACGAAACGGAAGCTTCGGCCCCGCCAGCAGAAAAATTCCCACCGCCGCAATCACCAGCCCCAGAATCAGCAGTCCTTTGCCGAGTTCGCGCGCCGGCTCCATCATTCACTCTCGCGCCGATTCTACTCTGTTTTGCTGTCATTCCGAACGATGATGCAAGCATCGCTGGCCCGTCAACGCGACAAAACAGCGCGACCGAGATCAACCGCGCCCCTCTAAACCGCAGCCAATGGCCACAACCATGGGCGGACAGACTTCCAGAAAAAACTTCCTTTCGCGCGCTTTATCCGCGCGATGTCGTCGCTTTTTGAATAGCGAGACGACGAGCGGAAAATCGATTCGTGACGCGCTGCCACGCGCTTGTGTAGATTAGCTTCGCGTTACACGTGAGGAAAAGTCGTTTCGCAGCTATTGCCAAACGTAAACGAATCCACTTCAATTCCCGGCGCCGTGGGGATCAGTTCCAGCGTGTGATTCCCGAATTCCTTATTCGCGGCCAAGTAATACATTCTCGAACTGTCCACGTCGATGTACGAATGCCCGTTCGCATCAATCTTCACGTCCGCGCCTTTATCGTCGTTGGTCAAATCCTTGCCGTCTTGCAAAATGTACAGCCGCTCCGGCTTCCCTTGCGCCACGTTCATCACCGCATAGACTTGCGTGGCGTGATATTTCATCTCCATCCGCGACGAGTTCTGCTCCGGCTGCTGCGCCTTTCCTTCGAAAATCATTCCATTCGGATCCGTTTCCCACTTGCCGGAAATCACCGCGTGCCCGTCATCCACTTTGTCCGGAAGCTTGTAATTCACCGTCACGCCCGGATGATACGGATCGGGATTCTCCAAAATTCCGCGATCGCCCCACTTGCCGACATACATTTCATCCGTCGGCGTGCCACCGCACGCTGGCGCGTTCATGTTCTCCGCGACTGGCAGCGTGTAATCCTGCGGGAACGCCAGTCCCGGATGCGCTTCGTCCAGCAGTTGCCGTATCAATACTTCGAAATTGTGATCGTCTCCTTCGCCTTCCAGCTCGTATCGCACGTTTCCGTTCCCATCGATCAAAAAGCGATTCGGCCACACATTGTTCCTATAAGCGCCCCAAATCTTGAAATAATCATCCACCACAATCGGATACGGCAGCGCATACCGTTTCACCGCGGCTTCAACGTTCGCCACGTCATACGCGATCTGAAACTCCGGGTCGTGCACGCCAATAATTTCGAATCCGTATTTGTGATACCGCGTGTACCACTCCTTGTTCTGCGGAAACGTGCGGACGCAATTGATGCACGTGTACTCCCAGAAATCGATCATCACCACTTTGCCGTGCAAGTCCGCGAGCGTCAGCGGCTGCGAATCGATCCACGTGATTCCCGTAGCCTTGAACCCCGGCGGCGGAAAATCTGGAGCCTTCTGATTCAGAGCCGCGATCCGCCCATCCACCGTCTGCCCCGTCCCCTGTCCCCGCACCGCCACTGCGCACACAATCATTCCGCAAATGAAAAGAGTTGCCACGAGAGCCGCGTAATGTGCCTTCTGACGTGGGAACAAATGACGCGATCTAGTCAAAATCTTCTCCACAAATCCTTAGATGCACGCATAGGCAATCACATGTACAACACATCAGTTCGCTGCACGCCTCTGCTTCGCCACTTCATCACGGAACGCCTGCTCCGTTTCCTGCACGTAGTTCTTGTAGCCTTCGGGATCGACGAACGGATTTCGCTGGCCCTGTTGCATTACCGCATATTTCGCTTCCAACCCAAAATAAGATCCGTGCGCCCCCAGAAAAATATCGCATGGCAAGGAGTTCAGCACGCGAAACATGCGCTCGTAGTCTTCCGCGATCTGCGGATACGCCGCGTTGTTCACGAGCTTGTAGCCGGGATTTACGTTCGGGCTGCCAACGATCACGACATGGTAAGTCTTGCGGCCTTCCGTTACTTTCATCGTCCATGTCGTACAGCCCTTGGTATGTCCGGCCGTCAGATGCGCAACGAGCACTGCGCCGCCAAGCTTCACTTCGTCTCCGTCATGCAGGACGCGATCGACTCTCACGGGCCGATATAGATCCTCTGCGGAGTGGCCATACTGGAAATCAGCCTTGCCGCCCGACTCCACCACAGGCACATCCGCGTCCATTACCATGTATGAAGCGCCAGTCTTTTCTTTGATCGCAGCGCATCCCGCATCGTGGTCCCAATGGGCGTGGCTGATCAGCAGAATCTTTGTATCGCTGAACTTGAATCCCAATTTCTCGATGCTCGCCTGGATCAGCGGCACATCGGCTTCGAGGTCACAATCGATCAGTATGTTTCCCTTCGGCGTGGTAACCAAATAACTCGCCAGGTCCTTGCTTCCCACATAGTAGAGGTTGCCCGCGATGCGGAAAGGAGGGAAAGGTGTGGTCCAGTCAGGATTCTGCGCGAACGCGCTGCCAGCCGTTGCAATTAGACAGATGAACGCGCCACAAACAACCCTCGCGCTTCGCCGCATTTGCTTAAACCAGCTCCATCCCCGAGAAAAAATATCCGAGCTCGAACTTCGCCGTCTCCGGCGCGTCCGACCCGTGTGTGCAATTATTCTGAATGCTCGTCCCAAACGTCTTCCGAATCGTCCCCGCCGCCGCCTTTGCCGGATCCGTCGCGCCCATCGTCTCCCGCCACCGCGTAATCGCGCCTTCCGCTTCGAGCGCTATCACCACCACTTTTCCCGAACTCATAAACTCCGTCAGATCCTTGAAGAACGGTCGCTCGCGATGCACGGCATAAAATCCTTCTGCTTCGCTCTTCGTCAGACGCAGCGACTTGATCGCCGCAATCTTGAACTGCGCCTCGTGAATATGCTTCAGAATGTCTCCCGTCAATCCGCGTCCGACCGCATCCGGTTTGATAATCGCCAACGTTCTCTCAATCGCCAAGATTCTCTCCTCGTATTTTGTCCTTAGTTTTTTCTAGCCACTCGCTTGCCCTGAGCGAAGTCGAAGGGCCACTAACCACTAGCCACTGCTTTTTTACTTTCCCGCTGCCTTTCCCAAAACTCCCGCCATCGTGTGTCCAATTTCCGCCGGACTCTGCACCGTATGAATCCCCGCCGCCTGCATCGCCGCATACTTCGTTTTCGCCGTTCCCTGCCCGCCGCTGATGATTGCTCCAGCGTGCCCCATGCGACGTCCCGGAGGCGCCGTCTGCCCCGCGATGAATCCCACCACCGGCTTTTTCACGTGCGCCTTGATGTACTCCGCCGCAACTTCCTCCGCGTTCCCGCCAATCTCGCCGATCATCACAATCGCATTCGTCTCCGCATCTTCGTTGAACATCTTGATCGCATCCAGAAAGCTCGTTCCGATGATCGGATCGCCGCCAATCCCAATGCACGTCGATTGCCCGATTCCTAGCTTCGTCAACTGATCCACCGCCTCGTACGTCAGCGTCCCGCTGCGGCTCACCAGTCCCACATTTCCCTGCTTGTGAATGTGCCCGGGCATAATTCCGATTTTGCATTTCCCCGGCGAAATCAGCCCCGGACAATTGGGCCCAATCAGCCGCGTATTCGACGCGCGCAGCACGGCCGCCACGCGCACCATGTCCAGCGTCGGAATTCCCTCTGTGATGCACACCACCAGCGGCAGCTTCGCGTCAATCGCTTCCAGCACTGCGTCCGCGGCAAACGGCGGAGGCACAAAAATCGCCGACGCGTTCGCGCCTGTCTCGCGCACCGCTTCCGCCACTGTGTTGAACACCGGCACGTTCAGATGTTTCGTCCCGCCCTTTCCCGGCGTCACGCCCGCTACAACTTTCGTCCCGTACGCAATCATCTGCTCCGCGTGGAATCCGCCTTCGCGCCCCGTCAGCCCCTGCACCACAACGCGCGTCTGCTCATTCACCAGAACGCTCATCGCGCGCCTCCCGCTGCGGCCACCACTTTCTCCGCGCCGTCTTTCATTCCCGCCGCCACCGTAAAGTTCAATCCCGAATTCTGCAAAATTTCTTTTCCTTTCTCGACGTTCGTCCCTTCCATCCTCACCACCACCGGCACTTTGATTTTCAACTCGTGCGCCGCATTCACAACGCCCGTGGCCAGCACGTCGCAGCGCAAAATCCCGCCAAAAATATTGATGAACACCGCCTGCACGTTCGGATCGCCCAGCAAAATCTTAAACGCGTTTTTCACCTGCTCCGCCGACGCGCCTCCGCCCACATCCAAAAAGTTCGCCGGATTCCCGCCCGCCAATTTAATAATGTCCATCGTGGCCATCGCCAGCCCCGCGCCGTTCACCATGCACGCCACGTTGCCGTCGAGCTTGATGTAATTCAGTTTGTACTTCGACGCTTCCACTTCGAGCGGCGTCTCCTCGTCCAGATCGCGCATCTCCGCAATCTCCGGATGCCGCCCCAGCGCGTTGTCGTCGAAATTCATCTTCGCGTCGAGCGCAATCAACTTCCCATCGCCCGTCAGCACCAGCGGATTGATCTCCAGCAGCGACGCATCCGTCGCCAAAAACGCGCGGTACAGCGCCTGAAAAAACGGCTCGGCAACTTTCGCCATTTCCGCCGGCAATCCCAATCCAAAAACGATTTTCCGCACCTGATAGCTCTGCAATCCCGCCGCCGGCGAAATCACTTCGCGCAAAATCGCTTCCGGATGCTCCTTGGCAACTTCTTCAATTTCCATTCCGCCAGACGCGCTCGCCAAAATCACCGGCGCTTCTGCCGCGCGGTCCACCAAAATGCTCAAATACAATTCGCGCTTGATGTCGAGCCCCTGCTCGATCAGCAGCCGCCGCACAATCCGTCCTTCCGCGCCCGTCTGCGGCGTCACTAATTTCATTCCCAAAATTTGCCCCGCCAGCTCAGTCGCCTGTTCCGGCGAACGCGCCAGCTTCACGCCTCCGCCTTTTCCGCGCCCGCCCGCGTGAATCTGCGCCTTCACCACCACCACCGGCGTCCCGATCTGCTGCGCCGCGGCCTTCGCTTCCTCTTTCCTGAAAATCACTTCGCCTCGCGGAATCGGCACGCCAAACTTCGCCAAAATTCCCTTCGCCTGATACTCGTGTATCTTCATTCGCCTTCCAGTAGTGCTAAGATTGCTTGCGCAAAAAAGCTAACAAGTTTACTTCGGATTTGCGAAACCGAGCAAGGAACTGCATGTGGTGTCAGCTAGCGCTTTTACGGCAGGCCGTTGCCGCGGTAATTTGGTCTAATTGGGCGCTCGTGTTAGTCGGGGTTGGAGGTGTGTACGCAGCGCTGCGAACACTCGGAGTTATCTCAAAACAAACGATTCTGCTGCGCAAGTCAGTTGAAGCCGCACAGAGCAGCGCAATCGCCGCTATCGAAAACGTTAGGGTTATTAAGGACAAAGAAAGAGCCAGGATTACGATAGAACCAGGTGAAGTCAAATTAGGGACACCTCAAGAACCCTGGAAATATAAGGTCTTCTACAAAGCCTTTTGTGCGGGAACAACACCAGCCTACATTCAGAATTCTACGGTGATGGCACGAATCTCAAACCACGAGAAAGCAGAGAACGATCTGGCAGGTTCCGTTCCGATGAAACTCGGCACAATTTTAAGTCCCGGTGGACGGATACACAGCACATTTGTTTTCGATCTGCCACAAACGGACATTACGGACGCAATTCAAAATGGCGACCTGTTTGTCCACTTCTACGCTTTGATCAGCTACGAGGATATCTTTGGGGACAAACGACAAGAGCTCGTCAGATACGTCTACGGAAATCCAAGAGGGATTTTTCTGCCGGCGCTTCAGCCCTATTGGAAAGTCGTTGAGCCGGAAGACGGCGGGGGAAAAGAGCTAAAGACAGGTGCGGAAACATGATCCCCGCCGCTCTTAAAAAACTTGTCGCTAAAGAAAATCTCTCCCGCGCTGAAGCCGAAGCCTGCATGGAGCAAATCCTCTCCGGCAACGCCAACGACGCGCTCATCGCCGCGCTGCTCATCGCTCTCCGCATGAAAGGTGAAACCGTCGACGAACTCGTCGGCTTCGCCACCGCCATGCGCCGCCACGCCGTAAGAATTTTCCCCGACGGCCACTCGCACTCGGGCGAAATGCTCGTCGACACCTGCGGCACCGGCGGAGACGCCTGCGACACCTTCAACATTTCCACCGCCACGGCCTTCGTCGTCGCAGGCGCAGGCGTGCGCGTCGCCAAACACGGCAATCGCGCCGCAAGTTCGCGCACCGGAGCCGCCGACGTGCTCGAACAGCTCGGCGTCGTCATCGACCAGCCGCCCGAACGCGTCCGCGCGGCCATCGAACAGATCGGCATCGGTTTTCTTTTCGCGCCCGCGGTTCACACGGCGATGAAACACGCCATGCCCGTGCGCCGCGCTCTCGGCGTTCGCACAGTTTTCAATCTCCTCGGCCCGCTCACCAATCCCGCCGGAGCAACCGCGCAAGTCGTCGGCGTTTCCTCGCCGCATCACACCGAACTTCTCGCCCGCGCGCTCGCGCAACTTGGAGTCAAACGCGCCTTCGTCGTTCACGGCGCCGACGGCCTCGACGAAATTTCTCTCGCCGCCGAAACGGACGTCGCCGAACTCAACGCCGGCGCGATTCGCTCGTACAAAGTTTCTCCCGAAGATTTCGGCCTTCGCCGCGCGCCCGCGAACTCCTATGCTGGCGGCGACGCCAAGCACAACGCCGAAATCATCCACAAAATTTTCGGCCGCTCGCTTCTCTACCGCGAACACACAGCGCATCGCGACATCGTTCTCGCCAACGCCTCCGCCGCGCTCGTCGCCGCCGGCCGCGCCGCACATTTTCTCGACGGCGTCCGCCTCGCCACCGACTCCATCGACTCCGGCGCCGCCCGCGAAAAACTGGATGCTCTGGTTCGTCTTACGCAACAAGCGGATGCCCGCGGCTCCACATAACGCCCCCGCGAAAAACTCGACTCCCTCGTCCGCTTTACGCAAGCGCGCGACGCGTCCGCTTCCACTTCGCTGTAGCCACCGTTGTCGCTATCTTTGTCATTCCGAGGGAAGGATGCGATGGGCTTCAGCCTGTGTGCCGTCGCTTGCGTAGGGACGCTGGCCTGCCGCTTGCGAAGTTCTCGCACCGAATAGTCGGTTCTTAGAAAACAAATGCCGTTGTCGTCTTGCTTCCTAATTGCGCGCTTCATCGGCACAAGGTAGTCAGAACGTCGGGCGCTCACCACCACATCCACCACTTCCGAAAAAACGAATGCCAGAACCTGTCGCCGTATCGCGCTGCAGCCAGGCCAAAAACAAGCATCACGATGCCCATCTCAGAAATCGCCGAGGGAGCATTGGAAGAATAAATAAGGAACCAGCGCACGCTCAGGAGCGCTCCGAGAATCGCGCCACACACGAACCGTATCGAATACTCGACCCAGTCCACTTTCGGGAAAACGTCGTCGGTACTAGACCGGCCAACCGGAGGTGCACCGGCAGCCTGCCGTTTTTCGACGTACGAGGTTGGAAACGCATCGATGTAATACCGCAGCGGCGCATCTTTGATAGCCGAGTACGCCTCGTTGATCGTTCGGGTCATCTGTGTCGCCTCGGCATATTCTTGCGTCCCGCTCGCATAACGATCTGGATGCCAGCGCTTCACCAATTTTCTGTAGCATTGCTTAATCGCTAGCGCGGAACTATAAAGCGGAGCGTCGAGTACTTGATACGCATGTTTCCACTCTGCGATTTGGTCCGTGGTCGCCAACGTCTGAAAAAGACAAATGCTCTCTTGCTTTTCTTCCTATTGCGCGCTTCATCCGCGCAAAGTAGTCAGCGCACCGTCCGCCAGAACGCTATCCTCTGTTTCTCTTTACCAGAGGCGCGATGTTTAGAGCTTCCGGAGTTTGTGTTGGTGAGCCGAGTTGTTGCCACTCACGCGGCCGATGGCTAAATGAGCGCGATAAGTTTCCTGTAGCCAGCCCCAGATTGAATTGCGACCGGATGGTGATCTGCAAGATATCTCGCTGCATCGCGGCCGGATCGGTACGTAGAACGACGGCCGCTAAATCTGCCGCCGCCTTCTGATAATCCGCTGGCCTGCCTTTCCAGATCGCTGTCACGACAAGGTAGTGCGATGTCTGCCCATTCGACCAGTTCACGGCTGATTGCACGCCGACTTGGTGCACATTTCCCGATGCCGCGACCTGCTGCTGGATTGCGAGCAACTCCGGAAATGGGCCTACCTGCTTGAGCATTGGAACAAGAATAAGAGCGGCAACAATACCAGCGACAACGCACGCAGATGCAATCGCCCATTGTGCCTTCCAAATCCGCTGATGAATGGGCCTGCCTGCAGTCGGCGCTTTGATTACGAACGATCCTGTAGCAAGGTCATGCAGACTTTGCCGAGTGCGGCGATTGAAAATGTAAAGATAGACGATCAAGAACAGCGCGACGTCAATGATCGCGGATGGTACGCTCGGCATCGCCGCGCCGTTGAGGGCGAGTGGAATCCAGAGAACCGCATAGCGAAGCAAAGATCGCACAAGGTTGATCGGCCATCCGTTCGCGTCTACTACCTTGATGCCGCAAACTCGCATTCCAATCGTCTGACCGTTTCCAATCGAACTGCCCAGAACGCCGAAATAAAGCACCGCCACGACGATGCCCACCGCCGCAGCCCAATCTCCAATTCGAGACAGTTTGTCGAAGTAGGACCAGCCGAAAACTTCTAACGGAACGCCGAGAATGATCCAGTCGATCAATAGCGCTCCGATGCGTCGCCAGAAACCGCAGATGGCCCGGTGCATCGGTGATTCCACAGTTGGGCTATCAATTGGCAGAGTAAGAGAATCCACACTGCCCTCCTAACAGCGACATCCAAGGAAGCCGCGCGCAACGAAAGCGGGCATACTCTAATTCTGAGGCTTCGAAATTACAACTGGCGCTTGCCCGACGCTATTCGCGTCGCCCGCGGTGTGACTTATCCCTGTTCGCGCAAACTCCTCACCGCGTACGCAAAACTCACCAGCGCGAAAATCGCGAATCCAATTGCTTCCCACGCGAGCTGCTTTGGCACGCCGAGTCCAATCGAGCTGTAGCGGAACAGGTCCACTTCCCAGGTGATCGGATTCGCCAGCGCCGTCACGCGAAACCATTTCGGCAGCGGATCCAACGGATAGAACATCGAGCTGGCGAACAGAAACACAAAATAAAAAACCGACGTCACGCTGTTGAACAAATCGTTTCTGCGAATCTTTAGCGCGAAAATCGAATAGAAGAAAAACCATCCCGCCGTGCCGCCGATCACGATCACCGCGAGCAGCGGCAACAGCCTCCACTGCAAATGAATTTTCAGCAGCACGCATCCAATGGCAATCGCGATCGCCGCCTGCACGATTCCGATGCACACGTTGAACAGCACTTTCCCGAGCAAATATTCCGAGCGCCGCATCGGATACGTCAGCATCTCGTAGAAAATCCCGTTGTCGCGGTCGAGAAAAAACGACCACGAGCTGTTCGCCGCGATGCCGAAGCTTGCCATTCCCAGCACGCCCGCCAGAAAAAAAGAATCGTAATTCACGCCCGCTCCCAGTGGGGGCGAGCCCAGCGCCGCGTTCACGCCCACGCCAAACACCAGCAAATACAAAAGTGGGTACATCAAATCCCAGAAAACGAACGCGCTGTTCGTCGCGCGGATCTTCCCCTCGCGATACAGAATCGCCCCTATCGGCCCCATCTCATCCCTCCGTTTCAACGTGAACTGCAGCCACCCTGTGCCCCACTTCAAGTTCAGCGCAAAACTTTCACTGTTGTGTAGGAACAATATGCTGTTGTGTCTTTTTCCTATTGCGTGCTTCACCCGCGCAAGGTAGTCAGCGCGTGACGATGCAGCTCGAAACTCACTTGCGCT